>JBDNRM010000488.1:0-1003 GCA_047718615.1 Bacillus sp. (in: firmicutes) | reverse complement strand
CAAATTCTTTAACTTCACCTGTTCTTAAATCCACATATCTATCTGAATCTAACTTTTTTATATTCGCCTGCCGATTAATTTTTTCCATGTGCTGGACTTCAATAAGATGCTTCATGCGCGTAACTGTCACCATACTACCGTCACCTATGCACACCCTATCATTATTATCTTTATGCAATTTTTATCACCCCTTTTTTTCGTTGCAAAATGTAGTGCAACCCTTTGGGGCCATTATGATTGGCTTCAAAAGGCATGCTAATTTTTCTCGTAATGTTTAATTAAAATCAAGTTAATAAAGAAGAACCCCATAAATTGTGCAAACGCCACCGCTCCAGGAACTATTCCATGTGTCCTTGACAGTGAGCCTCTGTCCCTTTGGAAACCCATCCTTTGAGGAAAAGAAAGGCACTTTTCCCCTACCCTCCGCTACGCTGCGGAAAGAATACCAAAGGGACTTCTCACTATCAAGGAACCGCTACGCTCACATTCCATAGATCCTTCCACTGGTCAGCACTTTCCCTTCATACGCAGTACAACTTCTCCTATAACTTTTTATCCAATTGTTCTAACTTCTGCATCATCAAACCCATAGTATCAATTGCCTCTTTTTGACTCACATACTGTTCTAAAGCCAAATGTATCAGTGTACTTTTTGGTATGCCAGTCTTTCCTGATTGACCATCCAACCAATCATTTAAAGTCGAACTAATACGTGTGTTAACTCTAACCATTTCAGCCATTATTCATAATCCCTCTCTTTTCCAAAAGAATGATACCAAGCATAACCTTGTTCCTCTGCTTCTTTTTCAGTTTTTAAATCAAATTGCCTGTACATATTCTGATACAACTTTTTAACTGTATCTTTGTCCAATTCAGCTTCTTTACAAGCTAAAAGCATATAACCTATTGCTTGCCAATTATCCACTCTATACACCCTCCTTTATTTGATAAGGGAGACTTATGCCCCCACAGTCTCCCCTAACTTTGTTAAAGACTTGTTAGT
>JBDNRM010000487.1:0-1003 GCA_047718615.1 Bacillus sp. (in: firmicutes) | reverse complement strand
TTTAAGAATTTATTGGGACGTAAGTAGTATCAAAAGAGAATACGTTATATTCTTTCTTTGGGTATTACCTGTAGTCGGCCTTGTTTTAGGAATAGTCGGCAAAAAGGGATTATTTAAGATTGGTGGTCTTATTGGGAATTCCCTTATCGCTTTTGTAACCATAATAATTCCTTATGCTTCAACATTATTTTGGAATGAACCTTAACTCTAAAAGCAACGTGGTTTGACCCACGATGCTTTTTTTATTATTTTCTGCAAAGCGCTCCTTGTGGTAAGAAGTAAAGAGCAATTTGATAATAAGTAGCTGGATCTTGTGATTTATATCTAGCTGCACAAATTTCAATTTCTTTATCGCAGCAGTTATCCCCTTTACCAAAGTTTCTCCAGCAACGATCGTGGGCACGGCAACACTCATCAATTTTATTAATCGGTGTTCCTCCGCCGGTCTTATTGTAATCCCCACATCCAGGTCCACAATGCTTATAAAATTTTCCTGCTTTATCTCTTAAACACCAGGTACCAATAGACCAATTTGCTTTTGCCTCCATTATTTGTCCTGGAATGTATTCAGGATTATTTGGAAGATTTGGCTTTTCGTTCTCAACGAATTGTCCATCTTCAGAGAAAATTTCAATCACTTCTCCATCGATAACCTCAAAACCTTTAAAATTATTATCTAACGCTCCTGTATCAATAATAGCCTTAGTTTTTGTTAGCACACCGTAATCCATATTAAAAGCGATAACGATAATTTCTACATTTTTTGCTTCGTTTGTAAATTCCAACACTTCAGCAGAAACAACATCTTCTGCAATTTCATTTGTTTTAGATTCGACGCGAACCACTGAGTCTGCTTCATAAGCAAGCGAAACCTTTAATTCTTCAGAAGAAAAACTAGGTATATGCTTCTTAATTTCTTCCACAAGTGCCTTGAAATCTTCTTGTTGCTTAACTTCTTTTCCTACTTGATCATTAATTTCTAAAAATTTACCATCAAGAATAT
>JBDNRM010000486.1:0-1010 GCA_047718615.1 Bacillus sp. (in: firmicutes) | reverse complement strand
TTTTGATATATGGGAAATAAAGTTTAGTAATATGATTTTTATTTTGTAATGGGAACTACACGATCATCTTATTAAAAGAATGATGTTAATTTTCTTAATAATATGCTTAGTATACATCTAGTTGGATCATTATCAAGGGATAATGGATGCCGGCCTTTCTTCAATAAGAACATTTAAAAAGCATATTCAATAAGATGAAAATAGATTTATTGAGGTAAAAGTAAAGTTACCGTTGTTCCCTGTCCTGGAGTACTGTGTATCTGTACCTCACCCTGCATTCGATGCATTATTTTTTTTACGGTGGCGAGACCAATGCCGTTTCCGTTATATTCTTCGAATGGATGCAAGCGTGTAAATACCTCAAAAACTTTTTCTTTATATTCATTATCGAAGCCAATTCCATTATCTTTAATCTGAACGGAAAATAAATTGTCTTTAATAGCAAAATGAATGCTGATTTGTGTTAATATCTTATTTTTAGTAAATTTAAATGAATTACTTAACAAGTTTTGAATGAGAATGGTAAATAAAATTTTATCACTTAACAAAGGACAATGTTGATGATCTATGTAGATTGAATATTTTCTGTTGGGATTTAAAGAAATAAATTCCTTGACCAGTTCACCACAGATCTTTTCGGCATCAATTTGATCCATTGCAATTTTATGTTGAAAAGCTTTTGATAAATTGAGAAGGCCATCTATTATCATCGTTGACTGTTTGCATTTTTCATCTAAGTTCTTAAAGAGTTCAGCCTTTTCTTTATCAGTCAATAATTGTTCTTTTAAAATGTGGATTAATTGATTTATGATAAGAATAGGCGATTTCAGTTCATGGGATGCAGTATAAGAAAAATACTCTAGTTCTCGGTATGCTTGAGTGAGTTTTCTTGATTGTCGACTAATTTTTAGTTGAGATTTTACACGGGCAACGAGCTCAGGTGCATTATATGGCTTTGTAATATAATCTTGACCTCCAGAATTAAAACCTTCAATGATGCTGTTTTCATC
>JBDNRM010000485.1:0-1022 GCA_047718615.1 Bacillus sp. (in: firmicutes) | reverse complement strand
TCCATTTTCAAAATAATAAAATTGATATCGATAATTTTCAGCATTAACTTTATATCGTTGCAAAGGATTAAAAGCAATTGGATGATTTGCAGTTGGCTTATAATCTAATAACTCTTGATACTGTACACTTTCTACATAGGATTGAGCGCTGGCATAATAAAAAAGTATTGGCAAAAAGATTAATAAAAGTGTCATTAAGACTTTTTTTGTTTTTTCTTTATATTTTTCAAGAATCATTAAACATACCTTAGAATAAGCAACAGACAGCACTATATCTATTAATATCATTAATCTCCATGGAAACTGAATTATATTTAGAGGGGTATTTTGAAGGGTTTTCCACGGGAACAAGTTGCTAGATAGGATAAATAGAACTAATCCAATCAGATAAATACTCATATATCTTGTTGATTTTCTAAAAAAATACCAACCGATTATTAATGTCACAGCCATGAATATTCCTATATTAGATCCGAAATTATTTGAAAAGGATGCATTAATTGTGTCACTTACTTTTTGAGCTGAAGATGATAAATTAAGAATAATAGGTTTATGGATATCTGTATTAAAATATTGTTCCAAAAACGGCATCCACACGATTGTCGTTAATGCAGCTGTTAAGAAAAATGATAGGAGTATTTTTTTTAAGCGCATCTTCCTTTCCTTGATTTCTTTCCAAGTAAAAACAAACAAAAGGAGCATAAACATAATAATGATGGCTAGACTCAATATATGTGAATAAAGTAGCCCAACTAATCCTGCTGTTAGATAAATCCATTTTTTATAGTCACCATAGAAAGAATAATAAATCCCCAAGAAGACTATAGGTAGAACAGTAATAGCAATAGATTCTCCTAAATCAAATCTCGTATATACTGCACAAGCTCTATACATAGATAGTGTATAGACCAGTGAAAAAATAATGGATTGTATTTTAGATGTCGAAAATTTATACATTGAATAATGAGCGATAATTAATGTGAGCAGTGTCTGAAGCCACAATCCTATGTATATACTATTTA
>JBDNRM010000484.1:0-1028 GCA_047718615.1 Bacillus sp. (in: firmicutes) | reverse complement strand
GAATATTAGCACAAAATAATTTTTCGTGGTCTACAGCTAGAACTTATGCTGGTTGGATTGGGAAATTTCTTAATTATATATCTAACACAGAGCCTAATTGGAAAGATTTAACGAAACTTTCAAGGGAACATATTGAAGGGTATATTGATTGGCTAAGTCAATATGTAAAAGGAAACACTAGAAAAGATGTTAATCCAAATAGATACCAGATTCAATCACTTACTGCTGTAAATCAATTTATAAGAGATTTGCACTTTTATAACAACAGTCACATGGCTCCCAATTTACCTGTTGATCTTTTGATTATCCCCGGTGATAAACCCAGGAAAGTAAAAAAATCGCATGAAACTATTGATTACATACCCGAGTTTGTATTGGAACAGTTATTTAATAATCTAGATCATTTACATAAAGAAGTTCAGCCAATTGTATGGATTGCATTTAAAACAGGTTTGAGAATATCTGATGTATTAGGTTTAAAGCAAAACTGCCTGGTGTTACTAAATGGGAAATACAGCATAGTAACAGACATAGAGAAAACTTATGTAAAAGGACACATGGTTCCAATCGATGAAGAATTAGCAAACATTATTGCAGTTTTAATAGATAATACAAAAAAACACAGCAATAAAGGGGTACCGTCAGGAAAATGCGGATTTACAACGCTAAGCACATTTTCGGGACGATTCCCCAATGTAAGGGGTTTTTGTTTGTCCTAATGGAAAAATGGTGTGATATAATGATGATACAACTACATAGGTGCGGGTGGTATGCACTCTTTTCCTGTCTAAGAGGGAAAGGAGGTGACATACAAATGGATTTCGTATTGGACTTACTCAAAGATGTAGCAAAAATCTTTTTTACTACTCTTGCTGCAGGCTATGCAAATCGCTTTGCAAGCAAAAAGAAGAACAAACGAAAACCCGCCCCGCGCCGTAGGAAGCAAAAGGGTGGGTCTTCTAAATAACTATTTAGCATACCACTCGTAAGTAGTTGTCCAAGGAGTTGTAGCTCCTTGGTTTTTTTAG
>JBDNRM010000483.1:0-1037 GCA_047718615.1 Bacillus sp. (in: firmicutes) | reverse complement strand
TATGTGAAGTATGTAAAAAGAAAAATTGGAAACAACCTAGTTATTATCAAGTCTATTCCATTTCGAAATCTCTTTCACCCAGTCTTAAGAAGTTAGCCTATGAAGGGAATAAAGAATATAAAAACAAATATGATTTGATATATCGACGTGAAGCAAACTACCCCAATGAAATTTGGCAAGCTGACCACACTCTACTAGATATTATCGTGTTAAATGAAAAGGGAAAACCAGAAAGGCCTTGGTTAACAATTATCTTAGATGATTATAGTCGAGCAATTGCTGGGTACTATTTATCCTTTGAATCCCCCACTGCAATAAACACATCATTAGTTTTACACCAAGCAATATGGAACAATGGAAATCGTGATTGGCCAATATGTGGCATCCCAGAAAAATTCTACACAGATCACGGAAGTGATTTTACCTCCAAACATTTAGAACAGGTAGCAATTGATTTGAAAATTAACTTAGTCTTTTCGACTGTAGGTGTTCCTAGAGGACGAGGGAAAATTGAAAGGTTTTTTCTAACGGTAAATCAATTGTTTTTGCAAGATTTACCTGGTTATTTAGGTAATCAAACCACCCAGTCCCTTCTCACAATTAAAGAACTTGATGAAAAATTTTCAACCTTCCTTATATATAAGTATCACCATAGGATTCATGGCACAACAAAAAAAGAACCAATACATTCTTGGAATAGTTCAGGATTTTTACCTAATATGCCAGAAAGCTTAGAAACTTTGGATTTATTATTACTAAACGTAGCAAAACCAAGAAAAGTGCATTCTGATGGTATCCATTTTCAAGGCATGAGATATATAGATACTAATTTAGCTGCGTACGTTGGTGAAACTGTGATTATTCGTTACAATCCAAGAGATATTGCAGAAATTAGAGTATTTTATCAGGATAAATACATATGTACTGCCATTTCTCCTGAAATCTCTGATTATACCGTAGATCTTAAAGAAATTGTTTCTGCCCGAAATAAAGTAAGAAAAACTTTAAAGAAACAACTAGAATCTAGAAAATCTGTC
>JBDNRM010000482.1:0-1040 GCA_047718615.1 Bacillus sp. (in: firmicutes) | reverse complement strand
TATTTATGCTGTGTAATAAAAAAAGATTATCTTTCATAATTTGACGTGCTCACTCCATCCCTTTATAATTAAATTATGTTACTCATTACTTAGTATTTTTTATATTGAGTAACATTAAAGGAGCAGAAAAACATGGAAGTTGTAGAAGCAATTAAAGATATAAAACAGATTAACAGCATGAAACGATATTTAAAAAAGAATTCCGAACGAGACCATCTTTTATTTGTTTTGGGTATAAACACCGGTTTAACTATCACAGAAATATTGGATATTCGTGTAAAGGATCTTGTTAATGGAGAAGTTGTAAAAGATTTTTACACATTAAAAAAAGAAGATAATAAGGAAGAAAAAAAGATTTATTTAAATCAAAAAGTAAAAAAATCCATTCTATATTATGTACAAACTACATGTTTAACCCCCGAGAACTACTTGTTTCACTCTAAAAAAACAGATAATCACTTAAGTAGACAACAAGCATATCGAATCATTCACCAAGCAGCAGAAGCAATTGGCCTCGATGCAAAAATTGGCACTCATTCTATGCGGAAAACATTTGGATATCATGCATATAAACGCGGAGTTGCCGTGTCATTGCTGCAAAAGCATTTTAATCATTCAACAAAGCAAGAAACATATAAATTTTTAGGAATAACAAAAGAGGAATGTACCACACCTCGAATTGATGTGAATTTATAAACCACATCACGGCTTACCCTCGAAGCTACTATTAGCACTTTCTTTGGAAACTTTATTATTGAAAGAAGATTGGGATTATCGCTACTACTATTTGTCTTACCATTATGTCAAAAGGAGAATTCTCTATTATTGTAGCGAATTTTAGCATCACCGTGGATTTGCCTCTAATGCGAGAACCGTTTTCTGCATGATACGTGCATATGCTCGCCAATCTAGGAGCTTGATTAACAAGAAAATTTTCTAAAACTTTAAATTTTTCTCAATAAATTCAAAAATTCAAAGAAAAAAAACGACAAAAAGTGTAATAAAAGATGTTTCTTAATCTTTTTAGTTATTTCTAACAT
>JBDNRM010000481.1:0-1054 GCA_047718615.1 Bacillus sp. (in: firmicutes) | reverse complement strand
GTATAATAGTTATAACGTTATAATATAATAAAGGAAGAAGGTTATAAAAATGGAAGTGATTAAAGTGGATAGAAAATTGGTGAAATTGGGTAATAGCATCGGATCAACATTTCCTCCTGCCATTCTGAAACATTTAAATGCAAAACAAGGAGATAACATTGAATTTGTTATGCAACCGGATGGAACTGTAACGATAAAAAAACATCAAAAATTAACCCTTCCTGATGGGGTGGATGAAGATTTCATTAACATGGTGAACCAAATTGTTGAGGAAGATGATGCAGTCTTCAAAGGACTGGTTAATCGGTGACAACGTATTTAACCAAAGGTCAAATCGTTTATCTTAATGCCTTCCTCATTAAAAAGTATTCTTCAAGCGAGGACATTGGTATTAAAGAACCGAACCTTTTAGACAGTGCCATTAATCGACCAAAACAATCCGCGTTTGGGGAAGATGCTTATAAAACAGTATTTGAAAAGTCAGCAGCTCTTTTTCAGAGCTTGGCACAAAATCACCCCTTTTATAATGCTAATAAGCGAACAGCATACGCAGCATTGAAAGTATTCTTGTTACAAAATGGATATAGTATTGAAGCGAAACAGCAAGAAAAAGAAGATTTTACAGTAAAAATATCCGACCAAGAAAATAAAATTGGAATTAATGAAATGAGTATTTGGATTGAAAATCATACTATTTCAAAGAATTAGTACGAAAATTTGCTGATGCGGAGATGTCTTTTCTAAACAAGAAAATGGACCTAGAGCGTGTAATCTATGTACACGCTCTATATCCATCATCAAAAAACAAAGAATCATTTTATCGGCAACTATGCCCCTACTTCGTCAGTAATTTCGATTTTGATTGTGGCCTCCATTCCCATAGCTCTCATAACGTTTTCAATTTTTTCAGTAGTTGCACCGTAGTATTCGTTTCTTTCATCTCTAGAAACTTGAGCTTCACTTACCTTCAGCCGATGAGCCAATTCAACTTGTGGTAAGTTCAAATAAATTCGATATGCGATTAATGTCTTACCAACTGGAGAGTGAAAAGTTC
>JBDNRM010000480.1:0-1060 GCA_047718615.1 Bacillus sp. (in: firmicutes) | reverse complement strand
GTCTATACATAGATTCAATTTATATCCACACACTTCATTATTTATTACAGCAAGAGTTCGGTTCTTGTTAATCTTTTGTTTTTTTCTCGCAATTTTCTTTTATTTCCTCGATTTTAATATTGCAACATGAACTTTCTTTTGAAATAGACCTTTTAAGATCCTCATTATAGTTTTCCTCCTTAAATAATGTAGAATAAAAATCCAGATATAGTTGACATCGCAAAGACTGAAGCAATGAATGCAAATACGAGTTTCTTTTTGAATATGCTATTTAATAAAGTTAACTCTGGTAGACTTGCACCAGCTGAGCTTATCATGAGAGCCATTACTGGACCCAAAGCCATCCCTTTAGCAATCATGATTTGGGAAATTGGTATCATAGTAGGAAGTCTAATATAGAGCGGAATACCAATAATTGCAGCTATAGGAACTAGCCACCAGTTATCACCTCCCATAAAAGTGGATATCCAACTAGTTGGAACTACTCCATGAATGAATGCACCAATTAGCAAATATGGATACACATTTTTCATTAGTTGAAGTGTTTCGACTAATGCTGCTTTTAGTTGAAATTTCTTATCTGGTTCTTGATAGCCTGTTACTACAACGGTTTTTATCTGTTGTTCAAAACCAAACTTTTCTAAAGTAAAACCAATAATTACGGAAAGAATGGATGTTATGACTGTGTAAGTGACGGCTACTTTTATTCCTAGTACAGCTGTCATTAATGTTATTATGGTCGGATCTAGACAGGAGACGAGAACAAGAAAATCATTGCAATTCCAAATCTTACTTTTTTATTAAGAAGATTAACTACCACCGGAATTGTTGAGTAGGAACAAAAAGGCGTGATAAAGGAAAATCCTAAAGCGACTAAGGTACTTACAAATGGATGCTTTTTTTCCATTAAACGTTCCATCTTTTTATATGGAATAAATGCCTGGAATAGGTTGATTAGAAAAGAGATTCCAATAAATAATAAGGTTAGTTCTAATGCGATTGATAAAAAACTATAAAATACTTTTGCCCACATAATAAATAAAAATTCACTCCTTTTAAT
>JBDNRM010000479.1:0-1067 GCA_047718615.1 Bacillus sp. (in: firmicutes) | reverse complement strand
GAAAATATACGCCAACGCTATTAAGAGTATTGGAATTCCATTCTACAAAGGCAAATGAGCCACTTTTACAGGCTGTCGAGATTATACGAGGAATGAACGAATCCGGAAAGCGAAAAGTGCCTGATGACTCACCTGTGGATTTTATTTCAAAACGATGGAAAAAGCATTTATACGAGGATGATGGTACAACAATTAATCGTCATTACTATGAAATGGCTGTTTTAACAGAACTTCGGGAGCATGTTCGGGCAGGAGATGTTTCTATTGTTGGCAGCAGACAATATAGAGACTTTGAAGAATATTTGTTTTCGGAAGATATATGGAATCAATCGAAGGGGAATACGAGATTATCAGTTAGTTTATCATTCAAGGATTATATTACAGAGAGAACTAGCAGCCTTAATGGGAGGTTACAGTGGTTAGCTGCTAATTCCAACAAGTTAGATGGAGTTTCTCTTGAAAAAGGAAAGCTGTCACTTGCACGATTAGAAAAAGATGTTCCAGAAGAAGCAAAGAAATTTAGTGCAAGCCTGTATCAGATGCTACCAAGAATAAAATTAACCGATTTACTGATGGATATTGCTTATATAACAGGATTTCATGAGCAATTTATTCATGCTTCCAATAATCGAAAACCGGATAAAGAAGAAACAATTATTATTATGGCTGCTCTTTTAGGAATGGGAATGAATATTGGTTTAAGCAAAATGGCTGAAGCAACACCCGGACTTACATATAAGCAATTGGCCAATGTATCACAATGGCGCATGTATGAAGATGCAATGAATAAAGCCCAAGCCGTATTAGTAAATTTTCATCACAAATTGCAATTGTCCTCCTATTGGGGAGACGGTACAACATCCTCGTCCGATGGTATGAGAATGCAGATAGGCGTCGCTACATGCAGATGCAAACCCACATTATGGAACTGGAAAAGGAGCCACCATCTATCGTTTTACAAGTGATCAATTTTCTTCTTATTACACAAAGATTATTCATACTAATTCAAGGGATGCGATTCATGTTTTGGATGGTTTGTTACACCATGAGACGGATCTAAATATAGT
>JBDNRM010000478.1:0-1067 GCA_047718615.1 Bacillus sp. (in: firmicutes) | reverse complement strand
GTTTTTGGTAATACCACAAATCCTCATTTAACGGATATTGAGTCATTTGTAACTATTAACGGAAAATATGAATTTAATCAAGAAAAAGAAATCTTTGAAAATACAGATATTACTATAATACCAAGTATATGGTGGGAAACTTTTGGATTGGTTGTATTAGAAAGCTTAGCAAATGGAGTTCCTATTATTACCACATCACTTGTTGGAGCAAATGATTTAATTAAACAAAATTTCAACGGTATTATAGTAAAACCTGATGCCAATATATTAGCAAATAAAATCAAGAGTATTGTAAAAGATAGAGAAATATTAGAGAAAATGAATTTAAATATCTGTTCTAATGAGTTTAATTATTCATTAATGAAACATTCGGAAATAATCTTGAACTTATACAAAAAAGTATGTAAAGGGATCTGTGAAGAATGAAACATATTTTTATTATTGGCTCTAAGGGTATTCCTGCACGATATGGCGGGTTTGAAACTTTTGTTGATCAGTTAACGTCAGGGAAAAAAAGCAATGAAATTAAATATCATGTGTCTTGTTTAGCTAGCGATAATGATGAACAAGAGTATAACGGTGTGCACTGTTTTAACGTGAAGGTACCGGATATTGGCAGTGCCAAAGCGCCTCTCTATGACTTGCTTAGTTTGCGAAGAATTATTGAATATATAAAGGACAAAGAGCTAAGTAATTGCATTGTATATATTTTAGCATGTAGAATTGGACCTTTTATTAAACACTTCAAAAACCAGTTGTTAAAATCCGGAACAAAGGTATATGTAAATCCTGATGGACATGAGTGGAAGCGTAGTAAATGGACTAAAGCAATTAGAATGTACTGGAAATTTTCAGAGAAACTAATGGTGAAACATGCTGATCTACTTGTCTGTGACTCAAAAGGTATTGAAAAATATATTTTAAACGACTATTGTACTTATACTCCAAAAACGGAATTTATTGCATACGGTTCAGATATACAGCCATCCCCACTTTTGGATAACGATATAAAGTTAGTTGAATGGAATCAAAAACATGACGTATTTCCCAACAATTATTATTTAATT
>JBDNRM010000477.1:0-1073 GCA_047718615.1 Bacillus sp. (in: firmicutes) | reverse complement strand
ATTATCTTCTTTATTGAATGCAGTACCCAAAACTTTTGAAATTTGTTCCTCTTCTTTTAACTTCTTATCTTCCATATAAGCTTTTATCGCCATTGCAGCTGGAAAACTATCATTAATTTTAAACTCATGTTCCTCATCAATTTGCACTGTAGCTCTTTCTTTTGCATTCATAATTTTATTTACTATGTTGTACTTTTTACTCATTTATAAATTCCTCCTAAGGTGTTACTGTTGCTGCTGTATAGTTTGGTCTTCCATCACCTATTAATTCGAATTCCAAAGGCGCGACTTTACTTGAATCATCTCCACCTGGATTAGTTACATCAATTACGCAATCAAATTCAAGTTTATCTCCATTAGGAAATACTATTGCTGCTTTAGTACTACAATCTAATCCATCTTTCCATGCTGTAGCTGCTACATAATCATTTCCTGCATCTCCAACATTTCTTTTCCCCTTCACGCTTATAGAAAATCCTTTGCCTGTCATTAAAGCTCTTTCCCATCCTTTTGTAGTCATTGATGTCCACTTTTCTGTTTTTCCATCAATCTTCATAGAGAATGTTTCCATATCAGCTATAGATTTCATATCTGAATCAGTACTTGATTTTCCTTTTATACCAATCTTAAAATCAGTATCATAAACAGGATAAACTCCACTTTCAAATGTCATTTAACATTACCCACCTTTCAAAATAAATTACTGTTTCTATTACAAATTCAAAGACACCATTGCTATCAGTACCTACCGGAACTGGCTCCGGTGTCCTCATATCAAATTTAATTACTCTTTTTCCACCTATAGTGGCACTTTGTCCAAATAAAGAATTATACACTTCTTGAGCTTTCTGCTCTGCTGTATTAGAGTTTTTGCCCCAATGTATTAATATAGAAATAGCCTTAGTAGAATAGCTTGTATTAGCTAAACCACCTAAGGCTATGTTTGGCTTTGGCCCTTCAACTCCATATATTCCTATACATTGTTCAACTGCTCCATCAATCCTGCCAGTGTACCATTGAGGGCAATCTATTACTGTTTTTAAATAGTCTTTTACTTCACTTAGCAGCATTAT
>JBDNRM010000476.1:0-1123 GCA_047718615.1 Bacillus sp. (in: firmicutes) | reverse complement strand
GCTTCATATACATCTTCATCTTCAAAAGAGGGAATTATAGAAATTAATTTATCTTTAAATAAATCTTGAATTAAGGGATTTTTCTTTATTTTTTCATTGAAACGATTACCAATGATATGTGTTTTCTCAGATTCGATAAGGCTAGAGAATAGTGGATTTTCACCAAGCCCTTGAAGTTGGGTGACATCTGAGTCAAGAACAATGAATAGATGATCTGCTATCTCTAATAAATCAGTGACTACCTCATTGTCTAAGTTGCTACCAACATCAATAATCGTTACAAGTGATGAATTAGTGTAGAGTAACTTTATATAATCCTCAAAGCTAATTCCTACTGGTTCCTCACTTAAAGTGGGATTATGACATATAAGTTCAACACCATCACGAAACCACTCTGTTTGAATATCTGAAGTATTCTCTTGTTGTGCACTCCACTTATTTACGTAATTTGGAGCAAATTCATGGCCATAAAAACGGTCATATGTATAGGGATTTAACAAGGGATCTTCCACATATAAAGTGCTAACTTGGTAATTTGCTATGCTACGAGCTAATATATGTGAAATAAATGTTGTACCATTGCGTTGGTAAAAGCTACCTACAAGGATAGTTTTCTTCCTAACTGGAACACCTACTACTTTTTCACTGGGTGCATTATGTACTTGAATTGAGTATTCCTTTTTTATGACATTTTTTTGAACGATTCTTTGTACGATAGTTTTTTCTTTAGTGTTTTTTTCTTTGTGTGTTTTACCGTTCTCATCTTCGTTAACAGATTCCTCTTCCGAATCTTCTTCCAGTAGAGAGGGAATCACTTCACCATCGATACTAAGAGAGTTATTGATAAAACGTGCTACTTCTGCGAATGAGACTTTCCCTTTTAACTGGTTTATAAATTGTTCAATATCTATTCTTTGGGTATTGAATATATCAAGTACTCCCATACTAACTAGTCGAGAAAGAAGCGGATCATTGCTTGATCGTTCGCATAGGAAAACAATTCTTAATGCGTCGTCGAAATCAAGTCGGAGGTGTTTTATAATACTTAACAACTCAATATCTTTATCTTTTTGATTTTCTTGCATGGATTCTAAATAAGTATCATGCACAATTAGTATTGAAG
>JBDNRM010000475.1:0-1123 GCA_047718615.1 Bacillus sp. (in: firmicutes) | reverse complement strand
TGTAATAAGTGTCATTCAAGCACTTCAAAAGTTGAATGTGCACTCTTTTACAAGTGAGATTGGGCAAGTACAGTTATATAAATGTATTGTAAAAACGCTCGCCATCCATGATGAAGAAGAAAGAGTACTTAGAACGTATATAGAAAGTAAAAATTATGCTGCCCTCTCAAATTTTATCGGAGAAAAGAAATTAGATCGATGCGATGAGACAGTAAGATTACTTGAGAAATTACCAAGGCTATTTGGAAATTTAGAAGTTATTGAGGAGGCAGAAAAGCTTGCTTCAAGTAATGAAAAGAAAATGGCAATTGCAAGAGTAAAAGAAATGTATGAAACAATTGAAACGTTAGGATATGGTTCTTACATATCAATTGATTTGGGCATGATTCAACACTTAGATTACTATACGGGTGTTATTTTCAAAGGATATATATATGAAATTGGAGAAGAAATCGTTAGTGGCGGAAGATACGATGAGCTAATTGGGAATTTTGGAGAAATGCTGCCAGCTGTTGGACTCGCGGTACAAGTAAATCAAATTGTGAAGGCGCTGCAAGAGCAGCAAGAACCATATGAACGAAATCAAATTGATATTGTGATTCATTATGAGTTAAATAGATTAGCGGAAGCAGAAAGGTTACGAAATTTACTTCGAAAGGATGGGAAAAATGCGTGGTTATCTCTATTCTCTAATTTAAGCGATACCTTTCAATTTGCAAGAAAAAATAAAATAGGAACGGTCGTTGAGGCAAAGAATGAATACTTAGTGGAATATGTATGGAATGAGAAATGGGTAGTCCAGAAAGAAGGAGAGGCTTCATGCGTAACATTCAAATTGCGTTAACGAAAGGAAGATTAGAAAAACATGTCATTCCACTTTTTGAGCAGATTGGAATTGATTGTTCCGAGCTCAAAAATAAAGGTCGGAAGCTTGTATTTCAAAGTAAAAATACAAATGTTTCATTTATTTTAGTAAAAGCGGTTGATGTTGCTACTTATGTAGAACATGGGGTAGCTGATATTGGCATCGTTGGAAAAGATATTTTAATGGAAAACGAGAAAGATATTTATGAAATGCTGGATTTAGGAGTGGGGATTTGTAAGTTTTGTGTTGCTTCTATTC
>JBDNRM010000474.1:0-1131 GCA_047718615.1 Bacillus sp. (in: firmicutes) | reverse complement strand
TCTTCTTTTGAATGACTCAAATTTTCAAATTTCAAAAGAGATTTCCCCTTATAAAATATATTGATGATATTTAAACAGATAAATAATAACATAATCTACCATCATTATCTATTTACGGACATTTATCCTTAAACTTTTTAAGGATAAATAAATATGTAAAGCTATTTTTCCTTATCTAGAAAGGACTAAAGATAATGATTTCAGAGATATTTCAGATGATGTTAGGACATCCATACTAAGGCGGAAAAAAATTCTAAATCACACAACTCCGTAAATGGCACTATTTTTAAGAATCTATTCCTGAAAGCCTGTTACATGTCTTTCAAGGGAAGGGCTATTATTTCTTTATATCAAAAAATATCACTTTTCTGTGACTCTGTAAATTGAGTCCTTTTTTTGTTTCTAATTTTTTGAAACTGGCACTTACTAGGCTAGAAGCTGGTACTTATGCATTCCTACAGCGGCAACAAATAGCTATTGTACATGTAAAGTGAAATCACTCGACACCACTGGGCTGTGTATAAAAAAGTTTGGCAGGGTGGCACGTATAGAGGGCGGTGAGGCAGTTCTATGCACAAAAAAACACAGACATTAGTTCCTGAATTCTTTGATTTTTATTTCAAAATTATACAACAGCAGCGTTTACCATCTTCCTTCGCCTTTATCCTCATACCCCATTTCCATTAAATCCAATAAAGCATCCTCCCTTTGCATTTCGGCATAATTTTCTCCGTACTCTTCCTTTAGTTGTTCTTCATACTCTTCATAAGAAAGTTCAAAACGTGGTTCATCTATCATACCCTCTAAATCCTCAATGTGCATACAAAAAAAGTCAACCGCTTCATCATAACAGACCTTTAAATGTTTTATAAGTGTATCAGTCTCTTGTTCATCCAATTCGATAGCGTAATGCATAATATTATTACGAATTTTATTAACATGTAAAACGGTATCTGTAAATCTTGTAGGCAGTTCTATATCACATAAATACTCAATTCTTTTAAGTGCGTCTGTCAGGCATACAGTTCTTAGCTTAGGTTCTACATCAAAAACAGTTTTTGCACCATTTTTATCCTTGCTTAGCCTTTCTTTAGCATTCATATACATTTTTATGTTTTCAAACATAAATGA
>JBDNRM010000473.1:0-1134 GCA_047718615.1 Bacillus sp. (in: firmicutes) | reverse complement strand
TCCACCTGCTCTCTGCTTCAAACTTAGGTCATTAAATAAAATAGGAAGCAGCTTCTTTTCATGTATCAAGATGCGAATCTCTATTAGCGTGGGTGTCTAATTATTTGTCGAGTTTAGTTGGAAGTGGTTTTAAGTTTGCTTCTATTTGGGCACGTTGTGGTTCTAAAAATGGTGGTAGTGCCAGTGATTCTCCTAGTTGAGGTCACCATATCATAGAAAATTGTATGTTTAGACGTATTTTGGACATATTTTAAGGAGTGACCTGTACGTTAAGGAATTAATTTGTATTAATTGAGAGATGTGAACAGCTACTGAGAAGTTGATTATAGGTTAAACAAAAATAGTGTAAACAGATAATAATGTTTATTAATTTTAATGTAATAAAATAAGAGCAATACTACAATTCGTAAATAGTGCTACTCTTTAAAGTTTGAATTTCAATAAATATAATAGAGAATGCTTCAAAAGAGAATTATAAGCCGTTGAAAACGCTTATAATAACATAGATTTTGGATTAACAGAGTAAGGATTTACACCTTTATTTACATGTAGCACGAAGAAGGTCTTAAACTCATTATTTACAAAAAACAATATAGAATGTCTATCAGCATCGACCTTTGATAATTCTATGCATTTCTTTGGTATACCAGTTTTACTCCAGAAAATTTCTCTTTTCCTTGTTTGTGGATTGTCTCATTACAGTGCTCTTCCGTGTATAAATTCCCACTCTTTCCAAGACATAATTTCAAGTTCCGGTCTGGGTTTATCTTCTAACATGGAAATAAACTCAACTGAGTGGCCATCTGGGTCTGTAAAATAAATTGACACAGCAGGCATAAAAGGGAATACCATTAATTCTTCGGAATTTCCACCTAAAAAATTCTCGGATTCAATCCCTAATTCATTTAAATAACCTCTTGCCTTCATAATATCCGTCACATCTACTTTAAAAGCAAAATGTTGACGCTGAATCTCTGGTGAAGGATAGTTTTCTCTAATACCAAACATTGCCTCTCCAGGATTTCCAATCCAATAAAATTTAGATTTTCGATTAGAATCTTCATATAAAGGAATGATATTGAGTAATTTTTCATAGAATTCAGCGGATATTTTATAATTACTTACATTAATATG
>JBDNRM010000472.1:0-1137 GCA_047718615.1 Bacillus sp. (in: firmicutes) | reverse complement strand
ACTTTCATGTGTATTGTTTATTTTTCTTACTTCAAATCTCCACTTGTAAGCATCTTTGCCTATTTTCTTAAATAGCTTCTTTCGTGCTTTGTTCTTTGTTTCTTCGCAGATTCCAAATTGAAACGCTTTAGCATAAGTATTATAGATACCATACATATCAACACTTACCCCATAAAGTCTGCTTTAGCAGGATTGTAAGGCTCTCTTTTATCAGTTATAGGTGCAAAAGTTGGTTTGCCTGGTGGTTTCTCTATAAAGTCACCAAGTAATCTTTTAACTTCTTTCTTACCTATAGCTGTTTCCATGTTTGATATACCTGTAAGCTTTTTAGTGTATATAATGTTTTCTAAGAAACCTTGTTCAATTAATATTTCTCCAACTTTCTTTTCATCAGTCCATTTTCTATTACTTCTACCTTCAACAACTTTAAATCCTGGATATTCTTCACCAGATAAAGCTTTTTGAAGTGCAAAGTCCTCAATATCTGTTATCCAACTTGTAAACTCCTTAGCTCTAGCTAATACATCTGCTATTTCTGAATTATCTAATACACTAGGATCCGCAAACTCATACTTGGCCAATTCTAAATTTTTCTCTGCTCTAGCTTTACATACTGCTTTAGCTTTACAGAATTTACAGTGATCTCCTGCACAAAATTCTCCTTCGCCTTTTATCGCAAGTTCTGCTCTTGGTTTAACATATTCATCTGCCCACTTAATTAAATCTTCAACTGTCATTTCATCAGTACTTATCGAATCAAGTCTTGGCTGAATAATTGTCATTTTTACATTTTGAATATCATATAGGAAACTAAATTCTGTTATTGCTCCTAATGCGTATAGTCTCATTTGTGAATTATCTATAGCTGATACGTGAACACCCTTGCCATACTTTAAATCACATATTTCCATAGTTCCATCTGCAATTATTACAAAATCACCTGTTCCAAATCCATCTGGAACCCATTGACTAAAATCTAACTTTTGCTCTACTATAGCTATTGCATCAGGAGTTGTTGCTTTTGCTACAGCAACTTTCTCCATACAGGTATCTGTATAAATCTCAACATAATCTGGCATATCATTTGTGTATAACTCATTATTGGATATAAGCTTTTTCACCTTGCTATCATAAGTT
>JBDNRM010000471.1:0-1147 GCA_047718615.1 Bacillus sp. (in: firmicutes) | reverse complement strand
GAGTTATCTTTTATTGAACAACTAAATAAAGAGAAGGAAGCGCTTGGCTTTTATTTATCAAGTTATCCGACAGCGCAATATGTGAAGTTAGCGAAAGAATTAGAAATTCCATCTCTCGCTCAGGCGATGCGACACAAGAAAAAAGTACAAAGAGCTATTGTGTATATAACAAGTGTGAGAGTGATTCGTACGAAAAAGTTTCAAAAGATGGCATTTATTACATTCTGTGATCAAAATGATGAAATGGAAGCGGTCCTCTTCCCGGAAACGTATATACATTTCTCGGATAAGTTGCAAGAAGGAGCAATTGTTTTAGTTGACGGTACGATTGAGCTAAGAAATCATAAGCTGCAATGGATTGTAAATGGACTATATCCGCTAGAGGAAATGGATGTTTATGAAGAAAAGAAAGACGCATCTGTTTACGTGAAATTGCCGTCTCAGTATGAGAAAAAGCTTTTAAATCAGGTTACGAAAATATTGTTCGACTATTCAGGTTTTGCGAAAGTACTAATTTATTATGAAAAGGAACATAAAATGGTACAATTATCTCGGAGTTTATCGATTCATCCAAGTGAAGAATGTTTAGGAGCACTTCGTGAAATTGTCGGGGAAGAAAATGTAGTTGTGAAAATATAATGGACAATTTCCCTACACTTCGATTATTATAGTAGTAGTGTTCGTGGTCAGACCACTTGGAGAAATTGATATCAGCAAGAATAATTTGAGGAGAGTGGATAGTTTGTCAACACTTCGTGAAGAAGCACTTCACATGCATAAAGTGCATCAAGGAAAATTAGAAACTGTATCAAAAGTAAAAGTAGAAAATGCAAAAGATTTAAGTCTTGCATATTCTCCAGGGGTTGCAGAACCTTGTAAAGAAATTTATGACGATAAAAGTAAGGTATATGAATATACGATGAAGGGAAATATGGTAGCAGTTGTGACAGATGGAACAGCTGTACTTGGTCTTGGTAACATTGGACCTGAAGCATCTCTTCCAGTAATGGAAGGTAAAGCTGTATTATTCAAGAGCTTTGCTGGTGTAGATGCATTCCCAATTGCCTTAAATACAAACGATGTAGATAAAATTGTTGAAACTGTAAAATTAATGGAGCCAACTTTTGGCGGCGTTAACTTAGAAGAT
>JBDNRM010000470.1:0-1155 GCA_047718615.1 Bacillus sp. (in: firmicutes) | reverse complement strand
TCTTAGAATAAGAAATGAATATTCGAGTAATCAATTAATCAAACAAGAAATTCAGTATGAGGTCAATCAAAATGAAATTGTGCAAACTCGTGGAAAATCAAAGACTTTTTTCAAGTGGGAAGATTTTGTTTCTGCATATGAACATAAAGATATGTTTCGGATTCATGTATCAAAGAATCAAGCAGTAGTTCTACCCAAACAATTTTTCAAAAATGTTGATGAAATAAACGATTTTCGGAGATTAATCAGCACTTTGATGCCGGAAAAGAAAGTACATTTAAGCAAGCAATAGTGAAGTGGCATAAAGAGCAGGAGTTTTGATTTGGGTTGAGATTAAGCGGCCTGACACCGAAAGAGTACCGGTGTCAGGCTGTTAAAAATGTAAAAATATCTCATCAGGCATTTTTTTAATAGTCATCAGATCAAATTTAATGTATCGACTCAATCTGTTTAATATCATATCAAATACGTCTACTTGACTCGTATTCATGATATTTTTTCAGATTGAGTTTTTTTCTTATCAAGCAAGAAATGATGAGGATAATCTTCTGTTTAAATGGAGATAACAATATAAGTAAATCCAAATTAAAAAAAGGATGATTAGGTGATTTACATATATAATGACTTTGGCGGGACACATACGACTGCATTAGCAGCAGCGTATCATTTGAAAAAAATATCTGCTGATCACAAATTGACAAGGGCAGAAATTTTAGCTGTGCCTTTTTTTAATAAGCTAAACAGCTCGGATATGGGTAAAATCATTTATCACGGAATTGATGATGAAGGAAATTCGGTTTATACGGTGGGGCGTGGTACGTCTAAACACCTGCTTCCGGCGTTGAATAATTTAAGTTTACTATTGCAGCAGAAATATAAGGGCAATGAAAAGATCATTTTTTCAAACACGTCACCGACCGTGCCATTTGCGATGACGATCGGTGGCTTATGTTCCAGATGGATGAAAATAGATTTTATTGGTGTACCGCTGCTTGTACTTGGAGCAAAGCAATGCTGTCAGGATATCATTCGTCTTGTCGCGTACACCAAAAAGGCAGCAAGAACAAGCGAGAAAAAGGTTACTGTTTTACAAAATAATTCGTTTAAATAGGCATAACCGGTTATGGTCATGTCGTGTTATTAATAACCCTGTTT
>JBDNRM010000469.1:0-1161 GCA_047718615.1 Bacillus sp. (in: firmicutes) | reverse complement strand
ATCTTTTGATGCGTCACTCATATTCCTTTTAACTTGTTTTATTGAGGGGAGACCTTCTTGTTGTTTGCGAAGTGTTTCGATTTGATCTCGGAGTTCTGTATTTCTGTATAGAAATGCTTTTGAAACCCCAGATTTTTCAGATACAGAGTTAAAATTGATTTTCATTTGTTTTTTTATCATTTTTTTGATTGCTTCTTTAACTTTTTGAATGGTCTTTTCCGTTTTCAACCTCGCATGTTTTATAATACCTTCGGTATTTGGGTTTTCATTAGACATTTTGCATCACCTTCTCACGTTCATCTCCAACATACTCACGTCTAGTTTTATCTAAACCAAAGATACCACCAGTATGTAGTAAACCACTTGCTAATTCTTTATATCTTTTTAATTTGGGTTCAATTAACTCAATAGAACGTAACCTTCCAGATTTTTTATATACTTCAATATCAGCTTCCATTTTAGATATCTGTTCTTGATAATAGTCGAGAAAAGTCTTGTCAACGTGAAAACTTCGGCAATTGTTTTTAATACACGGTGATTCCAATGTCTGTTCAAGAAAATCACAATGAAGTTTTGGACTTTTTACACAAAAACCATGATCTAAACGAATGGAGTCCATGTTGTGACGTATCCACTCCAGTTCAACTCCATTTTCTTCAGCCTGTTGAGCTAAATCAGCAACAATAACTTCTCCACGAGTATCAAGTCTTACTGCACCATTATCTCGAGCCTTTTCCCATTCCTCACGGAGTGTCTGGTCATGAATTTGAGCATAGACTAATGTCATTTCAGGACTGGCATGTGCCATCAGTTTTTGAACATGAAGGATATTCATTCCGTTATTAATCAAATTAACACCGTAACGGTGTCGAAATGCATGATTTTTAAACCAATAAATTTCTCCATCCTTGTCCTTAATATTACATCTATTAGCTAGTTTATTAAGGCTCAGCTTAATAGAATCCTGCGATATGGGATTACCCATTCTTTTCCCTTTTAGTATTGGAAATAAATATTTTTTAGGGTTCGTGTCCGAAGTTGATCTCTTTTTTGTAAGTTCTTGCTGCGCTAAGACCACATTAGCAATTTCTTCTGAAATAGGAACTTTATGATTTTTATAACTTACTTTTCTTTGATCTCCGATAATCCACCAGCCATCTT
>JBDNRM010000468.1:0-1168 GCA_047718615.1 Bacillus sp. (in: firmicutes) | reverse complement strand
GTTAATAATTGGTACGATCTGTACGATGATTGGGACTTAATAGAATCTAGTTTTGCAATGCAATATGGTATAAGACTTCGAGAAGAAAATAATATGACATTCTCGGAGTTTTGTACATTATTGAGCGGGATAATGCCAAAGACTCCTTTAGGGCAAATAGTTTCTATTCGTGCTGAAGAAGATAAAGATATGCTCAAAAACTTTACTAAAGAACAACATGAAATTAGAAATGAATGGAGAAATAGAAATAATCCTGTAGTGGATATGACAGAAGAAGAAAAAGCAGAAAAAGCAAAAGAATTCCAGGAGATAATGGCAAAAATGTTTGGAGGTGCTTAGAGAAATCTAAGCATCTTTATTTTATTTGGAAGGAGGTATTTAAATGGCTGAAAGTACTGGCTCAGGCGATAGTGTAGGTAAGATTACGCTTGATCTTGAGGTTACAAGTGACTTAGCTAATCAAATTAGTAAATTTAGTAATGCTATGGGGAAGAAACTCAAAGATACCATGGACAATGCTACAAAAGGTATGTTTGATGGTATGAATGAAAGCATGAATAAGAGTATGCAATCTATGACTAGTTCATTAAAAAGTGGTTTAGATAAGATGAAACAAAATATCAGAGGTACATTTACATCAGCTTTAGATGTATTGAAGAATATTAAAATGCCATCTATAAGCTTCCCTAAGATAGATATAGCTAAGCCAAAGACAAGTAATGTAGCAAATCAAACAACAACACGTGGACCACCTAAGAGTAATATAGATACAACAACTTTGACATCTCAAATTGAGAATACAGCTAATGCATTAGATATTGTTAATGCTAAAATAGAACAGCAACAAGCGAAGCTTGTAGGACTTAAAGAGACATATGCAAATACTTTTAATGAAGCTAGGAAGAATGCATTGCAAGAAAAGATTCTAAGCACAGAAAGTGCTATGAATAGTCTAATCTCTAAATCTGATAAACTTGGATTTAAGCTTGCTGATTTAGATGCAAAACTTGCTAGTGCAGGCAAAGGGGCTGGAGAAGCAGCAAGTAAATTAAATTTGCTAGGTAAAGTTACTGGAACTTTTGGAAGTCTAGCCAATGGTACTGCTAATATGTCTAAGAAATTAGGAGAAGCACTGAAAAGTTTAGGTTCCTCATGTAATAGTACTAAT
>JBDNRM010000467.1:0-1180 GCA_047718615.1 Bacillus sp. (in: firmicutes) | reverse complement strand
TATTAAAAGTGTAGACACTTGAATTAGTAACTTTAATTGGTTATTATATATTTAAATTATAAGAATATCTTAGTAAAGGAGGATAATATTGGACTTAGAGCTTCATCAAAAATATAAAAATACAAAATTTGATCCAGAAACATCAGATTTGTTCACCGATTTAATATCTAATGACACAGTATTAAAAAAAGTATTTCTCTTTATTGCAAAGAACGAAAAGGACAGTATTGTAACAGTTGGAGAAATATCTGAAAAAGTTCAGGTAGAACGAAAACATAGAGTTGAAAAAAATAAACGTTATTCATTTGTTTGCAAGGATGATTACATACATAGAAAACAAGCGGAAAAAATAGTTGAGCGTTTGTTAGCAATGTCGTTGATATATTATAAAGCTGTTCCACCATATAAGCATTTGTTTTTAACTATTCGCGGCAAACAAGTAATTCAAAGACTTTATGGATGAAGAAGATTACTAGTAAATAAGGAGATGAGATAATGGCTAAAACGTTCACAAAAAATAAACCTGCTATTAACATAACTATGGTTGGGTTTGGACAAGCCGGTTCAAGAATGGCAGATCAATTTGCAGCTATAAAAAATGCTGATGGGACTTCTGTATATAATTGTTTAGCACTGAACAGTAATGATGGTGATTTAGCGGGATTAAAGCACATCACTCCCAATAATAGAGAGAGTCTAGAGCTGGGTGGTTTAGGTAAAAATCCTGAAGAGGCAATGCAAATTTTAGAAACAAATGAAAAAGTTAAAGAACAACTAAAAGGTTTCATAAAAGATAGAGTTAGACCGACTGACGACTTAGTAATGTTTTTTGCTGGTCTAGGTGGCGGAACGGGTACCTCTACTATCGTAAAGGCAATTGAAGAATTTTATGAATATAACAATAAACCTAAAATTCAAGAAGAGTTTAATAAATTAAAAGAAAAATATGGTATAGATGAAATAAAAAAAGAGCCAAAAAAATACTTAATTGAAGCTACTAAAATTGCTCGTAAACGATTTACAAAGATTGGTGTAGTGGCTACTATCCCTACTAGAGCGGATGGTCCTGATGTATTAAGACAAGTAAATAATTTCACTAAAAAAATTGACGATATTGCCAAAAACCCTAATAAAGGTGTAGCATTTGTAGTCTATCCTGATAACCAACTAATGTATGAAG
>JBDNRM010000466.1:0-1184 GCA_047718615.1 Bacillus sp. (in: firmicutes) | reverse complement strand
GATTTTTATATTTTATGAATGATCATTAATTTTGTAGAAGCCGGCAATCTCGTCGGTTTTTTTACTGAACATTTTGTGTCCGAAGCGCCGCCGATCAGTAGCGCTTCTTGTGTCTACTACGCATTATTTCTTGTTATGTATAATGAAAAATCTATTCAACAAATCGGGCGAAATAGTGGAAGAACTCTTTGTTTTTAAACGACTTTATTGTTATTTATTTTGAGATAAATGGGTACAGGATGAAGAAAGTTAAACAACTATTTTTTAACACCGTTCTACATTTTAGAACGGTGTTATCTGTGTTTAAAGTATTAAGATTCAACAACTTGATTGTAAGTGAACAGATGTGCAAAATAGCACTTAAAATAAGCGCAAATTACCTCCTAAAGTGACACTAAGAGAATATCGAATAGCACTTAAGCATCTTCATCAATTAGCTTTTGAAAATGGCGATGCCATACATCTACTACATGAATGTATAGATTTTCTAAGAAAAAACAAAATCATACTGCCTGCTATTACTACACTTGAAAGAATGGTGTGGGAGGAGGCAAGGGCAATGGCTGAAAAGAAACTGTTTAATACTGTTAGTCAATCTCTTACAAATGAACAAAAAGGAAAGCTTGAAGAGATCATTACTTCGCAGCATCCATCCGAATCCAATAAAACGATATTGGGTTGGTTAAAGGAACCGCCGGGTCATCCTTCACCCGAAACATTTCTAAAAGTAATAGAACGACTCGAATACATACGAGGAATGGAATTAGAAACGGTACAAATTAGTCATTTGCATCGCAATCGCCTGTTTCAACTATCTCGCTTAGGCTCAAGATATGAGCCATATGCATTCCGTGACTTTCAAGAAAATAAGCGATATTCGATATTAACCGTCTATTTATTACATCTTACTCAAGAGTTAACGGATAAAGCTTTTGAAATTCATGATAGACAAATACTTAGTCTGTTATCAAAAGGCCGTAAGGCTCAAGAGGAAATTCAGAAACAAAACGGTAAAAAGCTGAATGAGAAAGTTATACACTTTACGAACATCGGACAAGCTTTAATCAAAGCAAAAAAGGAAAAATTAGACGTTTTTGAGGTTTTAGAATCCGTTATCGAATGGAATTCTTTTGTCTCTGCGGTCGACGAAGCTCAGGAGCTTGCACGCCCTGACGACTATGATT
>JBDNRM010000465.1:0-1194 GCA_047718615.1 Bacillus sp. (in: firmicutes) | reverse complement strand
CCCTGTCTTTTAAATCTATCTAAGTTTACTACTGTAATATCATAAGACTCCCCTTTGACATTAGCTTGTAAATAGGAATCTTGTATTGATTTGAAAATATTTATGGCATCGTGTTTTTGTGGTAATTCTTCAACGGTCTGAATACTACCATAGTCTAAAATAAATTTGTAGAAGTCCTCAGGAGAAATTTGCAGAGATTGGAATTTGTATAAGATATCGGCTGCATACCTTGCAAACTCCTCTGGATCTTCATAAGAAGATTTTACTTCCACTTCTTTCTTATCTAGTATTTTGACAGATTCACCGTCCAATTCAGCAACAACCTCATCTAAAGGCCGTACCTGATCCTTATAGAATGATTCTAAGTCCTGGGATTTACTATCAGTTTCAGTTTCTTCATGTGTATCCTTTGTTTCATTTATTTTTTTCGCTTCCTTAACAAATGGATCATTACTACAACCTGAGAGTATGATAAAACCTGAGATCAAAAGTGAAGAGTAAAATGGTTTAAATCTCATAAAAAACTCCCTTCCTTTATTTCTTTTTTCTCTTGTTCTGTAAGAAAATCAACAAGTTCCGCTGTATGAATAGTCGAAGAATTTCTAAAAACATTCATAAAGAACTGTTTAACATTAAAAATTCTAATTCGATCCCCATGGAAAGAAACTGGGACATTGATGTTTTTATTTATACATAAGCACAAAGTTTTAAGATGATCCTTGTGAATGCTGGAGTGTATGCTAATGTAATCCTGTTTTCGTTCCCCAAACAAAATAGCAGCAATTATGATAGCTTCCTTATCAATTAATGATGGATCAACACGATAACTAAATATCTTATGGTCTTTAATGTACCAATTGCTTAGGAAGATTCCTAAAGCATTACTATGAATAGTGAATTCTCCTTTTTTGAATTGCACTGACACGCTATTTTCTAATTTGTATTCTGCTAATAAGTTAGATAAATAAAGAATTTTTTTCTTATTAAATGGAACTTTAAGTTTTCGCGAACTTGATTGTATTTCTTTTTCTCCTTCACTTAAGAGGGACGCAGTAATAACTTTGTTAATAAAGCTGTTTTCCCTTTCCATTAATCAACTTCTCTCCCTAAAAAAAGAACCCAGAATAAACAGCTCTTTTATAGAACTGTTTATTCTGGGTTCTTCCCATTGAATGATTTATTTAAATGTATTAT
>JBDNRM010000464.1:0-1198 GCA_047718615.1 Bacillus sp. (in: firmicutes) | reverse complement strand
TTATCACTATATGTAAGACAAATTTTGGAGGTGTTTGAGCAATGAATGAAAAATTGTGGGCATTAGTACAGGAATTTGTCGATAAGGCGCATGTAGGCAATGCAGAGTTGGCAGTTGCAGGTGCAGATTTGGATTCGGATGTATCCTCGATTTTTACCAAGCATATGAGCCAAATAAGCGAGTTGCCTGCGAGCGGACCACTTGAATGGGTTTAATAATGCAGAACAGAGATAAAATAAAAAATTTTTTAAATGAGTATATTTCAGAATGTGAAATTAATAGCGATACGAAGGATTTCATTTCTTCTCTTTTGCATTTAAAAGGGAAGATTTTTAATGTCGAATCGGGATTTACATGGGCAGAATTCAATTATCATATTGCCTCACTCTTTGAATCGACTGATAAGAGGGATTCTTCTATAGTTGCCTGCTCTGCAGCCATTGAACTTCTTGTCCTCGCAACAGATATTCTTGATGATTTGGCGGACCAAGATTTAAATGGCGAACTCTTAACATGGGTTCCTGCTCCCCAAGCTGTAAGCTTATCCAGTGTGCTTTTAATGGAAGGATTGCACATCATCAGTCAGTATAAAAATTCTCAAATATTTTTATCTGTGGTAGCGCAATTACGAGAAGCGGCTCAAGGACAAACCATGGATCTGTCCTTCTGTATCAGCAGGAAACACGTACCGACTGAGAAAGAGTACTTTGCGCAAATCAGTCGCAAATCGGTATCATTGACTCGTTTAGTTTTTCATTTAAATGTGCCACATAAAGAGCTCGCATTTTGGAGTAAAGTCGCAGATTACATAGGATTTTCCGGACAAATCAGCAATGATGCACGGGATATTTTTGACGATACGAAAAATGATCTCGTGGATAAAAAAGCAACATTACCCTTGATTAAAGCAATTGAGGCCAGCCAAGCAAGAGATGACGATTGGCTTTTAATGATGCTGACAACCAAGAATTTAAGAGAAAGCCGAGATTTGCTGCCAATTATTCGTTCCTATATAAAAAAGACGGGCGCAATTAAATATTGCGATATTCTTTCTGAAGTTTATTTAAACAAAGCCTTACTTCTTTTAAAGAAAAAACAAGAAACAAGTACCAATAAAATGCACTATACAGACCTGATAAAGTTTCTCGGAGATGATCATCATTAAGTCGAAATTACACGTCTATTCATTATTTACATT
>JBDNRM010000463.1:0-1221 GCA_047718615.1 Bacillus sp. (in: firmicutes) | reverse complement strand
TGTTATTGATTTATTTAGTGGATGTGGTGGCTTTTCTCAAGGCTTCGAAAAAGCTGGTTATAATATTTTACTAGGCGTTGATATTTGGAAAGATGCGCTAGTCACTTTTGAAAAGAACCATAAAAACGCTAAAGTTCTTGAGGGTAGCCTTCCAGACATTACTGGTGAAGAAATACTATCACTTATTAATAAAGATAAAAGTGATATTGATGTTATCATAGGGGGTCCCCCATGCCAAGGCTTTTCAATTTCTGGGAAGAGAATCCTTGATGATCCAAGGAATCAATTATATAAATCTTTTGTACAAGTGGTAGATTATATAAAGCCTAAAGTCTTTGTAATAGAAAATGTTCCAGGTTTGATAAGACTTTTTAAAGGTGAAGCAAAAGATAGAATAATAGAAAGTCTTGAAAATATTGGCTATAATGTTTCATATAAAATTTTAACAGCATCAGATTACGGAGTTCCGCAGAATAGAAAAAGAGTATTTTTCGTTGGATTAAGGAAAGATTTATTTGAGTATCCCTATGATTATTTTGAATTTCCTCGACCACAGTACGGTGAAAAAAAACAACCTTATATAACCACTAAAGAAGCCCTTGATGATTTACCGCTATTAGAGAACGAGGTAGGAAAGGAAATGCTTCCTTATCCAGTCCCACCTCGGAATAAATATCAAGAACTTATGAGAAGGAATAGCAGTTTTATATATAATCATATTGCAACAGTGCATAAGCCTAAAACAGTAGAGACAATAGCAATGGTTCCGGATGGGGGTAACTATAAAGATTTACCTAAGGAGCTATGGGAGACTAGAAAAGTTAATATTGCTTGGACACGAATGAATAGTAAAAAGCCTTGTTTTACAATTGATACTGGACACAATCATCATTTTCACTACAAGGCAAATAGGGTTCCTACAGTAAGAGAATCTGCTAGAATTCAATCTTTTCCAGATGATTTTATTTTTTATGGGACAAAAACGAGCCAATTGAAGCAAGTTGGAAATGCTGTGCCACCAATATTATCTCAGGCTCTTGCTGAACAGATTAAAAATCTTATTAAGGCAAAGGAGTTAATGTTTAATGACATTTAATCCAGAAGAACAGTTTAGATGTACAATTATTAGAGGAAAAACGAAAAATAAGCTTGATAATCTGTTACCAACTTATGCAAATATAATAGATGATTTGTGTCCGTGTCCTAGGGAGTCTTTTGTAC
>JBDNRM010000462.1:0-1225 GCA_047718615.1 Bacillus sp. (in: firmicutes) | reverse complement strand
TTAAGTTTTAGCAAAATCATAAAACCTATTAATGTACCTTTGGCGCACTAATACCATTTCACCTATTTTACCAATGAAAATTATAAAAAGGGTGTCTTTTAGATGCACTTTTATCTATTTAAGAAATAAATAGTAGAGGAGTGTGTTGTGTATGGCAAATGGATTTGATTGTGCTACAAAATTAACGAGCAAAACAGCAAGAAGTCTAAAGGATGCTGGATTTGAGTATGTCGCTCGCTATCTTGGTAACAACAGCTGGAAATCATTTGATAAAGCAGAGGCAGCAGGTATTCAAGGGGCAGGATTACGCTTAATTAGTATTTTTCAAAAGAGTGCCAATTTTGGAGATTACTTTACCTATGAGCAGGGAGTGGTGGATGCGAAAGAGGCGATGGAATATGCACAAGCAGTTGGACAGCCTAAGATGACTGCCATCTATTTTGCAGTTGACTTTGATGCGTATTCCTCCGAGCTTAAATCTGTTCAATCCTATTTCAGTGGAGTAAAAAAAACGTTAAGGAACTATCGGATAGGAATTTATGGATCTTATGCAGTGATAAATGCAGTAAAGGGGACTGTTGATTATTATTGGCAAACATATGCTTGGTCTCGTGGTCAAGTTGCAGATTTTATTCATATGCATCAATATGAAAATGATGTTCGAGTGGCGGGAGTGGTAATCGATCGCAATATTATAAAAAAAAGTCCTGGTCATTGGGAGCAAGAAAAAACAACGAAAACTGTAACGACAGAGAAAAAAGAGAAAGAGACAAAAGCGAGGATCTATTCTATCGTAAAATCAGTGAATGCCTATATAAATGCAGCTGATGCAAAGACAAAACGAAATAAAAAGGGAACTGTTGCAAAAGGGAAGTACTATGTATTTAATGAATTTCAAGGAATGATAAATGTAACGAAGGAAAAAGAGGTTCCTGGCAGCTGGATCAATCCCTCCGAAAACAAAATAATTTCATCAGAATCAGCAGCAAATTATCATCTTGTTAAAGCGGGAGAAACATTAACAAAAATTGCTGAAAAGTATAATACTACGATAACCTCTATTAAAAAACTAAATCCAGATATCCAAGATATAAACGTAATATATGTAAATCAAAAAATTCGCATTAAATGATAGGACACCATTCCTTTATACGATGTGAGAGAGCTGTCATTCTGCTGATTAGCTCTTTTTCTTTGTTAGCAGAACTGCCTATTAGTAATTACT
>JBDNRM010000461.1:0-1235 GCA_047718615.1 Bacillus sp. (in: firmicutes) | reverse complement strand
CCTTCATACGGGCAGTATAAAGGCGATATTCACTTTCTGCCAAACCTTTTATATTATCAGGAACCACAACCCCGTCAGGGGCCTTTTGAACGGTTCTCATAAGGTGGTAACAACTTGTCCGCTTTTCTCTCACCAATCGGAGTAAAACTAAAAGATCATATGTGTGAAGTAAAACCAAGAAAGAAAACGGTCTTTCACATAATTCCAAGTACATAAAACCGTTTAGCTTCGGTCTTTTCACTTTCAATGGTGCTTCACAAAACGAGCAAGTTTCTGCATAGCTGCTATTTTCTTGACCACAATAAGAACAAATCATTTTCTTTGAAACTCCTCACTACTTACGTAGTTAATAACCATAGCCCACAATTCATCTGATACCTCTAATTCGTATTGATCGATGACAGCTGCATAAGAATCCAAAGATTCTTTCAAGCCATTTTCTGATAGCAAAGAACGCTTTGTACTATGTCCAATCGAATTAACATGTTCTATCACAAATTCCCCATTATCCATATAAATTTTTAATTTTTTCATCATGCTTCCTCCTTAAAATGAGTCAAAGTTAATTCTCTAAAATAAGCAGACATAGATTTTAAATCTTTATCCTTAATATCGCTCTTTATTTTGCTCCATATATCGTCTGGAAGGGTTATAGACACCTTTTTAGTGACTCCCATAGACGGTCGCCCTACACTCTCCTTTTTAGCTGAATTAGAGTACTTTAAATGGTCTGGTAACGTATCGTATTGATAAGGTGGAATATAGAGCTGACCTAACATTTCGTTTATTGTTTCCATAGCAACTCCTTCCGTCGCGGCCAAGGAAACAAACTCATTTTCTAATTGCTCGATTGTTTTATTTTCTTCCTCCTCACCATTCCAACGAACATCATATAATTTTTTGTGTAAATCCCATACTTTCAACATTTTTTAACCGCCCTTTTATTTAAGTTACCTTTATTATATCATTTAAGTAACTTTAATACAAGCGTAAAAAATACCGATTTTCCAAAATAGAATAATCGGTATCTTTCCCCTAGCTATACACTTGCTTGAAAAATAATTGCTTATTTTTTCTTACTTCCACATAGCCAGTAATCTTATATTGTGAAGGTTTTTCATTCAATGCTAACAATTCCTCGTAGAAAAAGTGTTCTGCTTGTTTCTTTTTAAAAACCGGCTTATCTGTTCCTAAAATTTCATGAAGCATTAGCATAAAATCGCCCACCATCTTAT
>JBDNRM010000460.1:0-1238 GCA_047718615.1 Bacillus sp. (in: firmicutes) | reverse complement strand
TTTAATAGGCGTTTCATTTTTTTTTGATTTTCGAAAAAAAGCGAGAAATGGCGAGGATTTGGAAAACTCTCGTGTATCTTCTTAGTTCATCGACCCGTTTTTTGGCGATTTCCTCGAATCCGCACAAGGTACTGGCATTGCCATGAGAGGCTAACACAAGGCTTTCTCATTGTAAAGCCGGGAAAGATGGCTTGACAACGAGGCTCTAGCCCTTGTGTTTCTAAGCCAGTGCGCCAGTACCAACTGTGCTCCGCACTCGTCTTCCCGATTTTCCGTCAAAACCTATCAATAATCAGCATAATATCGTACAACATCTAAACGATAGTGACCCAAATCCAAGCTAACTAGAAACTGGCACATCTCTTTATTTGTAAGTTTACGCCCTTCGTTCTTCGAACCTTCGGTTATTTTTTTACGGATATTTTTTATAACTGCATCATATTTTTGCTTTGTTTTCTTGCCCTGACAACGTTTTGCAACTTCTTTTTTTAATTGATTCTTACTGTAACTTTTGTATTTATCCATTTGCGCTTGTGCATATGCTTTGCGACCTGAATGTGTTGTGTATCTTTTTCCGTTACGATCCACCCCAGCATTGACGGCTGCACCTCGTATTTCTTCTTTTGCACGTTTTCCAAATTCCTCATTTGTTAATTGATTTTTATCACGTTTTCGAGCAATAATTACCTGGCTTCTTTCACTTTTTCCAGTGCATAAATTTTTCAACTTCTCTAGTAATTCTTTACTTTCAATTTTAACCGTTCTCTCGTGCCCGCCTTTGCCTTTTATATAGACAGTGCCACTCTTAAAGTCTATATCACTCACTTTTAGTTTTACGGCTTCGTGAACACGCATTCCAGCGTACCGCTGTAATTCGTGTACTGTTTTTATATCTTCTCTCAAATGTTTACTTGTCGTTGCTACATTTAGTTCTTTTTGAACTTTTTCATAGTCTGAATGATTTGCCTTTAATACCGTCGAATCAGCCGATTTACGGAAGATTCCACGCTCTGTGAGTGTATTTAACATATCTCGTTTATCAGCGACCTTACATGTATGTTTAAACGTTCCTGTTTCAGCACTCGCAACACGAAAAGAATGAAACGCATGCGCCATTTGGCGCATAGAAAATGCGGAAGCATTTCCTTTTTCAAAGGCTTGAATTTTTGTTTCGAGATATTCCATTGCGTGGCGAGGTTTCGCCCTATCCACGCTAATTCCATGCGTTTGTATTAACC
>JBDNRM010000459.1:0-1240 GCA_047718615.1 Bacillus sp. (in: firmicutes) | reverse complement strand
GTTTTCTTTTTGCTCAATAAACCGTAACGTTGTATAATCCAATATTTTTTGTTTATTAATCGATGGTTGAAAATCAAAGTCAAAGTCTTTTATTTCCTTCAAATGAGGGAAGGCCCCTACCTTAACCATAGATCTCACCATATTTACTTCTTTCATGTCGATCTCGTAATCTGTCAGTTTGACTAATGTGTCGGTAAATGACAGTTGATTATTGGTCATAAAATCAATGGTTTCATCTAGATGAACTAACATCTGTTTTAACTTTAAATACTCTAAATTCTGTACGAGTTTGTTATAACTGCTATTCATTTTTATACACCTCATTAATTGCCTCTATATTTTTCCTTGCCAGCTCTTCTATATTTGTAGAATCTGGTAGCCCTCTTGCTAGAGTATCAACGTAATGCTCCGGCTTGTAGTTGATTTTCAACGGGCGAATTGGATGTTCGACAATTAAATCCGTGTTATAATAGACAAAGATATGGTTATCGTATATTTGTAAACTAAGCGTTTTCCCGATGTATCCAGGTGGTACTGAATACTGGTTGGATTTGAAGGTAATCATATTGGATGGATTTACTTTCACAAGTATACGATCAATTTTATAGGAATCTCTTATTCGTTCATGTGGTAATGGAGATAAGAGATTTCTTTCTTTTTTTAGTGCCAGTATTGGGATTTTCCCTGTTCCTTGATGGTAACTATTGTTGATACGATTACAGAGTGTTTGAACAAACTTATACAGTTCCTCATAATCAAATTTTCCTTGATAAGCGTGAATCTCATCGAGTAATTTCATCGGAGCTTCTACCTTTGCTTTGGTCCGCGGTCTCCCAGCTATACAGGCTCTTACTTCAAACCCCATATCTTTTGAAAACTGAAAAAATCGCTCATTTACTTTTCCCTTTTGATATTCTGTTCGAGGCTCGTCCATAACCGTTTTCATATTGTCCGTCAAAATCGTTTTTGGAACTCCTCCAAACACCTCAAAACTTTCCGTAAGGAAAGACAATAATATACTCTGAGACTTGGAGATTGATAGGTTGAATGTTCGAAATCTTGAATGGGCAAGTAAGAGTACACATACGTTCACATAAAGGATTTCTCCATTTTTGGTGATGTATTGGATATTTTCTTTCCAATCCAACTGTGCTTGTTCAGCTGGTGGCGTTTCAAAACGAATAACCTCACTGGTTAATTTTTTACGTTTCTCTGTTTCAAAGTATCGTTGAAACTCTGG
>JBDNRM010000458.1:0-1242 GCA_047718615.1 Bacillus sp. (in: firmicutes) | reverse complement strand
GTCTGTAGCGCAATGGAACAACCTAGTTATACTGACTGCGGATTATACGAGACAGCCAGCCAGCTCCTTCTTAGGAGGTTGTTGGAAAAAAAGTATTCCATGCAACTCCTTCTTTTCTTTGGACATGATAGTAGAGACCAATCACAACAGGTCCATAAATATCACACAAGAAAAGGGGTTTAACAATGAGTAATAAATGGCTAAAAGTCCTTGGATGTTCATTGTTATCTGCAATGTTTCTAACTGGCTGTGGGAATAATGATAACGATCAAAGCCCTGCTCCAGAAGATGATACAACCATTGAAGATAAAAATATAGACGATAATGAGGTAGTGCCTGATACAGATTTAAATAATGACAATGTACCAGACACACAAGATCAAAACACAGATAACGATGGGGACGTTACAACAGATGATAACAATCCTGGGGAAGATATGATAGAAGATAAAAATGATATGAATGATAAAGATGATGTAGACGAATAACAAACAAAAAAACATTCGATCAGTGCCTTAAAAGGCATTGGTAGAATGTTTTTTTAATAAAATCCACTTTTATTTAAGTTTTTTATCTAAAAAAGCTTGTGGCTTACTTTGCATTAATTCTTTAAATTTAGCAGACAATTCCGTTCCTGTGAAACCATTTTCTAACAAATAATCAAGGAGCATTTCTGCATAATCTTTGCGATTGCGCTTTAATGTTCCTTCTAAAAGAATACTTGCCATTTGATCAAAAATTTGAATTGTACGAACCTCTACTTCAAAGGGGGCTGGATCATTTTCTTTTTTGGTGATTACGGCATGAACCAATAACTCCTTTTTCTCCTCTTGCACCCTTTGAAATAAATTAATATGGGTGTGATTAGTATACATATCAAGAAGCCAGTGATTATGTTCATCCTCTTTATTTATAATAAGCCCATCGGCTAATTCAATGGGGATAATTTTATCATCGATTAACACTTGAATGGAAATTAGTTTAAATGTTTTCACAAAAGTCCTCCCAGTTTATTGCTGACGAATACCACCAATTATACAGCAAAAAATAATAAACAAAAACAGAAGTAATCTGGGGGAAAGTTATTTTCTTATATAAAAGTAATCTACAGCCTGAAGCCACTTAAACTACCCTCAGCATGTGATAATCACTCCTGCTTGTTCTAGACTGTCTCACAAAAATATAGTCAGGATAAAAGAGGAATTGCCTTTCATATGTGCTGTATTTTATCCAATAATTATT
>JBDNRM010000457.1:0-1254 GCA_047718615.1 Bacillus sp. (in: firmicutes) | reverse complement strand
TCTCCATACTTCTCTTTCAGTTAGATATCTATATCCCACTTTATCTTTTAATCTAATAATTCCAGCGTTAGGACATCGATCTTGTCTTTCTGTTATAGTCCAACAATAATCTTCTATTACGGATAATCTACGTTTGTACTTATCCGTTTCCTTTACTGGGTTAAATTCTTCTATTCTACTCAACATACTTGGAACATTAACCAAATACTGAGAGCCAGTTACTTTATTCTCTAAAAATTCACTAATATGACGCATTGGGGTTCTTTCTAATTTATTGAAGTCAAATGCCTCTTTTCCAAAAATGGATATACAAAACACTCTTTCTCTTTGCTGTGGAATACCAAAGTCAACAGCATTTAAAACATCGAAAGAATTTGTGTATCCTAGTTTACGCATTTGCTGAATATAAGAGTTAAACGGGCCAATTAGGTCTCTATCTAAAACGCCTTTTACATTTTCCCAAATTACAACTTTTGGTTTACACTTCCCCATATTTTCTATAATTTTAAGCGTTTCAAACATTAATGAACTGCGAGTCTTAGTCTTTATATTTCCACCTTTTCTATATCCTGACCTTGAAAAATCTTGGCAGGGAGATCCGTGGATAAGGATATCCGGCTTCAGATTCCATCCAACAACGGATTGTGGTTTATGAGCATGGTCATATAGAGCATTATAAGCACGTACTCTATTTTCTTTTATCTCTACATAATCTATAGCTTTATGATCAACCCCCAGATTTAATAAAGCTTTTCTTGGGGCCCCAATACCTCCGAATAATTCTAAAATTTTTATCATATCAATCACCGTCACACTAATTTTTTTATCATCCCATTTGGAGTTATTATCTTTACAGATACATCCCTCTTTGTTCTGGTTTTAGTTATTACAGTCTTGCTGCCATTGTCGTGATGTTTTACCTCTTCATCCACAATTTTAGAAACGGATTCAAGACCTTGTACTAAATGATAATTTTCGCCTTCACCTAGCTCACCATTAATCGCTCCGCTTGCTAATAATAAAGACAATTGCCCTTGATTAAGCGGCAGTATAGGTTCTCCACCTATACTTAATTGGCGTGGCTTGGTTCTATTCAGAAAAGCTTCGAATCCTTTACTCTCTCTAATACTTTCAACAAAATCGTCTTTATTTGCCAATTTTGTATAAAATGTAGATAAGTTTTTATAACCGCTTGGTACATTCCATTTAAATTCTCTAGTTACAATCTGATCAATTGTATTTACATTCTTTAAT
>JBDNRM010000456.1:0-1261 GCA_047718615.1 Bacillus sp. (in: firmicutes) | reverse complement strand
ATAATATGTGGTCCTCTTATTTGCAAACCCAAGAATTTTTTGTCCGTTGGAGTCAAGAAAGCAAAAAAATATATTGGTATGAGGATGATTTTATTTAGAGAGGTGAAGAAAATGACATCAATTTTGATGGATGCAGAGTCTAAAGCAAGTTATGACTATTCAATTTCTAACTTATTAATGTTAAAGATTCTCCATGACGCTAATGTGGATGTAAGTGGATACGGTAACTATCGAGTAGAAGTAGGTTTTATGTCTAATCCTGGATACGATTTTTTAATGCGAGGTATGAATGATTTAGGTTTTGATACAAAACACGCAACAGTTTATACGGATGATCCAGAAGAAATCTCACTTGCTAAACAAATCGAGAGTGTAATCAACCCAAAAGCAGAATGGTATATAGTGTCGAATAGCTTTAAAGTGGAAAAAATACTACTTTCTAGTCAAAAAGATGAGTATATAGCCTTTATTAAGTCAACTTTGAATCACATTGATTTAGAATGTGAAGCATTTGTAGAGGAGTCTTTGGGGATTATTATTGGATTCATTTTTGATGGATTTTATCATGAATTATTATCAGCTTTAATAGAGGTGGCTGATGAGACTAATAATATTTACGAAAAACTGGAGGAACAACAAAATGGACATTATCTTTCGGCTTAGTGATGAACCACAGCACTTAAATGCACAAGTCGAAGTGTTACAAATCACTTCTGATTTCAATAATACTTTAGAGTCATTAGATCAAATGATTAAGTTAAATGGAAGAATGATAGAGGGATTATATAACATTACCCTCCCTAATCTTTTTAGTATTCTTCAAGAAAGTATAGAGGATTACATAATTGATTCTCAAACTCCAATTCTTCCAAAAAATTGCGTGAAACATGTTTGGATTAATGAATTAGCAAAGCATCAACTAGTATATATAGAGGTACCAAAACAACAACTTGATATGCGGTATGGAAAAACACTATTTAAACAGGTTGGACTACCAAGACTAATCTTCTTATATGAAGTAATGGAGAAAAAAGTAAAATTGAAAAACATTGTTGCTGTTAAAGGCTCCAAATTTTTGACAAAAGATACGGAAGTATTTCTTTTCCCCTTTTCACATGTATCTTTAGACGGTCATGTTTGCATGGGAGGAAATACTTTTCCTGAAATAGATGACATCTATCAATTAAACAGTTTGCATTTATTGTTTTTGCAGGCACCTTTTGGAGAAGATTATGGAGCAAAAACAACTACTAATTTAAGT
>JBDNRM010000455.1:0-1293 GCA_047718615.1 Bacillus sp. (in: firmicutes) | reverse complement strand
GTATATATTTATACTATTACCTAAGCAACTTTCATGGTTTTTAAAACAGTTTCAATAGGAATATTGCTTTTAGCACAATCATAAATCCATTGAATATTATCTTTTTTAACATTATTTCTGCAAATTATTAAGCCTTTACTAAAAGAATCTTTAGCATCTTCTTGAATTGAACAGAAAATGTAAGTCACAGAAATTAAAACTAAGATTCTATCGATAGATTTAGGCGACCTTACTTGGTAAGAGTTTAATCCAAGATTATTCTTTGTTTGTTTAAAGAATATTTCTATGGGCCAACGTTTGCTATAATATTCAAGGATTGTTTTAGTGCTAAGTTCAGTGTCTGTGCATAAGAATGCGTGTAATGCTTTATCTTTCTTAAATGCATTTTCAGGCCAGCAAAACAAAACTACTGCATTATCTATGCCATTGAGGTTTCCTTCATAACGATAAGTCAAATATTTAGAATTGTTTACTGTAACAAGGCAAACATCATTCTTTTCAATATATTGAGCAAAATCCTTAACTTGAATACTAACTCCCTTGGGATAGATAACTCTGTTGGTTTTTAGTGCACCAATAAGATGATAACCTTTTTTGAAATGAGCATTTATAACATCCTTATTAGTGAACCACGAGTCGCAGAGACCGTAGGCTTTGCCTTTAGGCGAAGGAAGCTTAGCTACTATTTCACAAACCATTTCTATTTTACTTTTTACACCTTTTTCATAACATGAAATAGAATACGGCAAAACTTTTTTACCATTGGAAAGCATAGTAGTAAGTAATTGATGTCCATATACTTGTTTACCTTTTAAATGAGAATGATGAAAACTTGCTTTTTGAATTGTATTTTCAGCCTTTGACGAGGGCTTAGTTTTTTCAGAAATAGTGTCATCATAAATCGCAAATATAGGAGTATTAGACGATGTATTTTCAACAATTGTTTTTACAACAAACTTCTTTATGCCTTTCCAAGCATAATCAATATTCCATTTGCCTTCGCTTAAAAATTTACCGAAAGTAGTTCTATGACAATTAGCAAGGCTTAACAGGACGATATCAGTTACAGTTCCTTTATACCCCTTTTGTATAGAACCTTTTATAAATTGCTCGATATGCTTTAACACAGGTTTATAGAAGTACAAGAAAAATCCAAGTTCAAATAAAAACTGGTTAATTTTTGATTTTTCTGCTAAAATACTTCTATGAGACATACATATCACTCCTGTTGTTAAAATTTTCTCGCAAGCTAATTTATACAACAAAATGTGAAGTTTGTCTCTATTTTTTATG
>JBDNRM010000454.1:0-1327 GCA_047718615.1 Bacillus sp. (in: firmicutes) | reverse complement strand
GTATTCTGACTGCGGACTATTCGAGAGCCCCAAAAATTAAACTTAATAACAACTTTACCATAACATAATAAAGGAGCTGTCCCTTTCAGAACAGCTCCTTTCTGTTATTTTTTTTCAGTTGAATAGCGTAAATCATTAATAAATTTCAAGATCGGTTTGTAATTTTTCCCAACCAATCCGATTTTCTCAACAAACAACTCAATAATTAACAGCATAATCGCAATAAGTAAAATTGCTCCCCACACTTTTGCTTGAGAGAAAATGACAGCAACAAGTCCAAAAAATGTAGCCATTGCATAAATGATAATCACTGTTTGACGATGAGTAAACCCGATATTTAAAAGACAATGATGCAGATGAGATTTATCCGGTGCTGATAATGGCTGCTTATTAATTAAGCGGCGTATAATAGCAAAAAAAGTATCCGAAATTGGTACACCTAATATAATAACAGGTATAACAAAGGAAATTAACGTTACATTTTTAAAACCTAATAAGGACATCACACCGATAATATAACCAAGAAACAATGCCCCCGTATCTCCCATAAAAATTTTCGCCGGATAAAAATTAAAGAATAAAAAGCCTAATGTGCTTGCTAAAGCGATGGAAGAAATAGCGATAACATATCCATTTCCCATGATCATTGCCATGCCTGTCATGGTGAACAATGCAATCGATGAAACACCTGCTGCTAATCCGTCTAAACCGTCAATTAGATTAATTGCATTTGTGATGCCAACAATCCATAATATCGTAATTGGGATATCTAAAAAGCCAAATTGGAGCTGTCCACCGAATGGAAGATTGATAAACTCAACTTGCACTCCTCCCCAAAGTACTACTACAGTAGCTGCAATCGTTTGTGCTCCAAATTTTATTTTCGCAGAAAGATTGTAAATATCATCCAGCATACCAGTAATAATAATAATGACACTTCCTACTAAAATTGGATAGTGATACGATTTATCAGGGTTTATTATTAAAGCCCCGATAATAAAACTAATATATATTGCTAATCCGCCCATACGAGGCATAATTTTTTGATGTACTTTTCTTTGTTCTGGTTTATCCATTGCTCCTAGTTTAAATGCAAGTTTTTTAACTAGTGGAGTAAGTAAGATGGAACCAAAAAAACATATTACAAGCATTACATAAATCATTGAGAGCCTCCCTCTGCCCCACTATACATACATTTCTAGGCATATGTCTTTTCCTAGGCTGCCAACATACGTTTTATCAGCCTGCAGGTATTAAAATATTTTTTTTGTAAACATTCTATTCTCCAAGCATATATCGGAATTTATTATAGCACATTCCATACAGG
>JBDNRM010000453.1:0-1360 GCA_047718615.1 Bacillus sp. (in: firmicutes) | reverse complement strand
TGATTACTTTGAAAATAAGTTAACTGATTTGAAATATTCAATTGAAGGTAGATTTGCATTTTTTTATCAATTGAAAGATGCATTTGGTGCTGTGACTAATGCAATATCTTCTCCTAAATGGGATGGAATTAAGGCTACTGTGCCTTTTATTAATAAAGAGTTGACAGTTGTTAGTCCTGATTTTGTTAATGCTGCTGCACCTAAAATTAAAGCTTTTATTGGTGGTTTTATAGTGCTGTTTCTGTTTGGTTATATTTTTAGACGTGCTAGCGTTTTGTTAGGAGTTGGAAAATGATTACTGAATTGCTTTTCAATATTTCTTTTGCAACTTTAAATTTTTTTATTAATTTTTTTCCAGCTTTAGTTATACCTACTGATTTATTAAATGCTTTGGGTGGTCTTGTTGAGTGTTTAGCTATAGTTAGTTATTTTATGCCTATTGGTATTTTGCAACTTTCTTTAATAACGTGGTTAGCTTTTCAAGGGTTGCGATTTATTGTTAGTGTTGTCAATTGGCTTATATCAAAAATACCAACGATTGAGTAAGGTTGATTGCCTATTTTCCGAGCGGATGCCGGAAAATGGGCAACAACCCAACGTTGATTAAGGATGACGAATATGAAGAAAAATAAAAGTATTTATTCTCAAAAGAAGTTCTTTAGGAAATTAGGTGAATTTCTTTTTTATTTATTTAAGGATATTAAATATATTTTGAAGTATGGTCGTGCTTTTGGCGAATATGGGGTAACGATGTATTGCGGTAGACAAGGTTATGGTAAAACTGTTGCTATGGTTGAGTATTTAGAACGTATGCGTAAAAAGTATCCGAATGTAAAGATCGTTACGAATTTTGGATATGTGCATCAAACTCATGCAATGATTGATTGGAAAGATTTTTATGAAATTCGTAATGGTCGGGACGGTGTGATTTTTGCGATTGATGAGATACAAAATGAATATAATTCGACTAAATGGAAAGAGTTTCCCGAATCTCTTTTATCTGAAATTACGCAGCAGCGTAAGCAAAAAGTAAAAATTATTTGTTCCAGTCAAGTTTATACACGTGTGGTTAAGCCACTTCGTGAACAAACTTTTAATGTCGTTGAATGTCGGACTCTCGCTGAACGTTGGACGTTTTTGCGGTCTTTTGATGCTCTTGAATATGAAGCTGTTCATACTCAACCAATTTTGAAAAATAAACTTAAGCGCCAATGGAGAAAGAATTTTGTACAAGACATTAAGTTGAGGGAATTATATGATACTGAAGAAAAGGTTGCTAGGATGAAACGTACTGATTATATTCCTCGTTCAGAGCGTGGCATAAATGGATAAAATTTATGAGATTTTTTTTAATATTGGT
>JBDNRM010000452.1:0-1370 GCA_047718615.1 Bacillus sp. (in: firmicutes) | reverse complement strand
GGAAAAATAAAAATATGCTTTACTCAGCCTTAGTTGAAAAGTTAAGCCATACAACTAGAACACCTGAAACTTATGCAGAATATAAGAAGATGCCAAAGACTGATAGAGACAGAATCAAGGATGTAGGAGGTTTTGTTGGAGGTTCATTAAAAAATGGTCGCAGAAAGGCTGAGAACGTTGCTAATAGAACTTTGTTGACACTCGATTTAGATTATGTTAATGGTGATGTATGGTCAAGCATAGAGCTATTATGGGATTTTTCAGTGGTCATGTATTCAACTCATACTCATGCATCTGATAACCAAAGATTAAGACTTGTGATCCCTTTAAGTAGGCCAGTTCTACCAGATGAATATCAAGCTATAGCTAGAATGGTTGCTGATGATTTAGGAATAGATCAGTTTGATGATACAACATATGAACCATGTAGATTAATGTATTGGCCATCAACTTCAAGTGATGGTGAGTATGTATTTAAAGTACAAGACTTACCTTGGCTTAATCCAGATGAAGTATTAGAAAGATATACATTTGGTTGGCAGGATGTAAGTTATTGGCCAGAAAGTTCAAGAGCTAGAGCAAAATTAAATTCAACGATTAAGAAGCAAGAGGATCCATTAGAAAAGAAAGGTGTTATAGGTGCTTTCTGTAGGACCTATAGTATTAGTGAAGCAATAGAAGAATTTTTAAGTGATGTTTATGCTGCAGGTGCAGACGATACAAGGTACACATATTTAGAGGGTTCAACAACTGGTGGAGTTGTAGTTTATGATGATAAATTTAGCTTTTCACACCATGGTACGGATCCAACCTCAGGTATTTTGTGTAATGCATTTGATTTAATAAGGATTCATAAGTTTGGCGAATTAGATGATAACGCAAAAGAAGATACACCGGCAAATAGATTACCTTCATTTACTAAAATGACAGAATTTGCTGCTAATGATAAAAAGGTTAAGGAAACCATAGGCAAAGAGCGTATGGAAAAGGCACAAGAGGATTTTGATGTTATTGTACCTGATGAAGAAATGAATACAGAATGGCTTGATAGCCTTACTTACACTTTAAATGGAAAACTTGCAAGTACAATAAGTAATTTCTCTTTAATAATTGAGAACGAACCGTTACTTAAAGGAAAGATCGCTTACAATGAATTTTCAAACAGAGCTGTAGTGATAGGTAAACTTCCATGGAGAAATAAAAATAATAATGAAGATTGGAATGACACAGATGATTCTGGACTTAGGGAGTTTGTAGAAAAATATTATCATATTTCAAGTACTGCAAAATGTGCTGATGCATTAGCTTTAAGCTTCGAGAAACATTCATTCCATCCTATCAAAGATTATTTAAATAGTCTTATATGGGAT
>JBDNRM010000451.1:0-1415 GCA_047718615.1 Bacillus sp. (in: firmicutes) | reverse complement strand
ACAAAAGACCTCCGTAGCGAAGGCAAAAAATGTAAATTATATTAAATTAGCGATAGCTCAGGAGCATTGATTTTCTTGCATATGAAGTATAGCTTGTTGACCAAGGTTAATAAGTATTTGCCATTTAGCAGGCATGTTATCAGCTTGTTTTAATTGATCAATCTCATTTAGAGGCCGCCAATAATTATAAGGATGTGGACGCAAGAAGTTGTAATACGCAACCCAAAGTGAGACTCCGTAAAGGGCACCGTCTTCACTTCCATAGCCACAAGTAACACGGTATGATGATTTGAAAGTACGATTTAAGCGTTCTACTATTTGCTTAACCCAACGGTATTCTTTAGAAACCGCATCATCATTTGTAAGTCCTATTACTTGAGTGAGATCAAAGATCTTGTTTTCTTCTAGTTCAAACTGTTGTTTAGCTAGCGGATATGCACTATAACCATCAGCAATAAATTTTAGCATTTTACCAGGAAAGATTTGAAACTTATCAAAAGCCATCCGCATAGCAAGTATGCATGGACCAACAGCTCTTGTGTCAGATACCTGATAACCAAGAATAGACTTTTTACAAGCATCCATAACAATCCAAACATAATGCCTGATACCTTTTACTTTTATGTAGGTTTCATCAGCAGAAAGGATATTAGAAGGTTTGTAATCAAAAGTATCTACAAATGGTTTGATTACAGTAGCTGCAGTTAATGCGTAGTTAGCAACCATAGTATGTGATATTTTTATACTATGTATCTCCGCTAAAGCGTGAGCGGTTTGTCTAGTTGAAAGCTTAAGATTAACATGGTAAGTCAGGCATAATCCCATAATATGAGGATTAAACTTTTTAAAATTAAGGTTGATAGCACGCTTAGAAAGTGCATGTAAGTCCATCTTAAAGAAATCAACAGTAAATTCTCTATAAATATAGTGAAGTTTGTATTTATATTTCTCAGAGGATTTTATATCACTAGGAAGTCTTTTAAGACCATCTAAGTAGTATGAACACTTAGGATTTGTGCATTTATGAATGCGAAAATGCTTACGGTCTTTCTTTTGAGAAAGAGTATGGCCACAATGAGGACATACAAGTACTATAGGCTTAGTAACATAATTACTTTCGTTGAAATTTTGGCCACAAATTTTACATTGGAACTGACCTCGATTACCGTTATTATCGTAGATATAATGGTGGGGTGCACCACACTTTGGGCAGATAGTTTCATTAGGAATAGACTTACCGTTCCGTCGCTGGACGGGTTTCACTACCTTATTATATTTGTGTTTGTAATAAGCTAAAAGAAATTGATAGTCAACTTTTTCAAAACGAATAATTTTAGGAAGTTTATCTACTTTAAATTTTTGATATTCAGGGCTGTTAGAATCATCGAAAGCCCACTGACTCAAAGGAATATTTT
>JBDNRM010000450.1:0-1442 GCA_047718615.1 Bacillus sp. (in: firmicutes) | reverse complement strand
TAAAGAAGGTTTTTCTAATTTTTTAGATAATTGTACCTATATGTAAAAATTCATTAAAAAATCATGGGGGGGGAACAAGAAATGATGAAAAAGAAAAAGTTAGGTTTATCACTCGCATCATTGGCTTTGTCTACACTTCTATTAGTTCTGGTATAACGTTTTCTTTGCTAAAAGGATAATAATGGATTTCATTTCTGTGAAATGCAATAATCATATAGAAAGAGTTGATGGCGATGGGACTGATTGCCGGTTTATTGTATTTTATCGGTGACGTCATTTCAGCATGGGCTTTATCCGCTTGGGGCTATTACCAAGAAAAGCTTAATAAAAATTAATTCTTCTTCGAAAGGCTATCCCATTTTGTCAGTAAGCTTGGCTAATGGATAGCTTTTTTATTTTTGTGGTAAACTGCTTAACTTCGATGCAGATGGAATGATTAATAATATTAACAGAACGACCATAATTTAACTTGTAGGATAACTTCATTAACCTTTATAGCACATCAACTTATGTGTTGAAACCTTTTTTACGCTGATACGTATTAGTGTTAAGCAGTACTTGTTGGAGGAATAATTAGAATAAGCTGTTTCCTCATTTGGAGTGTTGATGTAAACAACTTCCCCAACTTCTCTTGATCTTTGTTTTTTACAACACGAGTAACAGTAAGAAAAACAACATCCTTTTCACCATCATTAGCTTTTATTTCTCTAATAAAAGCTTCCTGATCCACTGTAAAACCATCAACTTCACGAAGACGTATTACTTTTTGAAATTCAGCATTAACATGTTCAACAAAATCCTGATAAATTTGATCTAATTTACTTCGAAAATGGTCAAGCGATTCAACAAGTTATTGCTGATAATGATATTCAAGCTAATAAAATTTCCAAAACTGAATGTAAAGCTTTAGTATCTGCGATTTGTGGTTTGGGAGTAGCGGGTTCAATTAGTGGTTGTGCTGCCGGATGTATGACTCTCGGACCTGGTGCGTTAATTTGTACTCCATTGTGCTGGGGATTAGCAACGGTTGGTTGCGGTTATGGTGCAAATGCAGCTTGTGCTTGGGTAGACTAATTTTATAAAAAAAAGGGAGCAGAAATTTCTGCTCCCTTTTTATAGTTTTCTAATAATTGAACCTCCAATAATCATAGTTAAAAAAAGAACTGCAACTACATAATAAAGGATGTATTCTGTTTGGATTACAGATTGGTTTGTAACCATTAAAATAATCACTATTACAGCAGCAATAATGTGAGATAATCCAAGCATTTGGGCGAAAAATTTAAGGCTATTTTGCTGAACTCTTTCGTCTGTTTCAGGTAAAGGTGTTGAATTATTTTTTTTGAGTTTTCCTGTGATTAGCAAGATTAAGAAATAAATGATGACTGCACCTACGAAACAAACTAAGCCAGTGAAGAGAGATTCAGAACGAGTTTCTTCAC
>JBDNRM010000449.1:0-1501 GCA_047718615.1 Bacillus sp. (in: firmicutes) | reverse complement strand
CTTTTGTAGTATCATCAATTTCTTTTATTAAATCATTATAGAATGATTCTTCTTTTTCATCTAATACTGATTGATTAGCTACTTCATTCGAAGGTGGTATATTTTTGGAAAATAAGCTTGATACATCAAGGTCAACCACTTCATCATTTATGTTAATTGCTTTTTCACCTAATGAAGTTCCTTTTTGTGATATTGGCTGCGTTTTATATCCTTCTTCTTTTATCGCTTCCTTTTTAGATAAATATTTATCAGGGTATCTATCAAATTCAACTAATTCTAATTCTATATCCTCTACAGCATCTTTCTCTGGAAGTGGAATTCCTATTAATGCTTCTTCCTCTTGAAGTGGTATATCAATTATTTCGGATAGCGCTTTATCTGTTTCGTGAAACAATTCCGTATTTAAGGATTTTGATTCTAACCAAATACTAGCACTTTCCTGGATTACTTTTACTTTCGCTTCTTTAAATTCAGCCTTTGGAACAAAGTTGGCATCAATCTGCCGTACAGGTATCGGTTTATTATTAACAACTATTTTCACAGCAGCTTGGAATGGCTCCTGAAAAATTAACTTATTTGGTGTTAGAATGACATCTGTTTTTTGTTGATAGCTACTACCGGATCGCATAACAGGTTCTTCTTGAAGAGGGCTAACAGTCTGTTCGTTTTTCCCTTCTTCATAACTATCCTCTTCTCCTAATAATTTTGAGAATAATTGTGCGTCAAAATAAGAGATATCTCCATAAACCATTTTGTGTCTAAAACCAGTTAACAAAGTATGCATGTACATTTCTCCGTATTTGTCTGCCAATTGAGCTACTGTTTGTGCTGCAACAGTAATAATAGCTTTATATTTTCTAGCTTGCGATATAAATTCTTTAAATGGTAAATAAATATAGTCCGGAAATTCATCGATGATTATATGTGCAAAAGTACTAGTTAGAGGTGTTCTCCTATATACAGCATTCTGTAGGCTTAGCAAAACAAACTTCCCTAAAACGTTAGAAAGACCTCCTAAATCATCTTTTGCCGTATTGACTAATAATATACCGCCTCTATTTAAGTGCTCGTCAAAAGAAAACTCTGATTTATCAAATAGTACGCGTCTTATCAGTTTATTTGCTCCTATATCATTTAGAACGTTTCTTAGCCCCTGTACATATTCTCCTTGTGCGTCAAAATAAGCTGTTTCCCCATAGTATTCGCCTTCTTTAACTTGTTCATTAGCTCCATTTCGACTAGTTTTAGGAATATGGTTCATGTTAAACCAATTATCAATTTGTTTTACGATATCCCAATGGTTTCGTTCATCCCTATCTTTAATAAGGTGATAATCTTTAGGGATAGTTTCCTTTAACTTTAAATGCATATGCCTAACAATTTGAGGATCATTGTACATTTTTAATAAAGTATCAAATTGTGCCTCTGTAGACGGGTCGTGGATTTTTTTAATATAAAAATAATTATTTTAATGGTTTTTTTGACTTTGTTTGAATAATAA
>JBDNRM010000448.1:0-1505 GCA_047718615.1 Bacillus sp. (in: firmicutes) | reverse complement strand
CAGATAAATTAACGATTAATGATATTTTACACTTAACAGTGGAAGATGTAATAGCCAAGGTTCAATCCATGTTTAAAAGGTACGAACCACAAGCAGTAAGACGTGTTTTTATTCCAAAAGGAAATGGCAAAACCAGACCTTTGGGAATTCCAACAATTTGGGATAGAATCTTTCAGCAATGTATTCTTCAAATTTTAGAACCAATCTGTGAAGCGAAATTCCATAAACATAGCTATGGATTTCGACCGAACCGCAACACTCATCACGCTAAAGCTAGACTTGAATTCCTTATCAATCAAACTGGACTCCATCATTGTGTGGATGTGGATATTAAAGGTTTCTTTGATAATGTGAATCATGGCAAACTTCTTAAACAAATGTGGTCATTAGGTATTAGGGATAAATCGCTTCTTTCTATTATATCTAAGCTATTAAAAGCAAAGATTGAAGGAGAAGGTATCCCTACAAAAGGTACTCCGCAAGGAGGAATCCTATCACCTTTACTTTCCAATATTGTATTGAATGAATTGGATTGGTGGGTTAGTGACCAGTGGGAGACATTTAAGAGTAGGTACACCTATTCCGTTAGTGGTAGTAAGTACCAGCAACTAAAGAAAACAGCTTTAAAAGAGTGCTTCATCGTCCGTTATGCGGACGATTTTAAGGTAATGTGCCGAACTAGGTCACAGGCAATAAAAATGAACTACGCATTGAGGGATTTCTTGAGAAAAAGACTACATTTGGAAACAAGCGAAGAGAAATCGAGAGTATTAAATATAAAGAAAAACTCTTCTGAGTTTCTTGGATTCTCCATAAAGGCTATTTGGAAAGGAAAAACAAGATTTGGTTATGTAGCTAGGTCTGATATGTCGAAGAAGGCTAAAGAAAATGCCTTCCAAAAGATAAAGGAAGCTATAAGAGTAGTCAAAAGAAATCCTTGCATTCAGACTGTTTGGAATTTCAATACTGTTGTCATGGGAATCCAAAACTATTATTCTTTCGCAACCAACATTACTATTAATCTGAATGGGTTAAACGCTCATCTCCGCAAAGCATTATATAATCAATTAAAGAACATAAGAACCGAGGCAAGTTTCCATGATATGACGAAAACCCTTCAGAAAAGATACAAGGGTTACCAATCTCGACTTTACAAAATACAAAACATGGTGTTTGTGCCTATTTATGCCCAGAAATGGAAAAGACCATTGTGCTTTTCCCAAACAGTTTGTAATTTTACGGCCGAAGGCAGAGCGAAAATACATAATAGCCTAAAAGCTATAGATAAAGTAACTCTTTCCTATATCATGCGAAACTATATTCCAAACCGATCTATTGAATACAATGACAACAGAATTAGTAAGTTTATTGCTCAATATGGCAAATGTGCTGTATTAGGAGAAGCATTAGGTATAGGGGAATGGCATTGTCATCACATCATTCCGTATCATCTTTCAAAAGATGATACGTATTCTAATCTTCTTATCGTGAGGGATACGATACAT
>JBDNRM010000447.1:0-1508 GCA_047718615.1 Bacillus sp. (in: firmicutes) | reverse complement strand
ATAAAAACCGTTGGGGCTAGCCCCAAACCCCAGCCAGCTCAACCCAAAAAAGCATATGAAAACCGTATCAAATTTAATACGGTAAAAGAATAAAAGACTTAAAAACATTTTTGCTTAGGAAAGGGGTAGCGTCAGGGAAATGCGGATTTACAACGGTAAGCATTTGATACAAGTCTTATGAGACAGTCAGAAGTCATTTAAAACGCTAATTTCATTATGTCTCAATAAACTCTACTCTATTGGAATTGTGAAGTGATACAATTAAACTAACGTACGCAGGTTTGTAGAATAAGGACTTCAAAAAATACCATTAATTAAGCTAAAAAGTCCTTCTCTTTATTAAGAAGGACTTTTTTATGTGTTATTCCATTGTCTCATTCATTGTAATAGTTTCGCTTGCTTCATGACCAGATTCTCCATGTCCTGGTCCAAACAAATTCAATATTACAACTCCTACAAGAATCAGTGTTATTCCTGCAATGCTAGCCATGTTAAGTTTTTCCTTCCAAACTAAAACTGAAATTACTGTAGTCAAAACAAGTCCTAAACCTGCCCATAATGCATATGCAGTGTTTAAGGGGATTGTTTTTAGCGACAAGGATAAAAAGAAAAAACAACCAACGAAAGCTATTATTACCCCTATTGTAGGATAGAGTTTTGAAAAGCCTTCAGATGCTTTTAATAGGGAAGAGCCAATAATCTCCCCCACTATTGCAAGTGCTAAATATAGATATGACATTATTCGTCCTCCTGAATCATGTTTATTAGTTCATCAAAAACTTGTGTTTTTAGTTCTTCATTTAATGGTGCCATTCCAAATATTTCTGAAAACCAAAGACCATCTATGGATAATCTTGTAATTGTTATTTTGACAGGATCAATTCCATCAGTTATTAACTTTGTATGCAAAATATCGTATCTCTGCCGGAATTCATCTAATAAATCTGGATTAATAAACATAGTAGCCATTAGTGCGGAATTTAGATTATTGTTTTCTAAATCGGAAAATGTAGATTTAAGATAAGCCCTATTCCATTTTCCTATTGCGTTATCATCGTCGTTATTAACTAACGTATTAATGCATTCGAAATAATTATTTGTCCAATCTTCCACCATTCCTTTAATTAATGCTTCCTTGCTAGGAAAATGGTATAATAATCCACCTTTACTCACGCCAGCTCTTTGGGCGACTGCCTCTAATGTGAGTTTGACAACTCCTTCTTCTTTTACAATTTCAGATGCAGCAATCAATATATTTTTTTTCTTATTAGCATGCTTTGAAATAGACATAATAACCTCCATAACTTAGATACATATAATATACCGTCTGGACGGTTTTTTTGTCAATCGAATTAAAGCTCTTATTTAATATCACTCTTTCACATAAAAATAATCCAATAAATTAATCTAAAGATTGTGAAGAAATGTACTTAAAGTAAAGGGAGCTTTAGTTCAACAGTCGATTTCTTAAAATCGGCTTTATTTATGGGTGAAAAGTAGTCTCTTAT
>JBDNRM010000446.1:0-1515 GCA_047718615.1 Bacillus sp. (in: firmicutes) | reverse complement strand
TTGTATTTTATTAGCATTTCTTTCTTACCTATAAACTAATTCACTAAAACATCTATCTTCAAAAATTCTTCTTATTGCTTTTCTTCCATTAGTTATGGCGGAGCCTGTAAATGGGACCTTACCCTTGTGTACAGCATATGTTTTAGATTTAGAAATATTTTTATTTACTTCAGCAGCTGATAAAACTATTATTTCTTCAATTTTATCAAATTTATCTTTGGTGAAAACACTATTGCATAGTTCATCTAAGCTCTTATAAAGTCTATTACTAAATCTCTCTGCTTGTATTTTAGCCATATTTTCTGCACCACTAATTGACCAGCTCATTTTTCTGCCTTTCATTCGTTGAGCCAATACATCACATATATTATGTTCCATAGTACCCAAATGTCTATATTCAAGCCCTTCGGGCGGTTCTGGCAGCTTTATGTCTTCCCTAAGATGATATGGTATTAATCCTTCTTTATTATTTACAAAGTAATTGTACAAATTAGATAATTTCTTGATTTCTTTTTCATCAGCATTATTTTTTATCATTAATTGTTCTATACTATTCAAGCTTTCAGATACTTTCCCTTTGTGTAATAAATCTATAAGTTTTTTTGCTTCTTGTTTATCATTTACTGCTCTCAAAACGGCTTGACTCTTGTGAAAAGGATCAAGTTGATAATATACACCTTCGTCTTCAATACTTGCCTTTATCCAGGCTGCGCCATCACCATTTATTATACGAGTATCTATTTCATCCACGTTGTACACTTCTTCAACTGTAGCTTTTGATAACTCTTTAAAAGTCTTAGCATCTCCAAAACTTGCACAGACTAATTTATTTTCTACAACATATTCATTTTTACTAGAACGACGCTTTTTCCAGCCTTCATAACTTATACCTAGCTTCAATTCTTTTTTCTTGTTTTTACCCTTTACAGGCTTATTTTTACCTTGAATATTCAGCCATATTCCATCCTGTTCTTGAAACAGCACCTTAACTTCTTTTGCTCCAGAAAGCTTTCCTTGTTTGCTAAGCTCAACCTTTCTTGCATCTCTTTCTTTAAGCTTCGCTCCGAAACCTTGCACAACATTCCACACTGCCGTGTGACTGACGTCTTGATTGCACATGAGCTTTATATTATTAGCCGTCTTTCTATATGAAATTTCAGTAACATTACTCAAAATATTTTCAACAAGGTTCATGGACATATGTCCTATAGTATCCATTCCTAAATACTCATCTAAGAGGTATTTGTACGCTTTTTTACCGCCATCAACTCTATATTCATAAATTCGTCTATTAATTTCTACATTACCCATAATAGTCTTTATGCAAGTATGCCTTTTCCCTTTATCCCGTAGGGAGCTGGTATCTCTTTCAGCCATCAATCTTTTATCTAGTTGCTCTAAAGCTTCTTTCATGACACTACATGCTAAATCACATGCATATCCATATATTTTTTTCTCAAGTTCCTTGAAAGTTATCTTCTCATCATTTAAACTTATCTCATACATAATTTATCC
>JBDNRM010000445.1:0-1559 GCA_047718615.1 Bacillus sp. (in: firmicutes) | reverse complement strand
GTACTGGGCCTTAAAACCAAGTATTCTGATTTTATAAACAAGGACATAAATGCATTCTTTTTTTCATACTGTATTTTTGAGGTGGAAAAATGACAAGAGTAGCTTACCGAAATGCAGACGTCGATTTAATGGCAAGGATGATGAGAGCAGAAGCTGAAGGCGAAGGACCACAAGGAATGCTATATGTTGGAAATGTCATTGTTAACCGTGTTGTAGCAGATTGTGCTGACTTTAAGGAATTAAGAACAATTAGAGATGTCATTTTTCACGTACAAGGAGGAAATTACTCTTTTGAAGCTGTTCAAAAAGGTAATGTATTTTATCAAAGAGCAAGAGAATCTGAAAGAAGATTAGCAAGAAAGAATTTGGAATATTGGAGAGATCACCCAGCGAAATATGCTCTTTGGTACTTTAATCCATATGGTCCGTGTCCTCCAACATGGTATGACCAACCTTTTACTGGTCAATTTAAACAACATTGTTTTTATGAACCAGCGCCTGGAACATGTGAAAGCGTTTATAGGCCTCGTTGAGGAAAAGATTCGAATATTTATAAAAACTAAAATAAACTTTTTAGTAACCGTATTTACCTAAGAAAGATTGTAAAATACTAACTTAAACTAAAAGGTACTTATATGTAGTATGATTTTCTACCGTATTTAACGTAAATAAAGATACGAAAAATGCCCAATTTGTATCTTTGTAGAAGCATTATATATAGAAAGTAATTATAGTTATTAACGTTAACAAACATAGGACTTTACGTGGAGAGGTGGGTATGATAGGCTTGGATGCCTGATGAAACAACGGCTTCAGGCTTTCATGACAAATCATGCCCACAGAGGCTCCACGTCAAGTTCTTAAACGCTTATCTATGGTTACATATAAACAATGATAAAAGATGCACCATACCCATGTTTTGAAACGAATACTATATATAAGCATCCGTTAATTGAGTAAGCATCAAAAAAGGATCTTCTTACTGGAAGATCCTTTTTTTAGTGCCTATGAGCATGATTATGTTAATAATAGTCCCTTACAAACATGGTTTTGGTTGCCTTGATGGCTAATGGTTTTATTCATTTCCTACATATTCAATTTCAAAGGAGTATTTCCAGTAATCACTTTTTCTTTTTTCGGTCCGAATATATTTACCAATTGATCGATGTAACGTACTTGATGAAATTTCACATAAGGGCTTTCAATATTGTACCAGGTATCTGTTAACAGCATAACGGCAGGAAGCACCTTTTTATTAGTCGGCTGCCATGGTTCCGAATGCCATTCATTACTCAAGTAATATGATCCATAACGGCTTACTTTTTCATTCATTACCTTAATGAAGGATTTTGGTTTTAATACATGCTATAAAATGACAAGGTAACGATATAAATCAATTTCAAACAAGGGTAGTTCTTTCTTGAAAAAAGTTATATTAGGAAGATTTTTTTCTTTTAGGAGTAGTGTTTATCTATTTTATTTCTAAATCCACATTTTAGGGGCCTAGTTAATTATAGTGGGTGGGACACAGATCTTATCTCTATTTCCTTATATATAGG
>JBDNRM010000444.1:0-1561 GCA_047718615.1 Bacillus sp. (in: firmicutes) | reverse complement strand
ACTTTTTATTCAAGAGCATCATGCTCACGCAAGTACTGGGGATGAAGATATATATAATGTTTCATCAACGGTTAAGAATAATTGGAATAACCTAATGGGATCAAAAGATTTCACTATGACTAGTGGAAGAAAAATAGTTTACGATGTATATTCAGACAAGTTTGTTACAAATGGTTATCAAGTTATAACAAAAAATTTTGGGAAAGGTAGTCAAAAATATATTAGATTTTCGGGTTGGTCAGTATTATTTGGACATCGTGAACATACCTCTTCTAACCAAGATACGTATATAGTTGCTAGAAAATCATCTGGTGATAGTGGTATCGGCACAGTAAAAATTTATAAAACAGTTCAAGGAAGTTTAGATGCAACCGAGGATCTAGAATATAATAATCAAGGGGCTGGCATATGGAACCAATGTCCATCTAGTGCAACAAATAGATGGAACGATGATTGCAATATGAAATATCAAGATGTAAGTTTTAATGCTTATTTACCCTTAGAAGAGCTTTTCAATAGAAAAGAAAAAGCTAATTGGGATTTATTTATCGTTAAAAAAGTACAAAATCAAATTGTGTATACGCCACTTATTCTTCCTTTCGAATTTAGTAATAAAGCATATGAGGGAGGAAAGTTATCGCTTTCAAGTGGTACCAATACTAATACCTTAGAAATGAATGCAGAAGGTGTATTACGAAGGAAAACGCCTAGAGAAAGTGCACCCTCTGTCATTGATGAATTAGGTAATAACAGATACTTCACTCAAGGGAAAACTTATACAAAAGTCGATTTTGAAGAATCTCAAACAGCTGTTTGGTATGGAGTTAGAAGTCCACATGATAGTAATAAAACCAAATGGGCAAATACCGCATATTTTACTTTTAAAGGAGATCAAGCTAAATTATCATTTCAACCAAATAGACCTCCTATTGCAAAATGGGAATGGGATCCTTCCAATAACGTCTATAATGATACAACTGTCAAAATGATAAACAATTCTTCTGATCCCGATGGCGACCCTTTAACTTACAAATGGTACAGGAAACCATATGGATCAGCTGATAGTAATTATGTTCAAATATCAACTGCTAAAACGCCATCTAGCTTTAAGATTGCAAAAGGAAAGTATACCTTTAAATTAGTAGTTTCTGATGGAAAAGAAGAGGCAGAAGCTGGACATGCTTTATATGTAAATAACAGGCCTCCTGTTGCAAAATGGGAATGGGATCCTTCCAATACTATTTATAATGATACACCAATCAAGATGGTTAATAGTTCTTCAGATCCTGACGGAGATTCTTTAACATATCGCTGGGAAAGAAAACCATATGGCAGCGCAGATAGTAATTATGTGACTGTGTCTACTGCAAAAACGCCGTCAAGTTTCACTATAGGAAAGGGAGACTATACCTTTAAACTCACTGTTTCTGATGGAGAAGATGAAAGTGTTGTCGGTCATGCCTTATATGTTATTAATAGACCTCCAATAGCTGATTTCACTTGGAATCCTAGTACCATTTACAATGATACTTCTGTTTCCTTCAGTAATAAATCTTCAGAT
>JBDNRM010000443.1:0-1564 GCA_047718615.1 Bacillus sp. (in: firmicutes) | reverse complement strand
AAAGATAAGAAAGTATAAAATTTTGGGGTACCACAAACGTTGATACTGTGGTATTTTTTGTATATGGAAACGAATATTTTAAGGCGTATTTTCTTTGATGAAAATCAACATTGGGAACAATTTAAAATTAAATATGGAAAAAAGATTCGTCCAATCGTAATAAAAGAAGTAGAAAAGTTTCGTGATTGTGGAAATCCTAAAAACGGTTTTAAACTATTTGTTTGTGAAGGTTGTCATGACGTGCGCCATGTTCCTTATCGCTGTAAAGGACGTTTTTGTACAACCTGTTCTGTTGGAGAAAGCGAGGAATGGAGTAGATTACTGACAGAAGATGTACTACAGGTTAATCATCGCCATGTAATTTTTACGATTGATGAAGGATTACGAGATGTGTTCTTACTTCACCGACACTTACTTAAGTGTCTAATGGATGAAGCAGCTAAGTTAATCACAGAATTCTTCCAAACAAAAGCCAAAGTAACTCCTGGAATTATCGCAGGTCTACATACGTTTGGGTCAAGAGTTAATTATAATCCTCATGTCCATATGTTAGTGACCATGGGAGGATTAACAGAAAAAGGGGAATGGAAGCAGTATGATTTTCTACCGTTTTCATTACTTCGAAAGCAATGGCAGACAGTAGTATTGAAGTTGATAAGAAGAGGTGTAACAGAAAAAGAGAAGAAAAAAATTCAACCTAGATTACAAAAGGCGTTCTCTAAAAATGGAGAGGGCTTCTATGTGCATGCCCCAAAACAGAAAGGAAAGGTAAAAGAACAACTACGCTATATTGGTCGTTATATTCGTCGACCTGCGATTGGTATTAATCGGATCGAGGCATATGACGGTCAGTTTGTGACGTTCAAATACAAGGATAAAACAGATGGAAAAGAGAAGAATGAAACAGTAAGTGTGGAAGAGTTCATTTCTCGTTTAATTCGACATATACCAGACGAACAATTTAAAACGATTAGACATTATGGAATGTATTCAAGACGATCTAAAAATTTGTGTAAAAAAATACTAAGTGAATGGCAACAAAAAGCAAGACGCTGGGTTGTAAAAGTAAAGAAGACCTTACGTCGTCAGACGTGGCGTGAGAGAATAATTGCGAATGGAAAGAAAGACCCTCTTGTCTGCCCGCATTGTGAATTTTACTACGAATATAAGGAAGAAGTCTGTCTTGAAAATGGTAAACTAGAAATTAAGGTAGCTTTGTGTGCTACTACTAAAGCTTATTTAGAAAGGGTGATTAACAATTTCACCAGTATCAAAACACCGCAAAAAAGGGAAGAAAAAAAAGAAAAACACAAAACAATCAAATCAGAGCGTCAGCTATGTTTGTTTAGTGTGTCATGAAAAAGAAGAAATTCCTTTAAATGTAGTAAAAGATTTTGATTTAATGGATGATGGAGACACTACAACTCCACCTATGTTCTCCTGTGAAAAATGTGGGGGAGAAATGTATCCTGAGTATTATAAAGGGGTACATGGTATAGAGTACAAATTATCGGATATTCGCTAAACAAAAAAGGACCGGGCGGTTTTTGCCCGGTTTTTCTTA
>JBDNRM010000442.1:0-1564 GCA_047718615.1 Bacillus sp. (in: firmicutes) | reverse complement strand
GATATGAGGAGGTTAAAAATTTGCAAAATGACTCATGTGAAGTTACGTGTATAGATGAGGAAAAAGTCAAAAAAGGTAAAAATGAACTACTCCAACAAAATCCTTTGGAAGTAGCCAAAATTTTTAAAGCTTTATCGGATGATACTAGGATTAAGATTGCGTTTGCTCTCTCTTTAGAAGATGAATTGTGTGTTTGTGATGTAGCGAATATTGTTGGTGCTACAACTGCTACAACATCTCATCATTTGAGGTTACTTAAAAATCTTGGATTAGCTAAATATCGAAAAGAAGGTAAGTTAGTCTACTATTCATTAGATGATGATCATGTAAAGCAACTAATAAAGGTTGCATTTACACATCAGAAGGAGGTTGTAAAAATTGTCTGAAGTAAAAGCATTAGATACTGAAAAAAGTGTTTATCGTGTTCAAGGGTTCACCTGTGCAAGTTGTGCAGGAAAGTTTGAAAATAATGTTAAAAAACTTCCAGGAGTACAGGAAGCAAAAGTGAATTTTGGGGCTTCTAAAATTGATGTTTATGGAAATGCAACGATTGAAGAACTAGAAAAGGCAGGAGCTTTTGAAAATCTTAAAATAGCTCCTGAAAAACCTGTACGACAAGCTAATCAAGAGGTGCAAGTGGTTAAAAAAGAAGAAAAAGTGCCGTTCTATAAAAAACACAGCACTTTACTCTATTCAGCTTTATTTCTTGTCTTGGGTTACCTTTCCTCATCTGTTAATGGGGATGAGAATATTGTTACTACATTATTATTTGTAGCATCTATGTTAATCGGAGGATTATCACTCTTTAAAGTCGGTTTAAAAAACTTGATTCATTTTGACTTTGACATGAAAACCCTTATGACAGTAGCTGTTATAGGTGGTGCCATTATAGGTGAATGGGCTGAAGTTGCCCTTGTTGTTATACTCTTTGCAATTAGTGAAGCACTTGAACGATTTTCTATGGATAGAGCAAGACAATCGATTCGCTCATTAATGGATATCGCTCCTAAAGAGGCACTAGTTAGACGTAATGGACAAGAGATAATGATTCATGTTGATGATATTGCTGTTGAGGATATCATGATCGTAAAACCTGGTCAAAAGATTGCTATGGATGGTGTAGTTGTAAGTGGATACTCTGCCGTTAACCAAGCAGCTATTACAGGTGAATCAGTCCCTGTTGAGAAAACGGTTGATGATGAAGTATTTGCAGGTACCTTAAATGAAGAAGGATTAATTGAAGTAAAAATAACGAAACTAGTAGAAGATACAACGATTTCTAAAATTATTCATCTTGTAGAGGAAGCACAAGGAGAACGTGCTCCTTCGCAAGCATTTGTTGATAAATTCGCGAAATATTACACACCAATCATTATGATCATTGCAGCATTGGTTGCTATAGTCCCACCTTTATTCTTTGATGGCAGTTGGGAAACATGGGTTTATCAAGGATTAGCTGTTCTTGTTGTTGGTTGTCCTTGTGCGTTGGTTATATCGACTCCTATTTCTATTGTTTCAGCAATTGGGAATGCTGCGAAAAAAGGGGTCCTTGTAAAAGGAGGAG
>JBDNRM010000441.1:0-1564 GCA_047718615.1 Bacillus sp. (in: firmicutes) | reverse complement strand
TGTTTAACTCCTCGTAAATCCTTCTAAAAAGAAATCTTCATTTAATTATTATGTGTAATAATTTTAATGTTTTATTATTTGTTCTCTTTTTATCATTCTTTTAGCTTTAATTAGGATAATTTTTATGGAAAACAGGAGGAAAGCACGTTTTTCCTCCTGTTTTCCATAAATCTTGGACAAAAAGTGTATACCTTAACTGTTTCCAGTTTTTTATTGCTGTGCTGCTTTTAACTTTTCGACATTTGGCTTTTCTCCAAACCATTTTGTGTAAATTTCTTCATACGTACCATTGTCTAAAACCGTATTGATGGCTTTATCAAATTCTGCCTTTATTTCACTATTTTTAGGAAACATTAGTCCTAAATACTTCATTTCAAAATAATCTTCATCCGGAATAACTGCTACTTTTTTATTTGGGTTTTTCTTTGCATATTCACGCACAGCTAAACCTTCAGCCACTACAGCATCTGCTCCATTATTAAGTAACTCCATGATTGCTAAGTTGTTATTATCAAATTTTTTAATTTTTTTACTGTTTTTACCTAATAATCCTTCTACTGCTAATTGAGCTGTTGTTCCATTTTGCACAGCAATTACTTTATCTTTTAAATCATTCGTGCTCTTAATATCACTTCCCTCGTTTACTAAAATTTCATTTGCTGACATAAAGTAAGGGATAGAGAAATCATAAGTTTGCTTTCTTTCATTTGTTACAGCAATCGCTGCAATAGCAAAATCAGCTCTTTTATCTTTAATTTCTACAAACAATGGATCAAAACCAACATGTACAAGCTCATACTTATAACCTGCTTCTTTAGCGACAGCTTTAAGAAAATCTGCATCAAACCCAACAATTTCTCCTTTATCCATATACTCAAATGGTGCATAGGCAGCATCTGTGACGATTCTTAATGTTTTTTTAGAATCTGTTCCATTCTCTTCACTTTCCCCCTTACTAGTTCCGCAAGCAGATAAAATTAATGTAAAAACAATTACTAGCGTAAAAATAGAATACTTTTTCATATGTAAACCCTCCCGTTTTTTTAAATATTAAAATTATTTGACTTAATAAAAGTTTGCTTCTTACATGAGACTCCTGTGCCAAAAATTTATATCGTCTAAATTAACGAATCTTTATTATTCAGCTTAATTTATATTAACTCCCTTCCTTTTGAATCCTGTATACAGAATACTGTATTCTTAAACAATATAGAAAAATTCAAAAAACGTCTCGAATATTGTCATATTTTCTTACACACTTTTTTTAGATTTTTTTTATCGTTTAATTAATACCTTTATTTTTGTCAGGCGTTAGAAACGTCCTTAACTTCGTTTTTTCTTAACTTATAAATAAAAATGATTCAAAATTAATGCAGATAAATCTCTCTATTCATAATTTCCTGCTAAAATAAATCAATATTTCATTCGATTGATAGACTCTACCATATTTACCTTTAATACCATCCAGAATATTTTACTTACCACAAATTCAGCAAAACACGTAATATATGGCAACTTGCAAATTTAAAGAATATTCAAATTATAATTTCGTGTTCGAAATATG
>JBDNRM010000440.1:0-1577 GCA_047718615.1 Bacillus sp. (in: firmicutes) | reverse complement strand
GACTTAACTAAAAATGATTAATTCGGTTCTTTCTTCTTACACATAATCTAGTTTTCAGTGAATAATTTTTAAAATTTCACTTGAAAAATTTAAAAAAGACGTTATAATAATAATTGTCTTAATAAGTCTGGTGGCGATAGCGAGAAGGTCACACCCGTTCCCATACCGAACACGGAAGTTAAGCTTCTCAGCGCCGATGGTAGTTGGGGGCTCTCCCCCTGTGAGAGTAGGACGTCGCCAGGCATATATATTTTTACTATTCCGCAGTAGCTCAGTGGTAGAGCATTCGGCTGTTAACCGAACGGTCGTAGGTTCGAGTCCTACCTGCGGAGCCATTTTTTTATTTTAATAAGTTTTTTACATATATGTTAGCAAAGTGCTTCCATAGCTCAGCTGGTAGAGCACTTCCATGGTAAGGAAGAGGTCACCGGTTCGAGTCCGGTTGGAAGCTTACTCTATAAACGTTGATATAAAGTCATTTCTCCTTAATGAGAGATGGCTTTTTTGTTTGTTGTTTTCCCTTCGAACCGACTCAACAACTGACCGGTTTCGATAAAAGACAAGCTGCCAAAGGTTGTCTCAAGAAAACAAACATAGATTTTCTATAGTACTTTCGTTTGGTGGTGGAAAAAGCTTAAACGACCACCTGCTAAAGGAGTTGAATTTGGAAATAAAATGCCTACAATTAAAGTTGTTATCTTTGTCGCACAAAAATAGTTTTAGGCTATAAGTATTTGACCCCAGTAATCTTTTAACGCAGGAAACTGCTCTTGATGAAGCCTCGATAACTTTCCTTTTAGGTGCTTGTATGATTTACTTGAGGGCAATACTTGATGAGCAGGCTAATAATAATTGGATATGATCTTTCTTAACATTCCCTTATAAGATATTAATTCCCCTTCAGATCCTTGTCTTAATATCTTACAGCAGTCGATCCATGTAATACCTAATATCTATATTTGTTACGCAGATCACATGAATTTCGCTATCAAAAAACGTATGACCGTTTTTTCATATTAGTCTATATCTTTTCCCCTCACAGCTTTAGTATGGATACCAACATAGAAGGTGAAAGCAAATAATGGTGAAGTTAAATCACACATTTGGATAGTAAAATAAAATTTTTACTCCTTGTTATTACAGTGCATACTCAAAAAGGAGGATAAAAAGGACCAAAAAGTTTGAGGCTGCTTCTGCTTTACTTTAAGCATCGACTTTCCAAAGGATGTGGTGACTTCAACGTAGCTCACAAGACGTGGTGGCGTATTTAGCCGGCCAGCGCCAAGCTCTAGTGAGTATGCTTCTAGCCTCTAAAAGTAAAAACCCTTTTTGAGTCTGGAGAGCATTTTTCTTCGGAAATAAACAAGGCGCCCCGCGCTGTTCTTAGTAGCTAGGAATCAGAATATAGAAAAATTCCTCTATTAAAATCTGAAAATTTAAACTTTTTATTTTTACTTTACAATCTTATAAGTTTTTTATATAATAAATCTTGTCAGTTGAGAGAACAACGAAAAAAAACATATGGCCCATTGGTCAAGCGGTTAAGACACCGCCCTTTCACGGCGGTAACACGGGTT
>JBDNRM010000439.1:0-1585 GCA_047718615.1 Bacillus sp. (in: firmicutes) | reverse complement strand
TCATTATAGTACCTAAATTGTAATTAATTCATCGAAAGAGAAAGACAGGTTAAATAACTTGTCTTCAGGCTGTCGAGAAAGTCCCGACAGCCTTTCATTTTTTATATTTACTTCATCTATTCACCGCGGTAATTTGATATAATATAATTATCAAATATAGGTTGGTGATTTCGATGTTACATACCCGTTCTCATACTCAAAACGAAGTAGAATTTGTTCTTTTAGATGAGCTTGTTCCAGCTAATCATCTCTTACGAAAAATTGATAAACACATTGATTTTTCTTTTATCCTCGATAAAGTCCGTCCTTATTACTCCGAAGACAATGGTCGTCCATCTTTAGATCCCTTGATTTTATTTAAAATGATGTTTATCGGTTATTTATATGGCATCCGTTCCGAAAGACAATTAGAGCGGGAAATTCAAGTGAATCTTGCTTATCGTTGGTTCCTTGGTTTAAAAATTACAGATCCTGTTCCTCATCATTCTACGATTAGTTGGAATCGGTGTAATCGATTTAAAGATACCACTGTCTTTCAGGACATTTTCGATGAAATTGTTCTTTTAGCGATGAATCATAAAATGGTTGGAGGGAGAGTTTTATTTACTGATTCTACTCATTTGAAAGCGAATGCCAATAAACATAAATTCACCAGAGAAACGGTGAAAGTGGAAACACGCGAATACGTGGAAGAGTTAGATAAAGCGATGGAGGAGGATCGGACTGCCCACGGAAAAAAGCCTCTAAAGAAAAAGGAGGCAGTGGAGGAAACAAAGGAAATTCGGGTTAGTACAACGGATCCTGATTGTGGCTTTATGTCCCGAGATAATAAGCAGGAGATGTTCTGTTATTTAGATCACCGTACGACGGATATGAAGTTTAACATCATTACCGATGCCTTTGTTACCCCAGGTAATGTCCATGATTCTGTTCCTTATTTAGACCGACTTGATCGTCAAATCGATCGTTTCCAATTTCAAGTGGAAGCTGTTGCTTTAGATTCTGGTTATTTAACAAACCCTATTTGTAAAGGGATAGAAGAACGAAATATTTTTGGAGTAATCGCACATAGAAGATATAGTCCAGTAAAAGGACTCTTTCCCAAATGGAAATTCACTTACGATAAAGAAGCCGATTGTTACACTTGTCCAAACGGAGAAATACTGCCTTATCGTACAACAACTCGCGAAGGATATCGAGAATATAAATCAAATCCCAAACGATGTAAAGATTGCCCATTGCTTTCCCAATGTACTCGTTCTAAAAATCATACAAAAGTAGTCACTCGTCATGTTTGGGAAGAAAACAAGGAAAAAATTCGGTTAAATCGTCTTTCTAAATCAGGGAAGGCCCTTTATAAATTTAGAAAAGAAAAAGTAGAGCGAAGCTTCGCAGATTCAAAAGAACTGCATGGGCTTCGCTACTGCCGGTTACGTGGAAAACAAAAGGCAGCCGAACAAGTATTAATGACAGCTGCCTGTCAAAATATAAAGAAGATTGCCATGCATCTATCCAAGATTGGATAGATGCATGAGAGTCTTTTTTCAATGAAAAGGAAAAATAAAAGATGTGATTATGTCTACTT
>JBDNRM010000438.1:0-1598 GCA_047718615.1 Bacillus sp. (in: firmicutes) | reverse complement strand
AGCCTATTTTAGGCTAGTCCAAGCCTTATATTAAATTATTTGTTTCTTTTACTTATTGATTTTTTCTATATTATAGCCTTTTGACTTTAGAATTTTTATCATACTTTCTTCTCTTTTTTCTCTAAGTTTATCTAAATAAATAGTACCATATTCTATATAGTTTTTTCTTTCCTTTAACAATTGATAGCATATTCTTAACATTAAACTTGCTAATGCTATTGTGGCTTTTTTCTTTCCCATTCTTTTCACCCATCGCTTATAGCATATTGATAATCTAGTATCCTTACTCATGCTTGCTGCCCAAGCACATTCACACATTACACTTTTTAATGCTTTATCTCCATTCATTGTTTTACTTCTTTTTTTTTACCTGCGCTTTCACAATTTCCAGGACTTAGGCCTGCCCATGATGTTAGATGCTTATCTGTTGGGAAATAACTCATATCAGTTCCAATCTCTGCTATTATTACTGATGCTGCATTCTTGTTTATACCTGGTATAGTATCTATTATCTCTACTTCTTCAAAATATGGCTCTATATATTCACCTATTTCTTTTTCTATATGGACTACTTGTTCTTCTAAAAACCTAATGTGATCATAGCTGTATTTTATCATTGTCAAATGATGGTTTCTTATTTTTCCGTTTACAGCCTCTTTTATTTCTCCTAGTTTCTTTCTTATACTTGCTTTACCTCTACCATTTGATATCTCAATTAAGTCTGTCATTCTAATTTCTTCTTGATTAATGATTTTATTTAATATTTTTCGTCCTGTATCTCCAAATATATCTGAAATATAACTTGAAATCTTTATATTACAATCCTCTAGAATTTTATGAATCCTATTCTTCTCTCTATTAAGTTCGTATAGTATTTTCTTCCTATATCTTGTTATATCTCTAAGATCTCTTATATGTGCATCTGGTACAAAACTCTTATTAATTAATCCACTTCTCAATAATTGAGCTATCCATTCTGCGTCTTTCACGTCGGTCTTTCTTCCTGGAAGATTCTTTATATGTCTAGCATTTGCAAGTATAATTTCAAAATCACCTGATTCTAATACATTCCAGACAGGCTTCCAGTATACGCCTGTGCTTTCCATTGCTACTTGCGTACAGCCTCTTTCTTCAATCCAATCTAAAAGTTTTAACAAATCTGTAGTCGTAGTATTAAATGTCTCTATTTCCTTTTCCGGTTTTTTCTTTAAATCACCCTTTAAAACACATACTACTACTGTTCTTTCGTGCACATCTATACCTGCACACCTTTCAATTATTGCTTCCATTCCTACCTTCTCCATAATAAATTCAGTGAGTTCAACAGTAATTACTTATCAAAAAAAAATTTCCTACACGTGCTCTAGACACAATACTTTGTGCTCAAAATTACCGTAGCCAGTTTCCTAAAAGGAGTTCTTGCTACCAGAAAGTACAACGGCTTACTTCCTCACCTTTCTATATTATTGACAAGGTTATCCATTTGTTAACAGAAACCACTTAATTTTCATTATACTTTGTGAAGGCTTTGCCTTCATGGGCGGTTCCTAAACAATAAAAAATAGCTCATGTATCAACCATTTAGTTAATACATAAGC
>JBDNRM010000437.1:0-1606 GCA_047718615.1 Bacillus sp. (in: firmicutes) | reverse complement strand
CCCCAGTATGATAAATAAAACAAGTCGTAAAGGAGTAGGTATTATGTCAAAAAAACAGCTTGTCGATTTAGTAAATAAAATGAAAAAATCTGGTATTAAAATAAGTTTTACAAAACCAAAATCACAATACATTGTTCCAATTCAGCAAAATAATAAACTGACTTCTTCTACGTCTCATTAAATAAGAAAGGTAATTTTCTAATATATGAAAACAAAAACTAGGAAAAAGGAAGATTTCCTGTATTAGCATTTGACTTAATGGATCAGTGAAACGTTAAATCTCATTATATCGGAGTCAGCAATATGGTGTTTAATTAGGAAGTCTTCCTAGTGGTATGTTCATTTTCTAGTAATAGGTAAGATTAGTGACTTTGTTGAATGAATTATTCAGAAGCTTGTTAAAAAATGTGGGAAAAGAGGGCAAGCGAAAAAATTTAAAAATGTCAAGGATTGTTCAAATTTACACAATCTTCTTTGGAAAGTTGTAAAGTATAATACAACTATCAAAGAAAGGATGAAAATATATGGACATTCAACCAATTGAGAAAGCGCTTAACTATGCATTGAAAAAGAAGACTACCATTGATGAATCTTTTTTACGCTATTTCACAAAATCAATCTTAGCAGGTGTTTATATCGGTTTCGCCATTATGATTTGTTATAAGCTCGCACAACCCTTTTCAGATGCTCATTCACCTGCCACATATATGATGACAAGTCTGTTTTTCGGAATTGCCTTAGTATTGATTAGTTATTGCGGTGGGGAATTGTTTACTGGCAATACGATGGCTTTTACGATGAGTACTTTAAAAGGTGCAACAACATGGAAAGATACCCTCTATAATTGGGTTACAACCTATTTTGGCAATTTAGTTGGTGCTTTATTTTTTGCTGTTCTTATTCATTTTACAGGTCTTTTTCAACATGTTGAAAAATCAACGTGGCTAATGGAAGTTGCAAATACAAAAATGAGTGCTACTACGACAGAATTATTTGTAAAAGGCATTCTTTGTAATTGGCTTGTTTGTTTAGCAATCTGGCTTCCTATGAATATTAAAGGGGATGTTGGTAAAATTTTTGCTACTATTTTAGTTGTTTTTGGTTTTATGATTTCAGGGTATGAACACAGCATTGCAAACATGTCTTTATTTTCCATTGCTTTAATCGTTCCTCATCCTGAAAGCGTTACAATTTCTGCTGCTCTGCATAATTTGCTACCTGTATCATTAGGAAATATAGTAGGTGGAGCATTTTTTGTTGGCGCACTAAATGTTTATATTTTCTCCGATAAAAAAACGAAATTAAAAGTTAATCAAACAGTAGTAGGACAAAAGAAAATCGCAAAATGACGTTAAAGAGAAGCTGGGACATAAGTATTCCAGCCGAAGATAAATCCGAACCATGATACGAAGATGTAAAAAACATTTCGTATCATGGTTTGGTTTTTTTATTTATGTAAAAAAGAAGGTTTGTGTTAATCACCCGCAGCCTGCATACACTTCGCTTTCCGTGGGGCTCAGCTTTAGCCGTTCTGCAGGGTCTCAGCTGTCTCGCTAATCCCACAGGAGTCTCGCACCTTACACTCCAATCAAGCCGTTTTGATTCG
>JBDNRM010000436.1:0-1610 GCA_047718615.1 Bacillus sp. (in: firmicutes) | reverse complement strand
AATTAATTGGGGAAGTTCATCAAGACTAGTCTGTCTTAAAAATCTCCCCACCCTTGTAATACGTGGATCTTCTTCGGGATTTAATTTATAATTATTTTGTACATATTTTTCAAATAAGATTTTATCATTTTGTAATACTTGTTCCGCTTTTACAATCATAGAACGAAACTTATATATTTTAAATATCACTCCACCTTTTCCTATCCGTTCTTGCGAAAAAAATACAGGGCCCTTATTCGTTCCAAATAAATACAGAATACTAATAACTAAAAATAAAGGTAATGTAATTACTAATCCGATAAAAGCACCAATAATATCAATTATCCTCTTTGAAACAAGATATAGCGAACCTCCTCTTTCACTCTGTAACAAATTATTACTTAAACTGGGTTTATTTATATCTAAGTAAGAAGACTCTTTTCTTTTTGATGATGAATCACTCAAATTATTCCACCTCTACACTTCTCAATTTCTAATACTTCTTGATTTTTTTAAGCCTCATTTTGTAAAGCATACCGAATCGTTGTCTCTATAAATCCTAATTTCTCTCTCGCATTATAATTTTTACTTTCAAAGTTAAAAGCATAGACCTCTTAACTTTCCTTTTAATCATATTCATTATTGGTGAGTAAAAAACAACCACAGAAACAATGCAATCTAACTAGCAATTATGGGACGAAAATTAAAATCCTAGATCTACTAGAAGAATAAGAAGTTAAAAATATTCCTATAGCAAGACCGAGTGCTCTAATGAAAACTGACTAAGAGACATCCCAAATGTTATTCCTTTTACGAAAAATATATTAAAATATCCCTAAAAACTTCTTCCTCTTCATCTGTTCTGGTATTTCTTTTATGATGTTCCTATTTTGCAATAAAATTCCCGAATTTTCCGTAAATAAATAGACATAATCTACTCCAAGTGGCTCTTCAATTAAGTCATATGATTCATTCAACTTAAAAGCCCGATTATGCGTATTATGAGAGCTTCCGAAGCAACAAAATGAGTTGAATTATCTTCTATCAACTGCTCAGAAAACTTTTTAACATTCTTCCCAAAATAACCAACAACACTCGCTGCAGTAACTTGAGTAAGCACACCATTCTTTACTAATTGGTAAAGCAGATCAGGATTCTCTTACAACTCTTTATTCCTCTTCGGATGAACAATAACTAGAATAATCCCATCCATCTGAATATCATACCGCAACCGCTTTGCTTATCTCGGCACTAAAGAAGAAGCAAATTCAACAAAAAAATACTTCGTATGAGAAAGTGTTAAGATTTCCCCTTTTCGATAATCTTCCAAAAGCTCTTCATAAATACTTACTTCTTGACCAGAAAGAGTATCTAACGGTAGGTTTTCCTTTATAGGCATTATTAGTGCATCTACATTTTCGATAATAGCTACTTTATTATTTCATATTTATTATTATGATGTGGTGTGGCAATAATCGTTTATATACCTCCCGAACTGCTTCTCTAGCCATCTCTAAACTTTCTTCAATGGTAGAAAGGTCCATCTTCTACCCCCTGCAATAATATATAACAGTGAGTATCATCCATCATTGCCACCACTCCTACATAACTCGATACTATTTATCTATACC
>JBDNRM010000435.1:0-1611 GCA_047718615.1 Bacillus sp. (in: firmicutes) | reverse complement strand
CATGTCTCGGGGGCTCGGAGATGTGTATAAGATACATATATAGTAGAGCATTATACAGACAAGGCCGGTTATCAATACCTTTTTATAAAAAAGTTAGAATTTAAGTGTGTTCTTTCATTATAGACATGTATTTAAAGAATAATTTAAAAATGACTAACGATTCAAAGTCGTTAGCCATCGTATTCCATAATCGCGCCCGATTGTTGAATAACTCTATTCCCATAAATTATTTATGATACAGTTTAACCAAATTCATTGGTAATATATATGTTCATACTTAGATTCCATTATTATGTATAATAAAGTTATGAAAAAATAAAGTTGTCTATTATGGAGATTATATTATGTCAAAAAATGATTCTACCAATTTCGTTTTACATGCAAAAAGTGACCAATTTTACTGGGAAGGAATTGGCCAACTGTCCATAAAAACATTTTCAAATGGTAAAGCACATTATAAGACTAATAAAGGCTTTTTTGCTGTTGAAGAAAGTAGATATCTACTCCTCAATGAAGGTTCATACACAATTTCAATTGATGAAACGAAGGATGTGGAATCTTTTTGTGTTTTCTTTAAAGATGGGTTTGCAGCCGAAGTCTTTAAATCATTAAAAGAAACAAACGATAATCTTCTAAGTGATCCATTCAGGGATACAAGTTCTATTGGCTTTTTTGATAAAACCTATCACAAAAATAATACTCTATCTTTTCAACTTGAAACTTTTAAACAGATTTTACCTAGTCTCGAAATTAATTCTGTTGGTTATGAAGAACAATTTCATAAGTTAATGCAATCTATTTTGAATGAACAATTTAATACATACAAGGAAGTTGAATCTTTAAGTGCAATACGTACTTCTACCCGTGAAGAATTATATAGAAGGATATGTATAGCCCATGATTACATAAGAGCCTATTATGACAAAACCATTAAATTAAATGACATTGCACGGATTGCTTGTCTATCTCCAAATCATTTATTAAGAACATACACACAAATATATGGTAAAACTCCTCATCAGCATATTTCAGAGTTTAGAATAAAGAAAGCAAAACAACTATTAGTAGAATCAGATAATAATATGACCGATATAACCTTTAAACTAGGATTTCAAAATCCTGTATCCTTTAGCAAAATGTTTAAGCAACATGTTGGAATATCTCCTAAAGAATATCGAAAAAAGGTGATATTGGATAAGAAATATTAGGTGAAATTATTTATCATTTTAATAATAAGATATTTTGAAGTGAGAAAAGTTTTATGGAAACTAAAATAATCCAAAAAATCGGACAAATTGGAGTACCTGTAAAAGACTTAAATAGAGCACTAGATTTTTATAAAGAAAAATTAGGTCTCTCGCTTTTGTTCAACACTGATAGTATGGCATTCTTTAAATGTAACGGATTGCGGCTCCTGTTAACACTTCCAGAAAAAGAGGAATTCGCCCTTTCAAGTTCAGTAATTTATTTTGAAGTAAATAATATTAAAGATACTTATGAGCGCTTATTAGATAAAGAAGTTACTTTTATCGACGAACCACATGTTGTAGCGAAAACGGGACAAACAGAAACATGGATGGTATTTTTTAAAGATACGGAAGATAATACTCA
>JBDNRM010000434.1:0-1612 GCA_047718615.1 Bacillus sp. (in: firmicutes) | reverse complement strand
ACCTAACACTCGCCAAATATAGGATAATTAGGATATACAAAACCCTATTATATTGATATTTGGGAGGATTTTTTTTATGATAACTAGAAAAGACAAACGTGATAAAGAAAAAGGGATAAACTTTTTATTCGAGTTTCTGAAAACGCAGAAACACTTTTTTAAAGATTTTAATAAGTTGCTTAAAAAAGTAAAGGATCCAAGACACCAGGGCTATACCATTTATGACCCAGAAGTCCTTTTGATGATGGTTATTTTAAAAAACACCTGTAATCTAAAAAGCATGCGTGAAATGACGAATGAATTCAACAAGGACGAGTGCATTGAAAATATAGGAAAAATTTTAGGGATTGAACATTTGGAAGAATTACCCCACTATGACACAATCAATAATTTTCTTTCTCGGTTGAAACCAGCAGAACTTGAACATATCCGAACGTACATGATCAAAGAATTATTGAAAAAGAGGTGCTTTGATTCTTATCGGATTGAGGGGAAATATTGGGGCGTTATCATTGATGGTACAGGCATTTTCACGTTTAATGAAAAGCATTGTGACCACTGCTTGAGACGAAATTACAAGGAAAAGGATAAGGAAACGGGTGAAGAAAAAACAAAGACCATCTATATGCATCACGTCCTAGAAGCTAAATTGGTTGTTGGAGATATGGTGCTGAGTGTTGACTCAGAATTTATTGAAAATGAATCGGAAGACGTGGAGAAACAAGATTGTGAACTAAATGCTTTTTATCGATTGGCTACAAGACTTAAAGACACATTCAAACGGCTGCCCATCTGTATCATTGCCGATAGTCTTTATGCGTGTGAAAAGGTCTTTAACCAATGCAAGAAATATAAGTGGAACTATTTATTTCGATTCAAGGAAGATCGCATCAAAAGTATTGCCAGTGAGTTTCAGGTATTAAAAAATATGGAAGACAATGTCTTGAATATAAATGAAGATAGCCAACAAGGAAGAATTACTTGGGTGAACGGAATTGTTTATAGGGAACATCAACAAAGTGTGCTGGAATACGAAATGGAGACGAAAAAGGGAAAACAAAAGTTTCTTTTCCTTACCAACATAAAAATCACAAAAAAGAATGCCAAAAGGCTCGTTAACACTGGACGAAGCCGTTGGAAAATAGAAAACGAGGGATTTAACAGACAAAAAAACCTACGCTATCACATTCAACACGCAAGCAGTAAAAATTACAATGCCATGAAAAATCATTATTTATTGGCCCAGATTACAGAAATCATAATGGTGCTTCATGAGCAAGGGTCGAAAGCATTGAAGCGCGTCAAAAAAACGGTAAAAGAAATATCCTCGCGACTGTTAGAAGCCTTGCGCGGGCAAACACTAACAAACGAGGATATAGTACAACTGGGAAAACCAATGCAAATTAGATTTACCTAGTGCCATAATTATAACAAAAGGATGTGGTGTTGGGAAAGAGAAAAGTAGTTATCCACAATTTCACAATGGAAATGACGAAATTGGCTTGTCTTTTTTGGTAAAAAGGACGAAAATGACAATGGTAAATTTTTACATGTGAATAAGTTACTTTAACATCTTTCACATTTTTTTATCAAAGTTTACTCCTCGGAGCTG
>JBDNRM010000433.1:0-1647 GCA_047718615.1 Bacillus sp. (in: firmicutes) | reverse complement strand
CAAGTATAAAGATAAGAAGAAGAATTGCGTAATTGTATTTCTTCATAAATAATCCTCCTCGTATTATTAGTTTTGAAGTTAATAGTCATCCCTGTTCAGCTCAAGTACTGCTTAATATTCTCTCTGTGATTTAATTTAATGAGTAATTACATAAAAATACCGATCATAAGATGCTTTATCATTTGCACTTAGACTGGTTCTTGTAGTATCGTATTTATACATAATATCTTCGGATGTATTATGTGCAAGACCCAACGTATGACCTAATTCATGCGTTGCGACATTTTGTTTTCTTGTTCCTGATAATTGATCCATATTATATTTATTAAACTTCAATTCTCCATATTGGTATGTGGTTGCATTAGTGCCATTTACTATATATATATCGGATAACGTCACATCTTTAATAGTCCAATCTGTATCATGTCTGATTTTGTTACCTATATAATTATTCCATGTGTTGACTCCGCTTTTAAAATAACTCAAATATGAAGTAGATCCACCCCAGTCCATATGAAGTCCACTGTCGATTAAACTCCAATTCTGTATGCTAGATGAGGCAGCATAAGTTTCCTCAGGAGATGATAAAAAAAAGAAGAATGTGAACCCAACGAGAATTATTAGTGCGGAGATTAATTGGCGAATTTTTTTCATGTAACAACCCTTCCTTTAGGTTTAATTAAGTTAAATAATTGAATAATAAAAATGTACTATTCGATGGAAAATCTTGCTGTTATAGGTTTTGTATGAATACTTGATATTGAGTTTGAAACTCTGACTTTTCTTAACAACCCCTTTGGAAAATTTCGATATAACAATGAACATTAATAGGTAATAATCAATTCTGATTATCTCGCTAGCTCATGATAGGTGACCGTTAATGTGGTTACGCAGTTAGAAAGCAGGTGATGGAAAAGTTCATCCTCAAAGTGTCGACGATTAAATAGGTAACTGAACTCATCGCGATGGGCCTAAATTTGTTTCTTGTCTAGACCATGGTAGGTTCCCTCATAATTGCTCTGGCATTGGATATCATGTTGTGCAACCAATGGAGATGATCCCGATTACTTTTGGGAGCAAATTTAATCCCCTAAACCTAAACCTCTCCCCACCTCCCCGACAAGACCTGGTAGGAACTAAAACCGTCCGTATGGATCATCGTGTCAGATTTCAGTGTTTTTTCTGTCAGTACTCTGAGCGTTTTGCCTTGGACATTGGGAACTCTTTGTATTTTGGCGTATTGCGGATGACCTTTGGTATTGAGGATCAGCCCAACGACCAACGTAGCCTTTTTGGTTCCCCGTCTACGTTTGCCTCCCTCAGTTGGCCTGATAAAAAGTGTGCACATCGCAGACAGGGCAGGTAAAGCTATCGGATCATTTGTTCTGAATCAAGTAGAATTCACAGGAAGATTGACTAGAAATGATTCTGGAAATAGTTCATTTTAGCTTTTTTGCCATAACACCCCCCAACGTATTCTCTACACTTCATTTATGAGTCTAAGAGATTTTTGAACTTCTAGGCATGTTTGGACGGTTTTTTAGGCATTATTACATTGTGGACCTTTTTTATTGTGGTCAATAAAAAAGTAATGTTAATGCTTAGAAACATTTTATATTATTAAAAAAAAAAAAATCTGTCGTAATT
>JBDNRM010000432.1:0-1661 GCA_047718615.1 Bacillus sp. (in: firmicutes) | reverse complement strand
GAAATATACATACCTAATTCATTAATTGAAAAAAAGATTATAGATCTCCTGGAACATAGATCTCCTGGAATATAGAAGCCTGCTTCACCGCCCGACACAAAGCAGGCGCACATTGAAAAAAAGGTAAACACACAAAGTGTGAAAGAAAAACAGCAAGAAAAACAACAAGAAAAAAAGCAAGAAAAATATTCCAAGACCTTCAGAGAATCGATCAACAGTGCATTATCAAAAATTCCAGACATGTGGGCAAGCATTTGCTAGTGAAGCATTTTGAAACAAGCAAACACGCTGCCCCAAAGAACAAGTCCAAACAAAGTCGAGGAAAAAAAAAAACATGATGGATATAAAAAATGAAATGCTTGGAAAAGTAGCCAACCTGACAGCGGGTTCTATTGAACTTTAAACATTTCAACAATGGCAATGAGCACTATGAAACTCCACTCCATAGTGGGCACGTGAATTTGGGTATGATCTAGGGTCCTTCCTTATTCGGACAAGCCTTTTGTGACAAAATTTTTCCCGATATGAACGACAACACGAAAAAAGCAGTAAAAAAGTTTATTTATCTACGACTAATTAGATCACGGCATATATAAAGATACCAATCGACTTCCAGAAGTTCAAGCCGTTCTTTGCTCTGAAGTCTTTACGACTTACCGAACTCTACTCTTCGGAAACTCCACATCCGTTCAGAACAGATCTGCGAAGATCAATAATACTAATAATTTTACTAATAACAATGGAACAGTAACACATTTGTCAAGTGCTCGACGTCAGGGGAACTTGGGAAACAGTAATACGTCCACAGATCAGAGAAACATCAGCTTCCAACTGTTTGGTGGAATCAGTGAAGACAAGCTGACCCAAATGGCGGCAATATGCATAATTATTTTACAAATGACAATATGGAACGGCGAAGGCAAAGTGACTTATCACCTTTAACAACTGGTTCAACAGATGCAGCAGCAGGCCTTTGCCAATATGGTCCAGTAGATAACTCCTAGATTCGATAATTCCTTCAGAACCAGCCAATGGAGTGTTACACATTATTTTCTAACAGATCTGCCCCAAATGGATCTAAGATGACAATAGTACCGAGTGAGACAGGGCTCTATCAACCGACCTCCATTTCTTACAAATTTTCTGCAAATCTGCTGGAGATTTAACTTCATGATGAGGAAAATCTGTTTTATGAAAATCATGACTTCCAGATAAAAAGGCCTTTGCTGCATTAGAAAGACTGCATAATAAAAAGTATGAGAATCCAAAAATTTACATTATTATTATTTAATGTAAAACTGAAAATTGTTATTCCTAATTAGTATCTTTTTTATAATAGAAGGATCGTACATACTACTTAAAATATAATGAAAATCATAAGCACCTCCATTATGCGCTATTAATTCAACTTTAGAAATATTTAATTCTCCACAAACATCTACAACATACTTAACCACAATCTCTACCTTCAAATTCTACTACATTACCTATAACATTATTATATGTAAAACATGCACAACATAAATAAGGAATGTTGGTTTGTTTATTTTCTGATTCAGGATCAAAATATGCTTCAATATCAAAACATGTAGTAACTCTATCTACTTCAGGGAAATTTACTTGATGGTGTAAATCTAGTAACCTTCATGTTCTTTTTTTGT
>JBDNRM010000431.1:0-1677 GCA_047718615.1 Bacillus sp. (in: firmicutes) | reverse complement strand
GATACCCCAACAACGGGTCAAACCGTTGATAGATCAACATTTATAGAGGGAGGAAATACATGGACTTTCAAATAAGCATTATTGTTGAATACGCTCAGTTTTTTTTAAAGGGAGCTATGCTTACAATTGGTTTATCGTTAGCGGGGATATTAATAGGAACATGTTTAGGGCTGTTAATGGGGATAGGGAAAATAATGAGGAATAAAATACTTGCTTTTCCATTTATTTGTTATATTACATTTTTTCGTGGTACTCCACTACTAGTGCAAATATTAATTGTACATTTTGGATTGGTCCCATTATTTACTGGTGAAACGAATGGAATTGCAGCTGGAATTATTGCATTATCGTTAAACTCTGCAGCATATATAGCAGAGATTTTTAGAGCAGGAATTCAATCAATAGATCGAGGTCAGATGGAGGCAGCACGCTCACTTGGGATGAACCATATACAAGCAATGAGATATGTGATTTTACCTCAAGCTTTTAAACGAATGATTCCTCCACTTGGAAATGAATTTATTGTGTTATTAAAAGATTCTTCCTTGATATCGATTGTCGCAGCCCCAGAGCTTATGTATTGGGCTAGAGCAATGGGTGCTCAATACTTCCGTGTATGGGAACCGTATCTTACTGCTGCGTTTATTTATCTCATTTTAACACTTGTTATAAGCTTCTTGTTAAATCGACTTGAAAGAAGGTTGGAAACAGTATGATTAAAGTGGAAAATTTAAAGAAGTCATTTGGAGAAAATCAAGTATTAAAAGATATTAATACAGAAATACAACCGAAAGAGGTAGTCGTAGTACTCGGTCCTTCTGGTTCTGGAAAATCCACTTTTTTAAGGTGTATTAATCGTTTAGAAGAAATTACAGCTGGAAGAATCTTCATTGAAGGGGTAGATATTACGGATAAAAAAACAGATATTAATCAGATCCGCACAGATGTAGGAATGGTTTTTCAACAATTTAATCTTTTTCCTCATATGACAGTGATTGATAATATTGTTCTATCTCCTGCCAAGATTAAAAAAGTGGACAAACAGGCAGCTAAGAAAAAGGGGTTAGAGCTTTTACGCAAGGTAGGTCTAGAAGATAAGGCAAATGTATACCCTGATTCTTTATCAGGTGGACAAAAGCAACGGGTTGCGATTGCAAGAGCATTGGCAATGGAACCGAAGATTATGTTATTTGATGAGCCAACATCAGCATTAGATCCGGAAATGGTTGGAGAAGTACTTGAGGTAATGAAACAGCTGGCTAAAGAAGGAATGACGATGGTTGTAGTTACTCATGAAATGGGTTTTGCAAAAGAAGTAGGCGATCGAGTGATTTTTATGGATGGTGGATATATTGTAGAAGAGAATATTCCAAATGAGTTATTTGGGAATCCTAGTGAAGCTAGAACAAAATCCTTTTTAAGCAAGGTGCTATAATACATGAAATAATTATAAATTCACATTAACAAAAAATTTTATTAACAATTCAAAAATTAACTGAATAGGCTTGAAAAATCAATTTTATATAATTGGCAAGGAATTTTTTATGAAGTGTAAAGATGAAGAAATTTCGTCTCAGTTTAAGGATAGAGTTTTTTCATTAAATAAGAAGATAATAAATAATTTTCTTCTATATATTAAATATTTCTAATATGCTTCAAAGATGAAGGGGTTAATAC
>JBDNRM010000430.1:974-1684 GCA_047718615.1 Bacillus sp. (in: firmicutes) | reverse complement strand
TTAATATACATCCTTTGGTGTATATGTAAGAGTAACTTGTGGTGGTCTATTGGTAATCTTTAGAGTTTTCTCTTTTGTACCTGTAGCTCCATCATCATCTGTAACAGTTAATTTTATTTTATAATCTCCCACCTTAGTGAAAATATTTTTAGGATTTTTTTCAGTCGAGAATTTGGTCCAAGTCGTTTTATTTGGTTCCTGATATTCCCATATATTTGTTAATGGATCACCGTCTGTATCAAATGACTTGTTTGTGAAAGAGACAGTGGTATCATTATAAATGGTTGTTGGGTTCCAAGTAAAATCCGCAACAGGTGCTCGATTTTTAACAGTAACATTTTTAGTCACGTTGTGACTAGCTTCTCCGTCTGAAACCGTTAATCGGACTTTCCAAACCCCTTTCTTATTTAAAGTGTAAGAAGGGTCCTTAGAAGTAGAAATAGTACTCCAGGTAGATTCATTTGGCTTCTGAGCTTCCCATTTAAACGTTAGAGAATCTTTATCAGCATCGGTAGACTTATTAGTAAAAGAAACGGACGTATCATTATAGATAGAACTAGGACTCCAAGTAAAATCTGCTACAGGTATCCTGTTTTGAACAGTAATGTTTTTAATCACATTATGACTAGCTTCTCCGTCTGAAACCGTTAATCGAACTTTCCAAACCCCTTTCTTATTTAAAGTGTAAGAAGGGTCCTTAGAAGTAGAAA
>JBDNRM010000430.1:0-874 GCA_047718615.1 Bacillus sp. (in: firmicutes) | reverse complement strand
CTTTATCAGCATCGGTAGACTTATTAGTAAAAGAAACGGACGTATCATTATAGATGGTACTAGGATTCCATATAAAGTCAGCAACCGGAGTTCTATTCTGCACAGTAACATTTTTAGTTACGTTGTGACTAGCTTCCCCATCTGAGACAGTTAAACGAACTTTCCAAACCCCCTTTTTATTTAGAGTATAAGAAGGTTCTTTTGAAGTCGAAATACTACTCCAAGTAGTCTCATTAGGTTTCTGAGTTTCCCACTTATACGTTAGAGAGTCACCGTCAGCATCTGAAGATTTATTACTGAAGGAAACAGAAGTATCATTGTAAATGGTACTAGGACTCCAGGTGAAATCAGCATTCGGCGCTCTGTTTTTTACAATAATATTTTTAGTCACATTATTGCTAGCTTCCCCATCGGAAACAGTTAGACGTACTTTCCAAATCCCCTTTTTATTTAGGGTATAAGAGGGATTTTTAGAAGTCGAAATCGTACTCCAATTAGTGTCATCAGGCTTTTGAGTTTCCCACTTATACGTTAGAGAGTCACCGTCAGCATCTGAAGATTTATTACTGAAGGAAACAGAAGTATCATTGTAAATGGTACTAGGACTCCAAGAAAAATCGGCAGCTGGTGCTCTATTCTGTACAGTAATATTTTTAGTTACATTATGGCTGGCCTCTCCATCTGAGACAGTTAAACGAACTTTCCAAACCCCCTTTTTATTCAAAGTATAAGGAGGGTCTTTAGAAGTAGAAAATGTACTCCAGGTAGTCTCGTTAGGCTTTTGAGTTTCCCACTTATACGTTAATGAGTCACCGTCTACATCTGAAGATTTATTACTGAAGGAAACAGAAGTATCATTGTAAATGGTACTAGG
>JBDNRM010000429.1:0-1694 GCA_047718615.1 Bacillus sp. (in: firmicutes) | reverse complement strand
ATTATACCTTTATTGGGTTAATTTGTTAAACAAAAATCATCTTTCCGTTTAAAATGGAAAGATGATTTTATCATGAATAAAATATTTTTTTATTGCCGAAGGAGTAATGACTTCCGATTTTTTTTTACTTCTAAAGAAGGATTTATTAACTGTTTTTTTGTAAGGTGGATTCTAGAAAACTTTTATTATGCAAAATACTAGGATGATCCGGTTTATATTTTCTAGCAATTTCGTTGTGCTTATTAGCTAAAACATGTTCTCCTAATTGTGAATAACAAACACATAATTGTAAATGTGGAAGCCATGTCCAGCAAGCATGATTAATTAACCCTAAATTATCTGTTGGCATGTCAAGCTGTGTAGCAAGTTCATACCAAAAGATTGCCTGTTGAGTTTGATTATTATGAAGGAATCGATAACCTAATCTGCAGCAAAACTCTCCTCGAGGATTGTCATACTCAAAGGATTTTAATAGGAAGTACATTTCATTTTCTCTGTCCTCCATTTTATCAAAACAATCTGCTAGTTTTCCACATGCAGATATATAGTCTTCTACCCATCCATTTGTCGTCGCTAAGAATTGTTTGTAAAACTCGATGGCACGTTCTATTTTTTGATGCTCGAGCAATTCATTTGCAAAATAATACAAATCTCTTGGAGAAAATTGTTCTCCTTCCTTCAGACGATTTTCATAAATTTTTATATTACGGTCTGAGTCATGGTGAATGCTGCTATGAGTAACAGCAATATTACTATGATGAATATTTCCCCAAACCTCTAGATACTCATGTACTGGTCCTATCCACTGGAAGTTGTTTTGCCTTTTTACAAGGCGATTACGCCGCAAACTAGAAACGACGTTTTCATTTTCATCGAGCAAAAGATGATAATGCATCGTCACTGAATCAACAGACAAATTTAGGGTTTCCTTTAGTGTTAAGAAATTTTTGCGATCTTGTTCTTTTAAAACATCATCTGCATCTAACCAAAAAATATAACCTTCGTCGCAAAACTAAATGCAAAATTACGTGCTGCAGCAAAGTTATCTATCCAAATAAAGTCGATTATTCGATCCGTATATTGAGAAACGACTTCTTTGGTTTTATCGGTAGAACCTGTATCAACAATAATAATTTCATCAACAAGTCCTTTTACCGTTTCTAAACATCTTGCAATGGTTTCTTCTTCATTTTTTACAATCATGCAAAGGCTAACGGTAATCAATATGGTTTGCTCCTTTACCTTTAGTATATCAGTCTTATTTTAAGGTATGAAAAATGTCTATTTATGGTGTGTAGATAAATTCGTAGTTGATTACCGTGTAGTGTAACCTAATAAAGTTGCATGATCTATTGCTTGTTTCGCTTTAAAGTTCGTTGCGTTCTTTCACAGCATATACTATGTAATATTTATTTGTCTTATTAAGGATTTAGTACATGTTTAAGGTGGATAATTCCTTTTAATCTAGCTTTTTAAACAATAAAATAAATTTCACAAAAAATGTCTAAAGTAACTTTTCGAAGTAATGACTACATTATTCTAAAAATTACTTTAGTCATATTTACATTTAGTAACGCTGAAATGTGGATTGTACTTTAAGTTATAGTGATACTTTGAACAACTAAAGTTGAATACTTTTGAATATTAATTTATAAGGATTTTTTTATAGACTACTAATCTAATTTTTTTAGTAC
>JBDNRM010000428.1:0-1703 GCA_047718615.1 Bacillus sp. (in: firmicutes) | reverse complement strand
TTTAAGTATAGTATTCATTCTTTGAAATATACCATCTTCTCTATATTTTGATGAACCAATATAACTTTTATCTTTATCCAAATCATCATTTGAAGTGCCAATAAATAATTTCTTGAAATCATCAAGATTATTTTCAATAACACTTTTTAATTTGTTCTCATCCTCAAGAACAAGTTGTCCTCCACCTGACCAATCTGTAGAAGTATCTATTCCTATAGCATTAGATCCATACTTACCAAAACTTAATGATAATTTTGTATTTGTACTAGAGTCAGTGTAACTACTATATACCGGCGTAGAGAATATTCCTCTCATCTGAGTCATTAAGTCACTTAAATAATCATCATTTCTAAGTACTCCAACTTTTGCTTTTGTTTCCCATGAAGTAATTTGATCTTCACTCATACTTTCTTTTTGCTCATCAGTAAGCGGAGCGTAATCATTATTTATCTATTCTGTTAATTTTGTATTAATTGTTGATATTACTGAATTATAATCTTTAATAAAATTTTTTATACTTGTAACTACTTTGTCTGAATCTGCAGTTACTGTTATATTAGCTGTTCCTTTATTAACAAGGTTATAAGTCATTCCATTTAAAGTAAAATTATTTGAACTTTGAGTGGTTGTAACAGCAGATTGTCCTGGTGCAGTAATAGTTACATTTGCATCTGCACCAGGTTTATTGTACGGAGTAGTTTCTGTATAAGAATATTTTAATAATGAATTTAATGTACGATTTCCATCATCCACCAAGCTCACTTTTGAAGTAGAACCATAATCTTTTGACTGAAACGAAATACTTCCAGTTGGATCATCTATACTCATTGTAACTGCACCACTCGTTGCACTTTTAACTGCGTCCATTAAATTTTGGACTGTAGTTGTAGCATCTACATCCATGGTGACAGTTTTACCATTTACAGTAAAGTTTATATCTTTTCCATCCGCCGCTGTTGTAGAAATCCCTAAAGTTGATAATTTTGTACTTGACGAAATTCCACTATTTATCGCCATTTCACTAATTGATGGCACTATTGCTGCTACGGCATTGTCTATATCAGTAATTTTACGTGCTGTAGTTTTTAAAGCAACTGTACTCGATGAAATATTTGTAAATTTAATTGATTCTTTTCCAGTTAGTTCATCTTTAATATAGGATGCCGAAATTTTACCATTCAACGAAGGTGTATCAGCAATTTGTTTATTTATATCAGCTACTACGTTTGCTGTCGTACTTCCAGTCAATGTATTAGGTAATTGAATTGATTTTCCGTCAACATTAAATTCCAGCTTATTTCCAGCAGTTGTCCATTCAGAAAGCTTTGATATTGATATCATTGAATCTAATGATGTACCAGTAACCTTCGCCTGCTCAGCCAAACTGTTTGTAGTAATCACATAAGTTCCAGCCTTAGCAGTTGATGTTGCAGTTGCTGAAGCCACAGATGTTTTATCACTTGTAGCAGTATTAATATTCATAGAACTTCCGCCAAGGATATACTTGCTTGAAAGTGGATCAAAGTAATCCTGTAATCCTTTTATTTGTTTTATAATATCTCTATACCCTTCTTGTTTCCATTGTAATATTTCTTTTGCTTGATTTGCTTTATCTATTTTAGTTTGATAACTTGAAACCATAGATTTAACTACCGAATCCGTATCAATTCCAGATGCCATACCTGATATTCGTGACTCTTATA
>JBDNRM010000427.1:0-1722 GCA_047718615.1 Bacillus sp. (in: firmicutes) | reverse complement strand
GTATTAGAGTGCTTTTTTATTTTTCTTCATGGTGTCTTGTTCTCTCATTTTTTGTTTTTTCTTTATAATAAAGTGATAATATATGTAGCAAAATAATATATATATTCCTCCTGCATATAACCCTATTCTTTGATCTGGAATAAAGAATAGACTAATTAAAACGAGTCCATTCAGTACGAATCCAAGTATAGGAACGAATGGATAAAATGGTACTCTGAATTTTAAATCCTTTACATTGCCTCCTTCCGAAATAAAACGTCTGCGAAAGAAAAATTGAGAAGCACAAATGCACATCCATGATACGATTGTTCCCACTCCCGCTATGGAGATTAACCACAAGTATACTGTGTCAGTTGAAAAGAAACTTGTCATTAGAGAAAAGGAAGCAACTACAAAGGTAATAAGTAAAGCATTTATAGGTACACCTTTTTTGGATAAATTTTTAAAACTAGTTGGCCCCATTTCATTTTTTGAAAGCGACCACAACATTCTAGCACCTGCATATAACCCAGAATTTGCAACAGATAACACAGCAGTTAAAATGACAAAATTCATGATATCTGCTGCATAAGGAATCCCTATTTTATCTAGTACTGCTACAAAAGGGCTTTCCGTAACACCTGCTGTCTGATAGGGAATAATAGCAGCTAGGATAAACATTGCTAATACAAAGAAAAATAATGTTCTCCAAATAATATTACGTATGGAATTTGGAATTGTTTTACCTGGGTTTTCACTTTCACCTGCTGCAATTCCAACAAGCTCTGTGCCTTGAAAGGAAAAACTCACCATCACTAATGTGAGAAGTACGGTCGTCATACCATTAGGAAATAAACCTAAATTAGTGGTGAAATTTGATAAAAAAGGAGCTGTTTCGTTTCCTTGAAATGGAATGATTCCGAATGTAGCACCTAAGCCGATAATAATAAATAAGACAACTGCTACTATTTTAATGCTTGAAAACCAGAATTCTGTTTCAGCAAAGCTTTTAGCAGATATTACATTAACTAATAAGGTAATACTTCCAAAGATAAAACACCAAACCCAAATAGGAATATCAGGAAACCACCTTTGCATTAAAATACCAGCAGAAGTAAATTCTAGTCCAACCGTGTTTGCCCAGCCAAACCAATAAATCCAGCCAATCATAAATCCTGTAGAAGGACCTATATATCTAGTTGTATATGTTTGAAATGATCCAGGTTCAGGCAGAACAACTGCTAATTCACCAAGGCATAACATGACTAAATACATTAAAAACCCACCAATTATGTATGCAAGAATAGAACCAAGAGGTCCAGCTTGACTAATAGTGAAGCCTGACCCTAAAAACAAACCAGTTCCAATGACTCCGCCTAGCGCAATCATAAAAAGATGTCTGCTTTTCATGGTACGCTGTAATTCATATTGCTTATAATTATTCATATCTTCTCCTTCATATAAAAATCTTTTTAATAGAACTTTATTTGAAAATTAATAACCTTCCATATTTCATAAAAATAAGGGAATGAATATTTATTAACTTTGATGAATTTTTATTCTTCGGAATTTTCTGAAAATTAAGCTGATAATGTAATGCTAAAAAAATAATTATCTTTTTTTAGCACGATTAGAAAAAACTTATTAAGATAAAAGTTCACTATTTTTTTGTTCTTAGTGGCAAGATAGTTCATGGTATTCTTTTAAGGATTTGTTTTTATCTTATATTTTTTTTCAAAAGTG
>JBDNRM010000426.1:0-1732 GCA_047718615.1 Bacillus sp. (in: firmicutes) | reverse complement strand
TGATTTATCAATATGTCTATATTTTCCTTGTTAACATAATGTATGCTATAGGAAGCAAAAATTACAGTATTTTCCAATATTAATAAATGGTCATGTATATATATGCAACTGTATTCTATAGGATGATTGATAATACGATACCCCTAATCGAGAAAATGAAGTCGCTAACTTACCATTTTACACACCCAAGGAAAAATATAGAAAATTATCCAACTCGATATTATTGGATACTGCATGATATTCTTAGATATTTATCTATATTGTTCGATATTCATCTATATTCTTAGATATTATTAGAAAAGCCCAATTTTTCAACTTTCCAATTGTAGGAAAATAAAATAACTAATATTTTTTCATTACCCGCATGTTACCCGTTCATTACCGAAGCTTAAAATTTCGTTACCTGACTACGTTACCGCCCGTTGGGTAACGAAAAAGCCATCGGTAACTAGAAAATGGGTAATGTGAAATTCGGGTAACGAACTTTAAACAAAGGAGGTCACAAAATGAACAACTTACAAAGGTTACAATTAGAAACAAAAGGTATCAACTTGTCACAAGAGGAATTAATCATCTATTTACAAGAGAACAACTTGCAGCCATTTGATGAATATAATCCTCAATCAGCCACAAGCAAAAAAAATATTTATTCTTCTGCATTATCTATACTTGAATCCATTGCTAATAATCCTGGTGGTATGAAGTCCTATAAATTGGATGATATGACAGTTTCCGACTTTCACGATAATTTAATGGCACGTATAGACCAATTGGAGCGTAAAATTAGAACGCTAAAAACGGATGAACAGTTACAGAATGAATCAAGTTTCTTTATGTTATTTAGTGAATAGAAAGGAGGTAACGTTTTGTTTAGTCCTAATATAGAAGATTTAGAGTTTCTTTTTGAATCAGCAGGACAAAGTATTTCTATTAATAATGTAGCCACACAAGCCATTATCACGAATACTACACTTGCTGAACATGAAAAGAAGCATATACATACAATCAATCCTATTCATATGGGGGATTTAGTTGCTATAGATGATGAAAATTATTTAATTACAAGTGATACAGCCATGAAGCGATACGGAAAGTATAAAGCTATTATGACACATTGTAATTTTTCAATACAAGTCCCAGGAGAAACAACACAAGTATTGCTCGGGTATGATGACGAACAGAGACCAATTTATCAAACGGTTGAGGGTGAGCCTATAGTAGTTCCTTCTATTATAGATCAGCAATCATTTACTATTGAAGGTGGATATTTTAGAATGGCAAATAATCAAATATTGGCTACTGTACAAGATAATCCGACAAATAGGGATAAATTGAAAGTAAATAATACTTTTACATTTGTGGATGGATATAAAGTGCTGAATCACGATTATACGAAACGAGGGTTAATAATCTTAACGGTAGAGAGGACTACTTCGTAATAATATTTCCATAATATAGTTGTAAAACAAAGAACATTTTGCTATTATTTAATTAATAGTATAAAAGAACGGCAGAGTATCAATAGTTTCGATTCAATTCATCAGAATTATTATCCCAACAAATGAAGAGGTAATGATTGCTCGTGATGTTGTAAGACTAGCAAAATAATAAGAAAAAGTAACTTTTAGCAAACAACCCGAATTCTGTACACAAAAAGTGGAGAATCCGGGTTGTTTGTGCTTTTTCTGTGAAAATAAAACGGGCGAGTGGCTATTCTGGGTATCTGTATAAT
>JBDNRM010000425.1:0-1757 GCA_047718615.1 Bacillus sp. (in: firmicutes) | reverse complement strand
ATTCCTTGCGAATGTTTAACATCTCAATTACATACTCCATTCGTTTCACTCCTTTTCCAATCCAAAGTAACAAATCACTATCAAATATCCTTTCGTTCCTAATAAGAAAAACACAAATGCCTTGCTCAGCCCCGAAGAAAAATGTTCTCCTGACTCAAAAAAATGTTCTTTACTTTTAATTTAAATACTCACTGGGGCTAGGTGCTGGCCTGCTAAGTGCACCATGTCCTTATTCTTATGTCTTCGTCGGCACTTGTACATCCTGTAAGTCGGAGCTAAACAAACTTCACATTTCAAATAAATTATATTTTTTTACCTTTTCGTTGCGATATTTGGAGCTAGACTTCAGAAAATTTATCCTATCTCTAAAAAAAATAGGAATAAGCGTTTGCTAAGCAAAACACTTATCCCTGTTCTATTTATTACGCTAATAATTGTTTATTCAAAAATCTGCCTATTGGAAAATTTTTAAACCTCTATAAAAATTGTTATTTAGCAGGTTTATCAGGAACAGTGTACTCACCGTTTTTAATTTTATCTGTCCACTCTTTAACAGCAGCATCAATTTCTGCTTTTTTTCCTACTTGTTCGTTGATCTCAGCTAAGCCGACACCATTTTCTTTTAATCCATAAACAAGAGATTGTCCACCTGGGAAGTTTCCGTCTTTTGCTTTTTGTGTCACATCTTGTACAGCTAAAGAAACACCTTTTAACGCAGACGTTAACACAACATTATTATCTCCAACTTGTCCTTCACTTGATTGATCAGAGTCTACACCAATTGCCCAAATATATTTAGATGGATCTTTTTCTTTTAATTCACGAGCTTCTGTAAATAACCCTGCACCAGTACCGCCTGAAGCATGGAATACTACATCAACACCAGTAGAATACATTTTGCTCGCAATTGTTTTACCTACTTCTGGTTTAACAAAACTAGCAGCATATTGTACATCTACTTTTGCATTTGGATTAATCGCTTTTACACCATCAACAAAGCCTGCTTCAAAATGGCCAACAATATCGCCTTCCATTCCGCCGATAAAACCAATTTTATTTGATTTTGTCGCTTTACCTGCAGCAATACCAGCCAGGAATGAAGCTTCTTGTTCTTTAAAAGTGATGCTTGCAACATTTGGCTGATTGACTACAGAATCAACAATAGCAAAATGCGCATCTGTTTGTTGTTTTGCAATTTCCTCAACTGGACCAGCCATTAAAAATCCAATACCGAATACTAAATCATTTTTTTGACGAACTAAGCTGTTTAAGTTTGTTGCATACTCAGCATCTGATTCTGATTGTAAGTAGTCAATACCATTTCCTTTTTCTAATCCGTTTGCTTTACCGAATGCTTGTATTCCTTCCCATGCCGATTGGTTGAAAGATTTATCATCCACTCCACCTTGGTCTGTAACCATCGCAACTTTGAATGCAGCTTTATTCGATGATCCTTCATTATTTTCTTTTTTCCCACATGCGCCTAAAACGGTCCCAGCAGCAAGTACTAGTGACAACGCTAAAGCAAATTTACGTTTTTTCAAAATCAATTACCCCTTTTTTTATTTATATTATAGTAAGAGCAAAAATGCATTTACTATAATTCCCCCAAATGTCTTCCATAATTCCTAACAGTAGAAAAATAAACTAGTTATTTCAAACATATGTATGATACAAAATCAGCCGTTTTTTCCACTAAAGTAAAATTATAACCTTTTTAAAAAAAAGAACACTAATAGAGGTACGAATAATTTAAA
>JBDNRM010000424.1:0-1771 GCA_047718615.1 Bacillus sp. (in: firmicutes) | reverse complement strand
AAAACGCCTGTTTATCGGTGTTGTAGCTGGACAAAAACGATTAATTCGGTTCTTTTTTCTTACACATAATCTAGTTTTGAGGGAACAACTCTCAAAAACAAAATAGTCTGGTGGCGATAGCGAGAAGGTCACACCCGTTCCCATACCGAACACGGAAGTTAAGCTTCTCAGCGCCGATGGTAGTTGGGGGCTCTCCCCCTGTGAGAGTAGGACGTCGCCAGGCATTAAAAAGAACTATTCCTTTTAGGATTAGTTCTTTTTTTGTTGTACTATTTATCTATTCAGGACAGCTAATAGGAAGTGATGAATGCACCATTGAAAAGTTAGAGCAGAGATACCATTATTAATTTGTTCTTAGTCGCCAGTATAGTGGCTAGAGTTGAAAATAGCTGGTCAAACTTCTTCCCAAATGAAGCATTAATATCCTTGAACTTCTTAGTCTTCCGCACGACGCCGATGTTTTACTTGCGTCAATCTCTTCATGCCCTGATTTCACCATAGGTAACCCAAAACACTGTAAACAAATCCATAAATGCAATTGTTCCCCATGCTCCAATTGGAATGTTTGGTAAAGAAATAGGGGTGAAAGTAAATAAGTAAATAAGTAAATAAGTAAATAAGTAAACTACTATTAAACTAACAGCACCGATAACCATCGTATAAGTTGTTATAGATAGCGGAGTGCCATCCTTTATAAACCGACGTCCAAGCACACCATAAAGTGCCCAACAAACATTACCTGCAAAGATAGTTATATCTCCACCTGAAATTGATAGGAAACTCTGTATCCGTATAAAAAGGCCTTCCATTATTTTGATGTTTTGGTGGGGGAAGTAATTCGATTTTTCGTAATACCTTAAATGTATACATACTAATACCAGACTTCTCAGCACCTTTATTAATGGAATACATCAACATCATTCCTCTCTTTTGATTAGAGGTAGTTTACAACTTAGAGTTAACTCTAAGTCAAGTAAATAAAAAACTGTTACCACATGGTTACGCATCACAGGTTATAAAAATCGAATCTAAAAGGTAAACGGTTAGTTACATATAAATAGCATAATAGAGTTGAATTGCTTTTTTTTATTCTTTTAATAGAGTGTCTACACGGTACTCCACATTCCAAAAATTTAGAAACGGATTACTTTTTCATAAATAACTATAACCGTTTGGTATTACCTTTTCGTTAAATTATTTAGTTAGTAATTAAATACTGTAAAAATAAATGTAAAATTGGTTGACAAATTATCATTAGGTTTTATATAATATATCTTGTCGCCAAATTAGTAAATGCTAGTATGAAATGCATTTGGCGTAAGGATTATAAATATAAACTTTATAATTGGCCCATTGGTCAAGCGGTTAAGACACCGCCCTTTCACGGCGGTAACACGGGTTCGAATCCCGTATGGGTCACCAAATGGAGGATTAGCTCAGCTGGGAGAGCATCTGCCTTACAAGCAGAGGGTCGGCGGTTCGATCCCGTCATCCTCCACCATATTTTAATTGTCAAAAAGACAATCTATTTTACGCTGCCGGGGTAGCTCAATTGGTAGAGCAACTGACTTGTAATCAGTAGGTTGGGGGTTCAAGTCCTCTCGCCGGCACCATTTTATGTTGAGCCATTAGCTCAGTTGGTAGAGCATCTGACTTTTAATCAGAGGGTCGGAGGTTCGAATCCTCCATGGCTCATCATGTTAAAATTTTAATAAATGCGGAAGTAGTTCAGTGGTAGAACATCACCTTGCCAAGGTGGGGGTCGCGGGTT
>JBDNRM010000423.1:0-1784 GCA_047718615.1 Bacillus sp. (in: firmicutes) | reverse complement strand
TATTTATACAATAAATGGAATAAAAGAACTATTGATATTGATAAATTGTACCGATCACTTTAAAATAAACACAATGGCATGGTTCTCAATACATCTTTAATGAATCTATGATGACAGCCCTGAGTTTCCACAGACCATACTGTATACGCAATGTATAGGTACTACAATCTAATCTTTTAATCTGAGCTATCCTATTTTTATTCCTAACGAAAAATACAATGTACTATATTCCGTGTAAGGTTTTGTCGTTTTTGAATGAGAATATAGTTTATTAAGTTCAACATAGAATAAACCCACCATGAACAACTACATTTCTAAGGCACATATCGAGACAAGTGAATCAATACCTCAAGTGCCGTTTTAATTCCAAAAGTACCCTTTATGCACAAATTGGCAAGACATACGTTTACACCTTAAATTGGACTGTATATTTCATGTCATAGGCTGATTTCTTTCTATTAGGGAATGACCAATTTAAATCAAACAGGAGGAGTTTAATGTGAAAAAAGGAATGATATGTTCACTATTAGCTGCTGTTATGCTGATTGCGGGTTTTTTAAGTGCGTGTTCAGATGGAGGTTCTACCAGTTCAAACATCTCAAAAGATTTATCATCCACTTCGACATCGACAGGTGCTTCACACTCACAAAAAAGCTCTGATCGGTCATCAATTACAAAAACAGAATTCAATAAAATTAAAGATGGGATGACTTATAAAGAGGTTGCCACCATTGTAGGCAGCAATGGTGAAGTCATGAGTGAAGCTGGAGAAAAAGGTGATCCTGCACATACAGTCATTTACTCATGGAACGGAGATAAAGGATGGGGTGCCAATGCCAATGTAACTTTTCAAAACAATAAAGTAATAAACAAAGCGCAATTTGGTGTCGATTCCGGATCCAGTGCAAAAATAACAATGAAAAAATTTGATCAAGTAAAAAATGGTATGACATACGATCAAATTAAATCAATTATTGGTGGGGACGGGGCAAAAGATTCTGAAAGTGGTACAGAGGGATCTGCTGATTATACGGTTATTTACAGCTTTCAAGGATCTAATTTAGGAAGCAATGCCACATTCATGTTTCAAGGTGGAAAACTAATTAATAAGGCGCAAGCAGGATTAAAGTAAGCTGTTTACTCATTTTTGAGTTTACATATAAAAAAGTTACTGGGGGAATTTATTATGGCAATAAAAAGCACTACCGGACGTGTACCGGAGATGGTCTTGGGGATTATCGGGGGTGTATTTGGAATTATCGCTGGTATATTAGCCATGTCTATAGGTTCATTAGCAGGAGCATTTGGACAAGGTGGATCCGATGTTATTGGATTGGGTCTTGGATGTATGTTTGTTTCCGTTCTTGCAATTATATTTTCATGTATCATCAACAAAAATCGCATCCTATTTGGTGTGCTTATTTTGGTTTGTGGAATTTTGAATATCATATTCGTCAGCATGTTTGGCATTCTGAGCGGCCTATTGATTATTATCGCCGGCATACTTGCCCTAGTTAGAAAATAATTTGTTGAAAAGCCGCTTCAGCGGCTTTTCTTTTACACATTATCAGCAGGCGAGCGTTTGGGATAAGCAGGATAAGATTATTTGAGATAATATTAAGCTATTGAGAGGTCTTTTTGTCAGCACACAAAGTGAATTTGAGTCTGAATGTCTGCATTATAAAATTAAAAATATACAAAAAAAAGCCTTAACTATCAAGGCTTTTCGGTATGTCCCAGAAGGGATTCGAACCCATGACCCACGGCTTAGAAGGCCGTTGCTC
>JBDNRM010000422.1:0-1785 GCA_047718615.1 Bacillus sp. (in: firmicutes) | reverse complement strand
TCTAAATTGGAAGTAAAATAGCATTGGTCTGCTTTATACATAGAAAGAATAAATTGGTTTAGTTGGAACGCCGTATGAGATGAAAGTCTCACGTACGGTGTGAACAGGGGGAAAAGGGAGCGATAACTTCAACCCCTTACCTATCTGTATGAATAAGGGTAAAAAAGAACACAAATGAATGTATCATTTGTGTTCTTTTGACTTATCCTAATCGGTCGCCTTTTTTAACTCTTTGTTCAGGTTGTATTAGAACAACACCTTGTTCTGAGTAAGTCCCCATCACCAAAACTTCTGAACTAAAATCAGCAACTTTCATAGGAGGAAAATTAACTACTCCTAATACTTGCTTACCAACTAGTTCATCTAAACTATAACAATCTGTTATTTGAGCACTACTTTGTTTAATCCCTATTTCTTCTCCGAAGTCAACCCATAATTTATATGCTGGTTTTCTTGCTTTAGGGAACGCTTCTGCTCTAATAATTTCTCCGACACGCATATCTATTTTTTGAAAATCGTCAAAAGTTGCCATTTTAATTCCTCCATCAATTTGAGTATATTCTTTTACATATTGAGATTTGATTGAGTCTGAGTCTGTTCTTCTTGTCTATCTTTTATAACAAGTATTACTCCTAAAAGAATTAAGAAAGAACCAAACCAAAAGGTGATACTAATGGTTTCGCCTAATATCAACCAACCTAATAATGTTCCAACAACAGGTTGGAAAAAGAAGAAAACTCCTCCACCAGAGGCGTTTAGCATTTGTAGACCAAGATTCCATAATAGAAATGCAATAGCTGTTGATACTATCCCTAAATATAGCAATCCTCCCCATATGGTAGGGTTTGTTAATTCATTAATGTTTAATTTAGGTAATCTTGTGATAACAAAAGGAGTTAAAACAACAAAAGCAATTAAAGTAGCATAGGTATTTATCACGATTTGCGAATAATCACTAGGCAAGCATTTTATAAGAACGGACATTAATGCCCATGTTAATGCAGCTATAATAAGCGAGATGCCTCCTAGCATACTAGACATATTAATATCATCAATTCCAACGATAATAATGACACCAATAGTCGCTAAGCTTACAGAAATAGCTTTCTTAAAAGTTAAACGTTCTTTAAGAATTAAACTAGCAAACACAACCATAAATGCAGGTGTTGTAGCAGTAATAATAGCTCCCATTTGTGCCGTAGAAAGCATGGTACCTGTTTCTTGAGTAACAATAGAAATGACATACCCCACAATTGCAATTGCAGTTATCATTCCAATATGTTTCCTTTTAATTTTCCATTTTTGTTTAGTTACAAATCCAATGAATACTAACGCAACAAGTGCGATAAGATAACGCATCCATACAAGTTCTAACGGTGGTATGACTGCCACTACTACTTTAACGACAACATACATACCTCCCCAAATACTTGAAGCTATAATTAAAAACAATGAACCGATTAGTGTATTTTTCATGTTTGTACCCTCCGTATTTATTCAAGGCTTTGTTGCCCTAACGGAGAGAAATAGCTATTCTAAAGTTCTCTCCGTTAAGAGTGGGAGAGTATTTCTGGTACATCGTTTTCAAATAATGGAGTCCAATACATATAATCACCTCATAACAAATTTACGTATTTTCTTATTTTAACAAATAATCATTTCGTTGAACACTTTTTGTTAAAACAAGGGAATATTAACGCTTTTATGAACAAATGTACTCAAATATCAGTTTTCTTTTTTATTATGGGTTTCAAAACTATAGTAAATCATTGCTTTGATAAATTA
>JBDNRM010000421.1:0-1787 GCA_047718615.1 Bacillus sp. (in: firmicutes) | reverse complement strand
AACAAAGGCTTTCAGCCGTAGAGCAAACCACCCGTTATCACGGGTGGTTTTGATTGTGAAAATCGAGAAACAAAACGGTTTCAATCAGGAATTTCGTGCTAAACGATTTGAGATAAAAGAAAGCTAATGGTATATTTTAAACTATTAAATAGTAAAAATATTTAGAGGAGTTTAATAAATGTCATTAGCAAATGCGAAAATTCATTTAAAACAGTGGAAGAAGGATCAAGAAATTAAAGAATTCACGAGTTCAAGTGCAACAGTATTAGAAGCAGCTAATACATTAGGTGTTAAGCCTGAACGGATTGCAAAAACGCTTTCCTTTCGACATGGTGGAGAGAATGCTTTATTGATTGTTGCTGCTGGAGACGCAAAGATTGATAATAAAAAATTCAAAACAACATTTGGAGAAAAGCCAAGAATGTTGTCCGCAGAAGAAGTGTTAGAGAAAACCGGTCATGCAGTAGGTGGAGTTTGTCCATTTGGATTAATAGAAGATTTAGATGTCTATTTAGATATTTCTCTTAAGCGTTTTTCAACTGTATTTCCTGCATGTGGAAGCAGCAATTCAGCCATTGAATTGACAAATGATGAGCTGTTTCAAATAGGGAATGGAAAAGACTGGGTAGATATTTGTAAAGGTTGGGAGAGTAATGAATGAAATAATCAAGGAACAATTAAATAAGATAGAAAAAGAGCATCAAGTTAATATTTTATATGCTTGTGAAGCAGGAAGCCGATCTTGGGGTGGGGCATCAGCAGACAGTGACTTTGATATTCGTTTTATCTATATGCATAAAAAAGAGTGGTATCTAACGCTAGATAAAAATAAAGATAGTATGGAAATGCCATTAGAGATAAATATTGATTGCAGCGGTTGGGAGTTAACGAAGGCATTACGATTATTTCGGAAATCCAATCCTTCCATATTTGAATGGCTACAATCAAACACAATTTATATCCAATCAGATTATTTTATAAAGAAACTCCATGAAATAAACCAAATAGCGTTTAATCCAAGAGCATGTTTTTATTATTACCTAAATACGGCAAAAAAAAATTTCCAAAATAGTCTACAAAAAGATAAATTTACACTCAAAAAATACTTTTATGTTTTGAGACCAATTTTTGCATGCTGTTGGATTAAAAAGTATCAGACAATGCCTCCTAATGATTTCGCTTTTTTAATGGACGAACTTCTTTCGGCAGGAAGATTAAAAAGTGAAATCGGACAACTTTTGCAAGAAAAGCGAAGCGGAGATGGAGGGAAGTTGTTATCGAAAATCCCAATTATCCATGATTACATAGAGAGAGAGTTAGAAGAGTTAGAGAATGTCTTACCAATTATTCAAGGCGGCCAAGTAAATGAAAGAGAGCTTACGTTATTTTTGGATGATCTTTTTAGAGAATTATTAATTCCATAAGATTATGACAAAAGAAGTTCTGTTTTTACCAATAGAAGCTTCTTGTTAAAAAAGCAAAAGGTCCTACGTTATTCTTCGTCAGAATAACGTAGGACCTTTTTGCTAATGAGAAAGAGGCTAAAGACATAACTAAATAGATAATAGGTAAAGACGAACTTGCTCTAATTTAGCACGTAAATGGTTACTTCCCTATACTGGTTATTTATGTTTTTTCATATAGTTAACTCAAACTTCGCACCGTTAAATTCGCTTGCAAGTCTTGATATTACTCGGTTTAAGAACAACAAAATGGGAGGCTTGTTTTTTAGTGTGGGGGTTGCTTTCCACTACGGGTTGCTTCGCTTTCCGCGGGGTTATGCTTGA
>JBDNRM010000420.1:0-1845 GCA_047718615.1 Bacillus sp. (in: firmicutes) | reverse complement strand
AACGTTTTAGGTTGTCATCTGCTATCCCTTTTTGTATTCTTGTTTTGTTAATAGTTACACTTAAACTAAAGGGTGCTTTAGTTCAACAATCTAAATTAAAAAGTCGATTCCTTGAGAGACTGGAAATCGGCTTTTTTTATGATTGGAACTTCCTTAGCGTTGTAAATACGCATTTTCCTGACGCTACCCCATGCCCATCAACTTAAGAATTTTCACTACCCCCAAGTGACAAAAAACGTTATTCTTTCTAAAAAGCTAGCTAGAAAGGGTGACATTTTTTATGAATCTTTCGATTCAAGATGAATTACAACTATTTTCTGAAGAACTGTATCGTCATTTAACCCCTTCTCTTTTGGAAGAACTCGCAAAAGAATTAGGTTTTGTAAAAAGAAAACGAAAGTTTTCTGGAAATGAATTAGCTACCATATGTATTTGGGTAAGTCAACGTACAGCGAGTGACTCGCTTGTTCGACTATGCAGTCAATTACATGCGGCCACAGGCACTCTTATGAGTCCAGAAGGACTCAATAAACGCTTTGATAAAAAAGCGGTTGAATTTTTGAAATATATTTTTTCGGCATTATGGAAAAGTAAAATCTGTGAAACATCGGCCATTTCAAGCGCGGCGCTCACGTATTTTCAACGAATTCGTATTTTAGATGCGACGATTTTCCAAGTACCAAAACATTTAGCCCATGTATATCCTGGATCAGGTGGTTGTGCACAAACAGCGGGTATCAAGATTCAATTAGAATATGACTTACATAGCGGACAGTTTCTAAACTTTCAGATAGGTCCAGGAAAAAATAATGATAAGACCTTTGGAACAGAATGCTTAGACACATTACGTCCAAGCGATTTATGTATCCGTGATTTAGGTTATTTTTCATTAGAAGACTTAGATCAAATGGATCAACGAGGTGCTTATTATATATCCAGATTAAAATTAAACCATACCGTGTATGTAAAAAATCCGTTTCCAGAATACTTTCGAAACGGAACCGTAAAAAAGCAATCACAGTATATCCAAGTTGATTTAGAACATATTATGAACAATTTAAAACCCGGTCAAACATACGAAATAAAAGAAGCTTACATTGGAAAGAATCAAAAACTATTCACACGTGTAATTATCTATCGTTTAACAGACAAACAGATACAGGAACGTAGAAAAAAACAAAGTTACACTGAAAGTAAAAAGGGTATTACATTTTCAGAAAAGAGTAAACGATTAACGGGTATCAACATATATGTCTCAAATACGCCTGAAGGAGTTGTTCCGATGGAACAAATACATGACTTTTACTCCCTTCGCTGGCAAATAGAAATTATTTTTAAAACGTGGAAATCCTTATTTCAAATTCATCATTGGCAAACTATCAAAAAAGAGCGATTAGAATGTCATGTGTATGGAAGACTTATTGCCATCTTTATCTGTTCTTCTACGATGTTTAAGATGCGTAAACTTCTTTTGCAAAAGAACAAAAGAGAATTAAGTGAATATAAAGCCATTGGGATGATTCAAGATCATGTATCGCTGTTATATCAAGCGATACAGAGAAACACCCAAAATCTAACAAAGATTTTAATCCGTTTGTTCGACCTCCTACAGAAGAATGGACGGAAATCTCATCGATATGAGAAGAAAACTATCTTTGATATTATGGGTGTTGTCTATGAGTATAATGGGTTTGGAAAACAAAAGAAAGCTGCATAATTTTTAAAATGAAACTCGTTAGAGTTTATTTGGTGTGTGTACTTTTCAATACCAAAAGTACATTACGTGTTTTTTAGTTTGTTTGAACGAAAGTTCATTTTGTTTTCGTTCTTAAGTTGATGGGCATG
>JBDNRM010000419.1:0-1872 GCA_047718615.1 Bacillus sp. (in: firmicutes) | reverse complement strand
AAATTATGATAATCTATAATCAGATAAGTGAAGTTTAGGTATTTTCGTAAAATACCCTATGAAAAGAGTCATGTTCCCGCATGGCTCTTTTTTTCATTCTATCATGTTTTTAACAACCTTAAAGATAAAAACAAAGTTTCCCTGTTTTTTTACCGTTCCATATCAAATCCACGATGTTTATTCACCTCTTTTTTATGCTCACGTTCAAATTGATTATCTACTCCCTTGCTACCCAATTCATTTTTAACACTCTCTCTAAACCCCTTAAATTGCTCTTTTAAAACTTTTTTCGTTTGTACATATAAAACTCTTATATTCGTCTGCAAACCCTTTATATGAGCTTTTAACGAGCTAATTTCTCTATTTAATACACCAACTTCCTTTTGCAACTGGTTTTTTTCCTGTTTCAATGTTCTATTTTCTTTCATCCAACCGTCTGCAGTCATTTTTAAACTTTCATACTCTTTCACAAAGTCTGTTTCTCTCAAACGCTCATGATCCTTTTTGATAGTGACCGCTGCATTCACTTGCTTTGTTACTTCTTGATATTGTTCTGGTGATAACACATAATTTCTTGTCTGTTTCTTTGTAATTTCAGCTTTTCCAAACATTTTATCCTGTACTTCTACTACTACTTCTTTACGTAAAAATGGAATTTTAACAGGTTCATTTGGCACTCGATCACTAGCACTATCTAATTCTTTTTGCATTTGTTCTACTCTTTTTTCTAATTCCACATGACGCTGGCCAATTAGCTGCAGCTTTTCATTTTCACTCTCTACCTGTTGCTTTACTATCTCTAATTCTTTGTACGTATCAACAACATCACTTTCCAAACTCTTTTTCGTCATTTCTAATTCGTTTGTTTTCTCTTCAACATTTTTTAAATGATCGTCAATCGTTTGTAACTTAGTTTCTTTTTCCTCTACTTGATTTTCAATAGTTGACTTTGCTTCTGCATACTCCTTGTATTGACGGACTTTCATGTACTTATGTGAACCTACATTAGCACGTTCAAAATTCGGAATATATTCTTTAGCCAATTGCTCTATATAAGCGGTTTCCCTTTCTCTCCAATGCGCAATTAACTTTCTTCCCGTTCCTTCGACACCTTGTTGTTGCAAAGCTCTATCCATTCCGACACGCCTCGTTAATCCTCGACTACTTTCAAAGTTCGGTACATAGTTAATATGTAAATGTGGATTTGCTTCGTCATCATGTAAAACCATGTTATAGACTGCCAGATTGGGATTCCGCTCTTGAAACGCTTCAGCATACCGTTTTAACGCTTCTTTCTTAGCTTCCCTATACTTCGGGTCGTCTTTACCTTCTCCAATCGCTACGACCAATTCTCGTTGCTCATGCGTTTTATCATCTTTATGTATTTTGTCATAGTAATTCTCAATCTTACGGTCATTCCGTTTTTGCTTCTCGTTATACTTGTCCACCGCTTCTTGAAAGACATCCTTGTATACACTTCGGATGTCCTTTTGAACAAAGTAAATATTCTCCTCTGACCTAGCTGGATCAATGCCAGGATTCCCATGAATATTTTCCCTATTATTGTGGCTTAATGAACTTTGGTGAGATTGATTAAATGAGATAGAACCCAACATAAAGTGCCACCACTTTCCCTAGATTAATTGATACCATAAGTCTAGCAAAGCGACGAAATGGTGTCAATTAGAGTAACCCTATACGTATTTTGACGCTTTCGCATCAAAATCGATAGGGGTCTGCGACGCTTTTCGGCTTCGCCGAGCCATGCTTAGCATGGAAAAAACAACCTTGGACTCTGTCCAAACCTGGTGGGGGAATCTTCCCCCGACCCCCCTTTAACACACAAGGGGACTTTTAACAAAATCCCGCCCA
>JBDNRM010000418.1:0-1896 GCA_047718615.1 Bacillus sp. (in: firmicutes) | reverse complement strand
AAATCATCTTCAGATCTTTCGAGTAGTGAAGGATAATTTTAATTATGGTAGAATTTTCTAGATAGGCTTTCATTTTGCTTATATTCAAAAAATATTATTTTGAGGGAATACTATTTCTGAATATAATTACATAAGAAAAAGAAATAAATAAGAAGTTTAAGGGAGAGGTAGAACAATGGTGAAACTACAAAAATTAAGAGAAGCATTATCAGAAGCAGATGTAGATGGAATAGTTATTACAAGTAAATATAATCGTCGCTACATAAGTAATTTTACTGGTTCAGCTGGTGTTGTATTAATTAGTGGAGAAAGTGCGAAATTCATTACAGATTTCCGCTATATGGAACAAGCAGCAAAGCAGTGTGACGGTTTTGAAATTATACAACATAAAGGTCCTATTTATAAAGAGGTAGCAGAGCAAGCTGAAAAATTAGGAATAAAAAAACTGGCATTTGAACAAGATCATATGACTTTTACGGACTATAAAATATATGAAAATTTAGTAAAAGCAGAATTAGTTCCTGTTTCAGGTCTTATTGAAAAGTTACGCTTGATTAAGAGTGCAGCAGAGATTAAGATATTAAAGGAAGCTGCGCAAATTGCTGATGCAGCTTTTACACATATTCTTGATTTCATTAAAGTCGGGAAGACAGAATTAGAAGTTTCGAATGAATTAGAGTTTTTTATGAGAAAAGCGGGTGCAACTTCATCTTCCTTTGATACTATTGTGGCGTCAGGAAAAAGATCAGCATTACCCCATGGTGTTGCAACAGACAAAGTGATTGAATCTGGTGATTTTGTTACAATGGACTATGGTGCATACTATAATGGGTATGTTTCAGATATTACTAGAACGGTTGCAGTAGGCAATCCAAATGAGAAATTAAAAGAAATATATAATGTTGTTCTAAATGCACAGTTAAAGGGAATGGATGGAATGAAACCAGGTCTTACTGGAATTCAGGCAGATGCTTTAACAAGAGACCATATCAGTGCAAAAGGGTATGGAGAATACTTTGGACATTCAACTGGCCATGGTATCGGGTTAGAAGTACATGAAGGACCTGGTCTATCTTCTAAATCGGAAACGGTTTTAGAAACAGGTATGGTAGTGACAGTAGAGCCTGGCATTTATATTCCAGGACTTGGTGGAGTTCGTATCGAAGATGATACATTAATAACAGATGATCATAATGAAGCTTTAACACATTCAACTAAAGAATTGATTATTTTATAGGGAAAATAGGAGGATTACTGTATGATTTCAGTAAATGATTTTAAAACAGGCTTAACAATTGAAGTGGATAACGGAATCTGGCGTGTATTGGATTTCCAACATGTTAAACCTGGTAAAGGTGCTGCATTTGTTCGTTCTAAATTAAAAAACCTGCGTACAGGTGCTGTACAAGAGAAAACATTTAGAGCTGGAGAAAAAGTAGCTAAAGCTCAAATTGATAACCGAAAAATGCAATACTTATATGCTAGCGGTGATCAACATGTATTTATGGATAGTGAATCATATGATCAAATCGAATTATCATCTTCAGCAATTGAATATGAATTAAAGTTTTTACAAGAAAATATGGAAGTTCAAATTATCATGTATCAATCAGAAACACTTGGAGTAGAACTTCCGAATACTGTTGTATTAGAAGTAACAGAAACAGAACCAGGCATTAAAGGGGATACAGCATCTGGCGGTACAAAGCCAGCTACTTTAGAAACAGGCTTGACAGTTCAAGTTCCTTTCTTCATTAACCAAGGTGATAAGTTAATTATTAACACTTCAGAAGCTAGTTACGTTTCTCGCGCATAAAAAGTTAGTAAAAGGAAATTTACAAGTCAGCTCTGAAGAGTAAAAGTTTTTCGAGATAATTCCACCTAACACTCGCCAAA
>JBDNRM010000417.1:0-1919 GCA_047718615.1 Bacillus sp. (in: firmicutes) | reverse complement strand
TTTCAGGATGCTCGCTTTCCGTGGGGCGTGTGATGAGCCTCCTCGACGCAAGCGCCTGCTTAGGTCTCATCTAACCCGCTAATCCCACAGGAGTCTCGCACCTTACACTCCAATCAAGCCGTTTTGATCCATTAGTTGTTGTCGTTAAACTGGTAAAAACACCCACTTTATAGAAATAGACTAAAAGTGCACATTTTGGGAGAACAACGTTGAATAATAAACATAAAAAATCAACGCGCTACTAGTATTTAGTCATCATACCTTGTCATGAAATTCGAAGACAAGAACTTATTCTAAAACAGGTTGCTTGTAACGGAGGGTGCGAAGACTCCTGCGGGAAATGTGGGAAGGCTAAAGACCCCGCAAGGCAACGCCGAGGAGGCTCAAGCTTATCCCCGCGGAAAGCGAAGCAACCCGTAGTGGAAAGCAACCACCACACTAAAAAACGAAACCTCCCATTTTATTGTTCTAAACCGAGTAATATCAAGACTTGCAAACGAATTTGATGGTGCGACGTTTTAGTTTCTTACTTAACTGATGCTAAAAAACCATTTTTATTCTGAGTGTTGGTTCCTCTGGGCTCCTACTTTTGAGACAGGAAAAACGGAAGCAAAGTGTACCGACAAACAAGCGCTCATGGAAAGAGACAATCTATATAACGCAACTTCAGAACGTTTTTTTGTTAATACATATTATTTTTTTCGTTTAGTTTTTATAGATGAAGGATAATACATTGTCTATAATATAAATATAATGATAGTCATGTACTTTAACTCTGATTGATTTGTACATAAAAGATTACTAAAAAAGGTTGGAGGTATTATGCATTTAGAAATTGATTTTTTTATCAAATTAGCAGTATCAACTGGACTAGGGATAATTATTGGTTTGGAAAGAGAAATCAAAAAAAAACCCGTGGGACTAAAGACCAGTCTTGTTATAAGTATTGTCAGCTGTTTATTAACAATTATTTCTATCGAGGCTGCTTATAAATTCCCGGGCAGCCAGGAAGTAAATATTCAAATGGATCCTTTACGTTTACCAGCGCAAATTGTTTCAGGAATTGGTTTTATTGGAGCAGGTGTCATCTTAAGAAGAGGAAATGACAGTATTTCAGGACTTACTACAGCTGCCCTCATCTGGGGAGCAGGCGGAATAGGGATAGTTGTAGGGGCAGGTTATTATATGGAGGCCATTATTGGTGTTCTGCTTTTAATAGTCAGTGTTAAATTCATTCCATTTTTAATGAGTCTAATTGGGCCAAGACAATTACGGGAAAAAGAAATTAGAGTAAAACTTAAAGCACATGAAAAACAAAATGTATCTTCCATTATTAAATCCATTGCTAAACTAGAATTAGAAATTAAACATGTTCGCATTAAAGATTTGGAAACAGGGGATCATTCGATTTTACTTAAATTAATTGTGGATCATAAAAGAGAAATAACAGATGTTTATCAACAAATCTCAGAACTGCATGGTGTAGAGCAAATCGAAATCGATAGTTTGCATTAAATATGTTCAGGGACAAGAGAGCCTCTCTTCTTGTCCTTTTCTAATCAAAACGAAATATAATTAAATATATTGCTAAATTTACAGCAATCTGTATAATAAAAAGTGTGATTAAGCATTAGTGATTTTTTTGGGGGCTTAGCTCAGCTGGGAGAGCGCTTGCATGGCATGCAAGAGGTCGTCGGTTCGATCCCGATAGTCTCCACCAATAAAAAACTCTGAAGACACTAGACGTTCTAATGGGGACATTTCCTTTACATAAGGTTATCCACATTTATTGATGCGCTAAGTGGCTTTTTTTATTGTTTCCTTTCTCTTATAACTCCTCTAAAATATTTTCTATCCATAATATTTTCATTAATTTTCTCCTAACTTTTCAATATAAACAATCCTTTGTCAGTATTCTA
>JBDNRM010000416.1:0-1930 GCA_047718615.1 Bacillus sp. (in: firmicutes) | reverse complement strand
AAAGTTTTCAACGTTTTTTTCACTTATTATGAAAAAGTAAATGAAGCTATTTTTTATTTTCCGTTGCTGTTAGAAGCAACTTTTATATAATAGCATCATTAGTATAATACCGTCAACACTTTTTTTAAAAATAGTTTCTTTTATTTAAACGAAGTTAAGTAACAAGATTGAAGGAAGATACAAACACCATAAATTCAACATCCTAATTATATTTTTAATAAGGTTTGTTAAATTGTAAAAATAGAATTCGGCATTTTAATAGGTGCTTTCTTGAAAATGCAATCTGTCGTTTTCAACGCTTGGGTGCTTTTCCTTGCCTTGTAGAGAAGTATCCTATATATGACACTATGTCGCTTTGAACCTAGTTGACTTCCTAGTAGGATTTGCACTACTTTAAGCAGCATGACGTGTTATTGTCAATTTTTTTATAAATACACCCTATTCAACCTATCCAACCTGCTACACCAAAAACAACTCCAGTAGTAGCTCCACTTGATGCTGTCCTTCCAAGCACCTTCAAAACGCTTAGATTGTATTCTTTTCTATTTTTATTCTATTAACTTAAAAGATCAATATTTTATAAACACTCAGCATATAAAAATAGAATTCACTACTAATCAAAATTTTCAAAGTATATCCCTTCAAAAATAAAAGGTACAGCAATATAACTCACTGTACCTTTGTATTCTTTTGTCCTTGTCCTGCAAAAAAGGCGGAGCACAATAAGAAAATAGTTCCTACACCAACAGCAACAATCATTAAATTTTCAAAAGTATTTTTTAAAGCTAATCCGCCGACAATCGCTGCTATAAATAAAAATAAAAACAGTACCGTAAAATTATTTTTCAATATTTTCCCACCTCTCTTACAAAATTATAACTGCTCTCTCTATTTTATTGCGACCTTCAAACATAAGTGAATTGCCACCAGGAAAGAAATATGATTTTCGTTTTTTAAAACCATTTCCTGAATCGGAGTAAATAATAGAATTAATATATTATGAGATTAAAGCAAGTTTATACTGAAATAGAAGTAGCATTGAAAGTTTGTATGTACTATGCGGGCACTCTAAAAAAAGAGTATTATAATGAATACGTTAATAAGACGAGAATTCTCGCTATAATAACGAGTTAAAGAGGAAGTTTAAAAAGGACGAGAATAGATCCATCTATCATTTATCAACATTCTCGTTTAATAGAATAAAAAAAAACAGTATCGCTTTGTTTAAGCAACACTGCTTTCTAGTTCACATTAATCTACGCGCCTTAGAGGATTCGAACCTCTGACACACGGCTTAGAAGGCCGTTGCTCTATCCAGCTGAGCTAAAGGCGCATGTTATAAAAATGGCTCCGCAGGTAGGACTCGAACCTACGACCGTTCGGTTAACAGCCGAATGCTCTACCACTGAGCTACTGCGGAACGATGGAGCGGGTGATGGGAATCGAACCCACGACATCAGCTTGGAAGGCTGAGGTTTTACCATTAAACTACACCCGCATGCGTTATTATAGATTGATAAATGACAATCAAGAAGTTTATACACCCCTCAACTATCCTTAGCTAAAGACTGGGCTAGCTGGATTCGAACCAACGAATGACGGAGTCAAAGTCCGTTGCCTTACCACTTGGCTATAGCCCAATGAAAAATATAATGGGGCGACTGATGGGAATCGAACCCACGAGTGTCGGAGCCACAATCCGATGCGTTAACCACTTCGCCACAACCGCCATATTGTTATTGTTCTTGGCAGGGGTAGTAGGAATTGAACCCACACCGGAGGTTTTGGAGACCTCTGTTCTACCTTTAAACTATACCCCTGTATTTTACATACATTGGTATCTTATTATATCCAATTAGCCATACTATTATTTTTATGGCGGTCCGGACGGGACTCGAACCCGCGACCTCCTGCGTGACAGGCAGGCATT
>JBDNRM010000415.1:0-1935 GCA_047718615.1 Bacillus sp. (in: firmicutes) | reverse complement strand
GGCCTCTTCTTTTTCTAATACCGTTATTTTCACTGTTTTTTTTTGAGAGGATTTTTTGTTTGTTAATTTTAGAAAAAAGTTTTATGTTTAAATTTTCCTGAATTAGGGCATTTTTTAATAAGAGTGTCTTTGAAAAAATAATGGAAGGTGAAGATTAAAATTATGAGTACATTATTACAGGCTAAAGAACGCACAGAATTTAAACATTCAACTTTAACAGGAATTCGTAAAGAAGGAAATATACCTGGAGTAGTATACGGATCGAAAACGAAGAGTACATCTATTTATTTAAGTGAAATTGAATTTTTAAAAACAATTAAAAACGTGGGAAGAAATGGCGTAATTGAATTAGCTATCGATGGACAAAAATATAATGTAGTACTAAGTGATTATCTTTCAGATCCTATTAAAAGAAATATACTGCATGTTGATTTTCTTGCTATCGATTTATCGAAAGAAATAACAGCTACAGTTAAGGTTTCTCTAATTGGAGATGCAGCAGGGGTAAAGGATGGCGGTGTATTGCAACAACCACTTCATGAAGTCGAAGTAACAGCAAAACCAAATGATATTCCAGCTGCCATCGAGATAGACGTTAGTGAATTGCAAGTAGGAGAAACGATTACAATAGCTGATATTAAGGAATATAAATCTTTAGAGATTAATCATGAAAAAGACGAAGTAATCGCATCTATTCTTGCTCCTAGACAAGAAGAAGAAATTAGTACAGGAGAACAGCAAGAAGAAGGAGCCCCAGATAACTTAGAAGGCAGAGAAACGGAAAAAGAGACAGTTGAGTAAAAAAAGTTTATTTCTGCCCTTTTTTCCTTTATGCTAAATTTGTTATGATTAATAAGTACAGTTCAGCAATCTTTAAAGGAAAGAAAAGCAGAAGCTTCTGAAGTTTAGCCGCTTTTTTAAAGTGATAGGATATGAAATGCCGGTGCTGCCTAGACTCGAAGGGAGCGGTGAATTATCTTCGAGTAAGGCACCTTCTGAAAAATAATCCTTTATCGCGAATATTCATTTTCCTTGATTTAAATGAATATTTTTTATGGGATTTACCAAGATACATGTGTTTTTTCATATATGCGGAACGAGAGGTTTTGTCCAATTAGAAATGTTTTTTGGATGAAAGCTTCTTTTTCTGTATATTGCTCTATCAAAAGATTTGATCCCCTATAGCTTTCTAATCCTTACGCTGCATTCTTCTACTCCAATTCTCAAGGAGCCTGCTAAGTAAGCGCTTCGGACTTCTGTGTATGGATGTTCTTCCTTTGAATACGTACGTAGTAAACATTTTTTTGCAAAGGGTGGTTTATATGAAATTAATTGTTGGATTAGGGAACCCTGGAAAACAATATGAAAATACAAGGCATAATATTGGCTTTGACATTATTGAGTACATCGCTAAAGAGTATACAATTCCTTTAGAGAAAGCAAAATTTAAAGGGATATTTGGAACGGGGATCATTAGTGGAGAAAAGGTGATCTTATTAAAACCGCTTACATATATGAATCTTTCTGGAGAATCCATACGCCCTCTGGCAGATTATTATGATATTGCACTAGAAGATATTGTTGTTATTTACGATGATTTAGATTTACCAGTAGGAAAAATAAGATTAAGACAAAAAGGTAGTTCTGGTGGCCATAATGGCATTAAATCTACTATCGCCCATCTAGGATCTGAAAAATTCAATCGAATCCGAGTGGGGATTGACAGGCCAAAAAATGGTATGAAGGTTACTGATTATGTATTAGGCAAGTTCACGAAAGAAGAACAAGCAATATTGGAAACAATTATTAAAAAATGTTCGGATGCTTGTGGGGAATGGACGAAGGAACCCTTTTTACAAGTGATGAATAAATATAATATTCAATAAGAAACACACATGATTTCACACTCACACCCCGGCATGAAAATTTTTTCTA
>JBDNRM010000414.1:0-1952 GCA_047718615.1 Bacillus sp. (in: firmicutes) | reverse complement strand
CACTTCAATATATGTACTCATATATTCGCACCTTTCTTTGTATAAGTTACTACTATGTATAAGTTACTATATAGATTAAATGCGGATTTTTTCAAAAGACGTTAAGCTATAATCATGAAAAAAAAAGAGGAATTATATCCAATTTATATAGGCGATATATTCCCTTTTAGCATTACCAATTTTGTGTTTTGTATCCGTGTTCAATCGTTGAAATAGAATAAGAATCTATGGTAATAATGATTAAAATTCGGTATAATGAATATAAAGAAAACGGGAAAAACATGCATTAAAGGAAGAAAAAATTTTTACAATGAAAAGAAAGCGCATTCAATAAAAATTCAGAATTTTTATAAAATAATGGTCGTATTAATAATAGAAAGGGTATTAGTGAGGAGGAAACAAGGTGGATCTTCAGCCGAATATTTTGCAATATCAAAAGACATCAATGGTTTTAAATCACGAAATGCTTCAAGCAATCTCTTTATTAGCGTATTCCACTCATGATTTGCTTGATTTTATTCGTGAACAGGCATTGGAGAATCCGCTGATAGAATGTGATCAATGCTTTAAGGAAGTTGCGGCCAAGGTAGAAGGGTATGAACTACCGAGAAAAGAGAAAAAACAGCAGCAAAAGGATGATATAGATTCTTTCATGGAAAACGTAAAAGATACGTCTAATATAACCTTATCTGCTTTTCTATTAGAGCAAGCAGGACTTTTAAAATTAAGTGAAAAAGATGATAAATGCTTAACCTATTTTATACACAGTTTAGATGAAAATGGATATTTAACAGAGACAATAGAAGAAATTTGTTCCACATTATTTATTACAGTAGAGAAGGGAAGAGAATATGTTAAGCTATTGCAAAGCTTAGAACCAATTGGGGTTGGAGCAAGTAGTTTACAGGAATGTTTATTGCTGCAGTTAGAGAAGAAATATCCAGAAGATAAATTGTCCTATATAATTATAGCGGAATATTTTGTCACATTTGCAGACAAGAAATGGCCGTATATCTCAAAAAAGTTAGGCGTTTCCTTATCGGATATTCAAGAAGTGCAAAGGAAAATACTTGTGCTCCAGCCAAGACCAGGAGTAAGCTTTCAGCAAGATGTATCGCTGTATATTCGACCAGATGTTTCTGTTTATCCAGTCAACGACCAGTTGGAAATTCAATTAAATGATCCACTCTTTACAAAACTAACATTACATGAAGATTACCAGCTCTTGCTGCAAAATAAACAAGGGAATGAGTATGAGTATATACGGAAAAAATACGCAGAATTTCAATCTCTGCGAAATGGACTTAAACAGAGAGAGGCAATATTACTCGAAATCAGCGCTTGTATTGTAGAGCAGCAGAAAGAGTTCTTTTTTAAAGGGCCTAGCAAATTAAAACCGCTCACATTAAAACAAGTGGCAGATATACTTGGTGTTCATGAATCGACTGTGAGCCGAGTCGTTTCTAATAAATATATGGAAACATCTTTTGGGATTGTTGGATTAAAATCATTTTTCAGCCAAGGAATGAAGGGGGAGAATGAGACAGAGGTTTCTTCTGCTGCAATAAAAAAAATAATTATTGATTTAATAAAGGAAGAAGATAAACATAAACCGTTATCAGATGAAAAAATAAAAAAAATATTAGAAACGAACCATAATATATTTGTGTCTAGACGTGTTATAACAAAGTACCGGGAAGAATTGAATATTTCCTCTTCGACAAAAAGAAAGCAATTCTAGAATTTATATAAAACAACATGTATGAGCCTCCTTTCAATAGAAAGTTACCGGATGGATATTCCGGGAAACATCTATAAAAAGGAGTTTTTTTATTGTAGTTAATAAGTGTAAGGTTTCTAAGAGTTCTTATGAGTCTAGTTAACCGTCTTATTAACTTAAAAATCACTATAAGTAATTATCGTTATTTTTTTACTTGGTAATGTTATATTAC
>JBDNRM010000413.1:0-1975 GCA_047718615.1 Bacillus sp. (in: firmicutes) | reverse complement strand
ACTCCATACAGTTGAGCTTTATATTTTTTAACATTATCTTTTATTCTGTATGATTAACCTTTCTATATCCTCTCTATGAATGCCTTAATTTATTCTGGCTAGTTTGTTTTCCATTTTCTATTTTGCTACACTTAACCTAAAAAGCAGGTGATAGCATGTGTGGTCGCTTTACTTTATTTACTGACTTTGGAACAATTATTGACCGCTTTAATATCGACTCAGCAATTGAAGAATCACTTTATAACCCAAACTATAATGTAGCTCCCTCTCAATCCGTACTTTCTGTGATCAATGATGGTGAAAAGAATCGTCTTGGATATTTACGTTGGGGATTAATTACTCCCTGGTCTAAAGATATGAAAATCGGTTATAAAATGATTAACGCTCGTTCAGAAACAATTGCCGAAAAGCCAAGTTTTCGTAATGCCTATAAAAAGAAACGCTGTTTGATCCTTGCTGATTCTTTCTATGAATGGAAACGTACAAATGAACGTAAAATTCCTATGCGTATAAAACTTAAAAATAATCAACCATTTGGTATGGCTGGCTTATGGGAATCTTGGAAATCCCCAGAAGGAGAAATGGTATACTCATGTTCTGTAATTACCACTCAACCAAATAAGCTAATGACTGAAATACATGATAGAATGCCAGTCATATTAAAACCTGAAGATGAACAATTCTGGCTAAATCCAACAAATACCGATACTAACTCGTTAAGTAAATTACTTGTTCCCTTTGACTTTGAACAAATGGAGGCTTTTGAAGTTTCAAATGATGTTAATTCTCCAAAAAACAATTCACCTAGCTTAATTAAGCAAATTTGTTAAAAAACAACAAATACTTATAGTGGTGTGAAAGCATTTATTGACGACAGTAAATTTGTGTTCAAGTTTATATCTAATTCGAATAAAACGATTCTAGAGTCGAATTTTAAAATAGATGCTGCTGGAACGTTAGTTATGAATTATGTATCTGGAAATTATAGAAATCTATAACTGTGATGTATCTTCAAGTATAAAAGTATATTTCACTTTTTTGTTTGTAAACAGACTGTCCTGCTCGAATAACTGACGATATCTTTTGAAACTATTGAAAATAATAGGATAAAAAGTTAAAATTAAATCAGATTATTTTTCTATTTTGGATTTTTCTTTTACTTAGTAAATGTAGAGCCTTTGGGTTCAGTTTTAATAGCAGCTGTGCTATTAACTGTCCTGAAGGCTTTTTTTTATGAAAAAAGTAAAGGGAAAAAATGAAAATTAATCGAAATGAAACAAAATACTAGGAGGGAAAGGTTTTGACGACGACTAAATTATTTGATTCTAATGTCTGTAGGAGGATCGCATATGTATAAAATCACATGCTTTTGTCCTCTAGAACCTACAAAGTTAGAAAGCTTATTAAAGGGTATAGGATTTTCAAGTAAAAAAGATGGATTGGAATGGTATTTTGAAGATATAGTTTTTCGTATTGAACCATTTAAAGGACATTCTAATCAAAGAGAAAAGGGATATAGAGTGTATTTTAATGGTAAAAATACTATGAGCTTTGCTTATATGTTTGACCTTTCATTAGGAACTTTAAATACTACAATTACCAGTATTGAGTATATGTTAAGTGAGGAAGGGAAAAACTCTAATGATTGGCTATCACTTTTAGATAATAATCCCTCTATAATTACTATTGACACAAGGGGTTTCTATCAAAAAAACGGTATAAACATAATTGTTACTAATAATACTGTAGTGTTCCAATTGAGAAGTAAAAAGAATACAAGCTTAAAATTAATAAGCGGGTTAAAAAGGATCGAAGAATTGGTTGAACATATTATTCCAACCACTTACGATCTTTTTTCTTTTGAGGAGGAATTAGCATAATGGTTGATTTTTATACTAGTAAACATTTCTATCAAATTCGTGAAAATATATTATTGATTGACGGAAAAATAGAAGAAAAAGGCAATGGATGCGGG
>JBDNRM010000412.1:0-1979 GCA_047718615.1 Bacillus sp. (in: firmicutes) | reverse complement strand
CTGGGAGATGTGTATTAGAGTCAGAGTAAAAAATAAAAAATAGCGGTTCTTGGATATGGGCCGCTATACATAATTAAAAGTTCATCTCTTTTAAGGTAATTTGTTCTTTTCTGATACTTAGAACATTTTAATAATGATATATATTTACAGGGGAATTTAATTAATAATTCCCCTGCAAATGAACATTTATTCTTTGTAATTTTTGATGTTTCAGTGGTTGATAATAGGCACTTTCTAAATTTTCATTTATTAATTCTTCAACTAAGAAAAGAATATTAAATGGTAATGTATCTAATAACAGTTCTTTATGAATTGCTTCAGCAATAGATATGGTAGATGTATATATAATTACGATTTGCGGATTTTCAGGAAAATCTGAAATTGGTAAATTACCATATTTATTATAGACATATTTCCAATTTTCAAACTTATCTCTGAAATAACCAATAAAGTTTTGGTTCATTTGTGCTCTGTCAATAAGAAAGTTAATATTCCCATTAGGGGTTTTTACTTCTGCTGCACTCATTGGGAATTTATACCGAGCATTATTTGCTAGACGAGCATTCCATTTCCATTTAGAAACAACTTTCTTTTCTATGAATTGGCAGCGAAGCTCATTCATTGATACATATCGTTTTAATCCACCTACACCATAATTATCCCATCTATCAGGGGCCATAAAGAACTGATCGCTATAATAATGTTTTAGTAGCCTATAACCCGCTACCCCTAATGTAAAGGGAGCGGGAGGTCGTGTTTCTTCATCACCACGTATTCTAACTTTCCATCTATCTACAACACCATTGGTTCTCAATCGATCTAAACGCTTAGAGGTTTCTGACCTACTCATTAGAGAAGACATATATCTCCTAATTTGGTCCTCATTTGCACAAACAGCGTCACCTAGAACTTTAATAAGGGTAAAATCCGCTTCATCAATAATTTTTCTGTTTAATAGTGTCATAGCACCTTCTATCCCTGTATATGGGTAATATTTCGAAGGTTTTACATAACTACTTTTAAGTAGTGGATGGTCCCAGAAAGGGATTTCACCATTTCTTGTGGTGAAAACAGGGAAATCGTCCATTACTAAGTTATTTTGTTCAGAAATATTCATTATTCAAAGAGGAATGAAGCGACATCTTTGATTTTCTTTTTACCCCTTGGATACCCCGTAATAGTTACTTTGGCATGTCTTTTATCTTTATCAATGGAGCGGATAGTGCAAGAAACAATATCTCCAACTACTGGCTCTGGTAAGTGACGGGGACGGATCCCTTTAACTTCTAATCCTGCATCTAATTTAACAAATATCCCATGTATTGGGTCTAGATTCGTTACTTTACCAGCGACTGTACTGTTTTGATTATAAAGTTCGATTAATTTTTTAAATGGATCATCTTGAGTATCCCTTCTGCTAACTTGAATAAGATTATTTTCTTTATCAAATCTCAAAACTTTTACTTGTATTGTTTCTCCTCGATTAATTTCATGCTGAATATTTCCATTTTCCCAGCTCCAATGTCTAGCGTTCATAAAGCAATCTGCACCATTAATACGGACAAAAACCTTCCTTGTGTTTGGATTATAACCTCTTACTACACCGTCAAAAATTGTTGACTTTAAGGAATCTTCAGCTTCTAGTGTTACTAATTGTTTCATGAATTCCGCTTTTCTGATATCATCCGCTTTCCTTACTGATACCAATACAATATTGTCTTCAATGTCTATTTGGTCTACAATCACTTCTTGAATTGATCCTGTAAAACCGTTTAATGAACGGAAATCATGATCAGAAAATTCGTTGCTTGGGCAATATGCTGTAATGTTTGTACCTTCTAAGAGAAATGTTGCTACTTCCATCTGTTTTTTTACATATTTTCCATCTTCTAATACTTTGGTTTCTCTTGTTGATACTGCTGTTATGATTATTGCAGATGAAATGAGCCACTTATGCGGAGTTTAAAGCCAGTCATTGC
>JBDNRM010000411.1:0-1992 GCA_047718615.1 Bacillus sp. (in: firmicutes) | reverse complement strand
AACAATCAGGACGTGGTATATATAGACAATATAAATCAAATATTTTGTAAATTTCAGCAATTGTTGTAGAATTAATCGTAAAATAGGGGTACAATATTTATAAGAGGTTTGACTTCATACTATATTGTTCACTATTAAACAGTTGAGAAGGAGTTGTCTGTGGAAAAGAAAATTACATACGCTTGGAGATTAATCTTCAAATAAGCTGTCGGTCGTAGGAATTTGCCAAAGGTTTGAAAAAAGGATAGGGAGTGGTTTATTGAAACCTTCAACTAACCGGATGTTAAACCGTATCAAATCCGTCTACATGTTTATTAGTAAGCGTGGAACTGTAACAACACAAGAGCTAGTAGAGGAATTTGGTATTACTCCTCGAACGATTCAAAGAGATTTGAATGTATTAGCTTATAATGACTTAGTGCAAAGCCCTAGTCGTGGAAAATGGACAACAACTAGAAAAAAAGTTAAAATGACTTCCTGAAATAGTGATATGAACATGTTAGACCATTTAGTAGTAAAAACTTCTGTTTAGAAGAAAATGAATTTTGATTCTTATTAACAAATAATGTATACAATTTCCCACAAAAAAACGCCCAATGAGATGGATGGGCGTTTTTTTTGTGGGAAACTGGCAGAGACAGATTCATTTTCACATAGTAAACAAACACTATACATGCTGTAAGGAAAAACATTCGTTCAGCCTGGACTTTAAAGTAAAACTTTTTCTTTACTTTTATCATTCATAAGTTTTTTTCCTATAGAAAGTGATAAATGACTTTTTTGAATTTCGTTTTTAAAAATGCACTGGTATCAATTCTTCGTTTATCGCTCTAAACTCATAGTCTTCTTTTTGTAAATATTGCAGCAGCAACCCTAAGTATTGAGCTGTCGTTTGGCGATCATGCAATAAAATAACAACTTTACTGTGATTAACATGTTTTAATTGATTAATTGTATCCGTTACATATCTTTTATCTCCATAATACCAATCGCGGCTATCTATATTCCAATCCCATAAAATATAACCAGCTTTTTTCACTTTATTTAGATATTCTTCATTCATGTATGGTTTACTTCCATAAGGTGTTCGAATAAGCATGCTTTTTTGATGAATAATTTGCTCCAATTCTTCATTTGTTTTTTCCATTTCATTTACGACAGAACTACTCGTAGCATATACTTGTTTCACATCATGCGTAACACCATGCAGTCCAATAGAATGACCATGCTTATATGCTTCTTTTACAATAGTTTTATATTTTTCCATATTTGGCTCTAAATAAAAAAAGGTTGCTTTCGCATCATAATTTTGAAGTTGTTCTAATATGGAAGATGATGCACCACTCGGACCATCATCAAATGTTAAATAAACGATTTTTTTCCCCATGTCTTCTGCTTCTTGCTTCGCTTTCAATTGTTCTTCTCTCTCTTGCTTCTTTTTTTGAATCAGAGGATTATCTTTTTGCAAGGGGGGATGATATATTTGTTTTTCCTGTAATATACTCACTTGTTTTCTTGTACTTCCCGCTGTTCTTTCTGCCATTATATTCCATAAGAAAACACTTACTAAAGTGATAAATAGAATGCTAATACTATAGATTTGCAGTCTTTCTGTTCTTTTTTTTGGGTTTTTCATCTTGCTGCCACACTTTCTATAACTATTCTTTATTTAAGTATAAAGGATAGAAAAGAAAAATGGTTACAAAAAAATGACAATTATTAAAAAAACATGTCAAAAGACTAAAAAGTACGAGAAGCTGGGACATAAGTATTCTAGCCGAAGATAAACTCGAACCATGATACGAGGATGTAAAAAAAATTCCGTATCATGGTTTGGGTTTTTTATTCATGTAAAAAAGAAGGTTTGTGGTAATCACCCGCAGCCTGCATACACTTCGCTTTCCGTGGGGCTCGCACTGAGCCGCTTCGGCCCTTGGCCTGCAGGTCGAGTAGACGGGAGCCTCTCCATGTTGGATTGTGCTCCGCTGCCCC
>JBDNRM010000410.1:0-2014 GCA_047718615.1 Bacillus sp. (in: firmicutes) | reverse complement strand
AAAGAGGATAAACGACTTAATGCTACTTCAAGCATAAGTGATTTGGAGATTATTTTAAATGAAGAGGACTTTAAAAAGTTAATGAACGAAGTGCTCGGTAAAGGAGCAAAATTATATATAACTTATCAATAGGAAGAAGGACATGTAATGGAAATATTAATTTTTAGTCAAAACTCTATCTACAAAGAACTAATTGACAAAATGGACAACCTCCATGCTCATATGGGCAATATTGATTATTCAAATAAGGAAAAAATTGACGCTGTTTTATTAGATGGAGATTCATTTGACATCAATAACATAGGAGTAGTTAGAGAGAAATATCCCTCTATTCCCATGTATTTTAAGCCTACTCAAATCAAGAGTGAACAATTTACTAAGACAATTACAAGACTATGTGCAGCATATAAAGTAACCCTTATTCATGAATATTCTACAGAACTTCAAGTAGTTGAATACTGTATCAATAACCTAACGAATAAAGATGATTATTTATCAAAGAGAATCATTGGCATATTTGGCACACATAATGGTGCTGGTGTTTCCTCTACCACTTTAAATTTAGGAAGAGCATTATCACTCAAAGTAAAAGAAAAGGTTTTAGTTTTGAGTTTAAATAGTTGGGATCCAGCCGATTATTTTTACTTGTATCAAGGTCAATATTTAAATGATTTGAAAGTAGATCTCAATGTCAAAAATTTAACGATAAACAGGTTATCCGAAGCTATTTATTATCATGATTCCTTTTATCATTTGGCCGGCAACCGCGATATTAAAATGCAAAGATTTTATAAATCTTATGAAATTGAACATTTGATTCAAACAGCTCAACAGTTATTTGATGTAATTTTAATCGATGCAGGCACTCACTTTGATTCTGCACTAGCAGCACAAGCTTACTTAAGTAGTAATATGAAATTTCTTGTTACTAATCAAGAAGAGAAAGGCTATAAAGGATATTATCCTTATCTATACCAACAAATAATTGAACCTTCTGGTGGGAAAAATGATGATTTTATGCTTGTTATCAATAAATTCCAACCTGCGAATGCATTAATAAGCGAAAAAAAACTTGAGGAAGAACTAAATATGAATCGAGTTGTCACAATACCAGATATGAAGGAGCTAGGATCCATTGCTACTTTTGAGAAAAAATTACTATACGATTTTTCAGATAGTAGCTATAACAAGCCAATAGATGTTTTAGCTAATGTAATAATTGCTGAAGCTAAATTAACAGAGAAAGAAGATACGAAGGAGCACAAAGAAAAGAAAGGATTTTTATCTATATTTAACCGGTAATAAGGAGGCGAAAAAATGACTTTAAATGCAGTTAAAAATGATACAGAACAATCATTAGGATTAGAAAGTGAGTTTGAGCCTTCCCAATGGTTATCTAAAACTATTGAGGAAAAAGGGTTAAAAAAAGATTTTGTAACTACCTATGAAAGAAAAAAGACATTTCGTTTAATTTGTAACCAAGTTAAAGAAGAGCTACAAAGTATCATAATAGCTGAATCTGTAGAAAATGATCAATCTTCCTCTTTAATAAACGATGATTCAAATAGTGATGATGTTTGGTTAAACAGACAGCACCAAGCAGTTATTGGTGACAAACAAGCTATATCTTACTTTATAACAAAAATAAACGAAGTCTTACAAAAAGAGAATATTACGTCCGATGAATATCCCTCTTTTTATGATTCTTTACCAGAAGCTATTTTCCATGAAGTATGGGGCGTAAGTATTCTACATAAATGGGATAAGGAACCTAATAGTGAATCAGCTGTTATCAGAGGGACAGAATTATGGATCGATAAAAATGGTTATTTTCAAAAACAACCAGAAGAATTTGAAAGTACAGCAGTAGTAAATCGTATAAAAAAAGCTTTTCAAATAAGAACAAAAGAAGCACTGATTAATGAGCAGCAACCAGAACTGGAAATAGAACGAGAAGATGGTTCGCGAATCACCATGATGATGAAGCCTAGAACTAAACTAGACATTATAGTAT
>JBDNRM010000409.1:0-2028 GCA_047718615.1 Bacillus sp. (in: firmicutes) | reverse complement strand
GCACGTAAATGGTTACTTCCCTATACTGGTTATTTATGTTTTTTAATAGAGTTAAGTATAAAAACTATGTTGTTCCATTGCGCTACAGGCACTCGCTTTCCGCGGGGCTATGCTTGAGCCTCCTCGTTGCTACTTGCGGGGTTTAAAGCCTTTCCTCTACTTCCCGCAGGAGTCGAGTGTCTTCCGCTCCATTTCACTTTGTTTTAAAGGTGATTTTCTAAAACCTAATTCTTTTACCAAGAAAAAAATGAAATAGATTGGAAAATGGAGCAGCCTGAATACACGTAGACTCCTGTGGGATTAGCGAGACAGCTGAGACCCTGCAGGCCAAGGGCCGAAGCGGCTCAGCGCGAGCCCCACGGAAAGCGAAGTGTATACAGGCTGCGGGTGTTTACCACAAACATTCTTTTGCTTTTCACTCTATAAAAAATTACAAAAAAACGTACAAGAGTTACCCCATATGAGATCTCTTGTACGTTGCTATATCGCATTATATTTTCACCTCTAAAGGCGTTCATTGCCTACAAAGAAAAATCCACACTTTTTTATGCGTTGACAACAGCTACTTTGCTTAATTCAAACGCATCATGCAATGCTTCCACTGCATGAACCATTTTTTCTTTTTCAATAACGGTTGATACTTTAATTTCAGAAGTACTTACCATTTTGATGACAATATCTTCTGAAGCCAATACTTTAAACATATCTGCCGCTACACCTGGATTAGAAATCATACCAGATCCAACAATAGATACTTTTGCAAGTCCTTGTTCAGAAGTTACTTTTTCATAGGATAATACAGATTGATTCTCTTCTAATACTTGTAATGTTTCTGCTAGATCACTGTCTTTAATAGAAAATGAAACATTTAGTGTTTGTTGATCCGTTAAGCTCTGAATAATAATATCCACATTGATATGATGGGATGCTAATGTCGTAAAAATGGTGGAAAGGCTTGTTAAAGGATCTTTTAATCCAAACACCGTTACGCTAGTAATATTATCTTCAAACGCTACACCTCTTACGACCAAGTTTTGCTCCATTGATACTTCCTCCTCGATGATTGTTCCTTCTTCTTTTTCCATACTTGAGCGTACTACAAGTGGCACTTGATAATTTTTTGCATATTCGACAGCCCTTGGATGTAGGACGCCTGCACCTAAATTCGCCAATTCTAGCATTTCGTCATAAGATACGGCCAATAATTTTCTTGCATTTTTAATATAACGGGGGTCTGTTGTATACACACCAGTTACATCTGTATAAATATCACATTTTTCTGCCTTAAGAGCGGCTGCTAATGCTACTGCCGTTGTATCTGAACCACCACGCCCTAATGTTGTAATATCCCCATCTTCTGTTACCCCTTGAAAACCTGCCACAATGACAACTTTTCCTTCCTTTAATTGAGCGTGCATCTTTTCTGTTTCGATATTTAGAATGCGTGCATTCCCATGAACCGCTTCCGTTTGAATTCCTGCTTGCCAGCCGGTATAAGAAATCGCATCTACTTGTTTTGCATTTAATGCCATTGATAATAAACTGATGGTCATTTGTTCACCAGTTGAAAGTAATACGTCCATTTCTCTTTTCGAAGGACGATCTGTTAATTCACCAGCAAGTTTTACTAGCTCATCCGTTGTTTTCCCCATTGCAGAAACAACAACAACCACTTCATTTCCTCTATTTTTCTCTTCCATTACTCGCTCGGCAACATTTTTAATTCGTTCTGCACTTCCAACTGATGTTCCGCCGAACTTTTGTACTACTAAACCCACAGCATTCCCTACTTTCTTTTCTCTTAAAGGTTGTTCAAAAACTCCGATAAACATGGCACGTCGAATTTCTTCGTTGGTCCTTTTTATCCTCCTTTTTGAACACGCACTCTTAGAAGTATTTTCTGTTCGTTCTATTCCAATTAGCCACTTTTTTTATCAATAAAAAGAACATCTCTATTAATCTCTTTTTTAGGCAAATCGAGTAGGAGGCACATTTCCGTGCCGACCTCTCACACCACCGTACGTACCG
>JBDNRM010000408.1:0-2032 GCA_047718615.1 Bacillus sp. (in: firmicutes) | reverse complement strand
CTTACACAGTCTCAAGGTCATAAAATGAAACGTATTGTTACCATTTCCCGCGGTTTGATTTGTGGTTTGTTTTTTCATCCCAAAGTCGATTATTTAGGGCCAAAGAAAAAATAATAAGAAATAACAGATATGATAAGGTAACTCTTGGAGGAAACTAATGATTAATATTCCTATCTTGGCAAGAGCAATAAATAGCAAATCAACGGGTAAAATTATAAATGTGTTGGAATATTTTTTGGCGTCACTATTAATTCTGACTAGTAATACCGTTTACTTTAGAAGTTATGAAGATGGTTCACATCGTTTTTTGCTAATTGCCCTCTTTTTATGTCTTGGAATGATTGGTATGCTTTCTTTTTTATGGATTTGTGCAAATCGTTTTGAGTTGAAACGCCTTTTTAAATTTCTGGCATGGTTTACTGGTATTTATTTGGTATTCTGTATATTAAATAACATGAACTATCCGTTGATGCGGGCTAAAGGTACTTTCTTCATTATGTATGTTTTTCCAATACTGACTATGCTTTATTTAAAATATAGTCTGGCACATCAAAGACTGAACGCTTTACTATACAAGGTTGAGAACATTACTGTTATCCTTGCTGTGTATTCTTTATTTATGTGGGTCCTTGGACCTTTATTAAATTTTGTACATGTCTCAGGTATGAAAGTAATTATTTGGGGCGATAAACATCCTATACAGTCGTACTTTAATATTTTCTTTGATGCACAAGGACCTACTCAATTTCTCGGGATTAATATTATTAGAAATACCGGAATATTTGTTGAAGCCCCAATGATTTCCTTTGTACTAACTGTAGCTTTATTAATTAATATATATTTAGAGAAACGTTTGGGCTTAAAGACCGTTATTTTGTTAATAACTATTTTATCAACAACATCTACAACTGGGGTTATTATTGCGATAGGTATTTTGGGAACAAGGATTATGTTCCAAGAAAAAATTTCGCATTTTATTTCTCGTTGGAAGTATGTCATTATTCCAGTTATAGTGGTAGTTGCTGCACTAATTATTGTATTTTTTGTAAATAAAAAGATGCAAGAGAATTTTAATTCATATTCCATACGATTGAATGATGTGTATGCGGGTTTTAGAGCATGGCTTAACCATCCATTTATAGGAAATGGTGTTGGAAATTATGCATCAATTAAACACTATATGTATTCGTTCAGATTATTGCCACATGGTAATGACGGATACAGTACAGGACTGATGAGGGTATTAGCCGGCGGTGGAATTTACTTAGCTTCTTTGTACTTATTGCCAACGATTATGTCTATTAAGAAATTCTGGAAAGATGATGTGTATCTAATTCTTTTTAATGCATTCATGATCATTCTTTTTATTGTTACTATAATAGATCTTAATTATCTCTTTCTGACCATAATCACGTGGATGTGGGTTAATATAATGTTTAGAAGAACTTCCACTCAAAGAACATAATAAAATGAATTGAGGTTATGAAGAAATGAAGTATGATTATTTAGTTGTTGGATCAGGTTTATTCGGCAGTACTTTCGCGTATGAAGCAGCACAGCGGGGGAAGAAAGTTAAGGTTATTGAAAAACGAGATCATATAGCGGGAAATATTTATACAGAAAAGGTAGAAGGAATTAACGTTCATAAATATGGTGCCCATATTTTCCACACGAGCAACAAAAGGATATGGGAGTACGTAAATCAATTTGCCGAGTTTAACAATTATATTAATACTCCAATTGCTAACTATAATGGTGAAATTTATAATTTGCCTTTTAATATGAATACGTTCAATAAATTGTGGGGAGTTGTTACTCCTGATGAGGCAAAAGCAAAAATTCAAGAGCAAAGAGAACAGGCTGGTATATCACAACCGCAGAATTTAGAGGAACAAGCAATTTCCTTAATTGGAACTGATGTTTATAAGAAATTAATTAAAGGTTATACCGAAAAGCAATGGGGGAGAAAAGCAACAGAATTGCCAGCATTTATTATCAAAAGACTCCCTGTACGCTTTACATATATTAACAA
>JBDNRM010000407.1:0-2037 GCA_047718615.1 Bacillus sp. (in: firmicutes) | reverse complement strand
GACTTCCAATATAAAGTAATTTCTAAAAAGGTAAATTCAAATAATGATAAGAAATAATTTTTGCTTATTAGTTCCTTTTATTCGTCAACTATAACGCTTGTATTTGTCTTTTTTGTGGTTCGGTTAATAATGTATCCAACCCAAAAGAATAAAAACGGATTATTATGCCCCAATTCAATTAAAAAATACAAATGTTAAAATGCGGGTATAATGGGTAAAATATACAATGATGCAACTAGAAAAACTACCAAGAATCAAAAAGAAGGCTGTATTTTTAGCCTTCTTTCCAAAAGATTGCTTTAGGATTTAAAGAAAAGCAACCAAATTAACGACTGCCACATTTTTGAACAGTCGTTTTTCTTCTCTCTCATTTTTTTAACTCAAAATTCTTTTGGCAATTAGAAACCCAAAAGGGTAAAGATTCTGTAATTTTTGTTTTTACGTATCTGGCTTTGTTTCAGTACGGAGTTTATGTAAAACTCTCCTTTTTGTCTAAACCCATGTAAGAAGATCACTTAAAATTAAAATAGTTATAATAACACTTCATGAGTAATTCATAAGCAAGGTCTAGGTTTTTTATGGAGTTTAGTTATGGTGTATCAGTTATTATTCAACCATCTTTATTTATTCCAATGAAACAACATCTTCTCACCCATTTTATTTTCATACTGCATCAACAAAAACATTCTTCTTTTCTGTCCCCTTAACTGCTAAATTAATCCCCCCTATTAAAACAATCTTTATAAAGAAATAAACATTTATAGAGGCTAATTTACTAAATGTAATATAATAAGTTTATTCCTATTAGTTATTAGCTTTAAAACTAACGGCGTTATGTCCACTTCCATTAAGTCCACTTTTTTGTAGATACAGAACTGCTAGCCAAGCTTTAGAGGAAAGTTTAATCGCAAAAACTGCAAAAGTAGTTTCTTTATTAACGGATGATTTACCATATAAGGAGGAAGTAAAATTTTTCCCTTCTAAAAGAATATTTGATAACAAAAAAGTGGAAAGCCATAGTGCCATTATTCCTACCTATATAGTACCAAAGAAACTGAGTTTGGATGAAAAACAAGTATATGAAGCAGTGAAAAACCGGCTTATTATGCAGTTTATGCCAATCGCTGAATATGAAGAAACAAAAATTACTACAAAAATAGTAGATATGCCGATAAAAGGTGTTTTTTATACAAAAGGAAAGGTCCAGCTTGTTGAAGGGTGGAAAAAAGTGGAGAATATTCAATCAAAAGATACTTTATTGCCCTTTGTTCAGACCAATGATGAAGTGGAGAGTGTTAAGATGGAAACGACTACTCACACGACTCAACCTCCAAAAGAGCATTCGGAAAAAACCTTATTAAGAGTGATGGAAACATGTGGGAAAAATAAGGGAGATGATGGAGAAAAGGAAGAAGAAATCGAGGCTATTTTAAATGGATATAGCATTGGCACTCCTGCAACACGTGCGGAAACAATCAAAAAATTAAAGGATATCGGCTATATTACAACCCAAAATAAATCGCTTGTCTGTACAGAATTAGGGAGAAAGTTAGTTGAAACTTTCCCTATTAAAGATTTATTTAATTTACAATTTACTGGACGTTTAGAAAAAAATCTATTCGATATTGAAAAAGGAACATTTAGCAAACAGGATTTTTTACAAATTATTTATCAATTTACAATCGACTCTGTCCAAACGATTAAAAACGATGCTGATATTATTATTCAGGAAGTTACTTACAATAGGAAAAAGGCTGAAATACTTGGAAAATGTCCTAATTGCGGGCATGCTGTCATAGAAGGAGCAAAAGGCTATGGCTGCAGCAATTGGAAAAGCGGCTGTAAGTATGTTATTTGGAAGAATGATAAGTTTTTAGCAACCATGAAAAAAAAACCAACAAAAACAATGGTAAAAGCATTGTTGAAATCTGGTAAAGTAGCAGTTAAGGGGTTAACTAGTAAAAAGGGTAATAAATTTGATGCTATTTTAACCTATAACAAAAATAATGATCATGAGTATTTTAGCTGGGAAATGGA
>JBDNRM010000406.1:0-2039 GCA_047718615.1 Bacillus sp. (in: firmicutes) | reverse complement strand
AACCGCCTCGAACTTCTCGGTCCTTTTTATCCTCCTTTTTGAACACGCACTATTAGTTAATTCCTACTGTTTTTTTCTCTAAGTGAAGCTTCTTCATCATTGGGAGTTACTTCCTTAAAGAAGAACAAAAGGATAACTATTATTCGTAGACATGATGTCTTTTCTATCATGTCTTTTTTTGTCTTCCTAGTATTTAAAACTAGCGCTTTTCATAATACTAGGGAGTTTTATCAGGAGCATTCGTTTCTTTTCCTTATTTAAAGGTGTCAGTCCATACGAGTTGATGTCTTTTTTCGTATTGTATGTTGAAGATAATTAAGGGGGGATAAAAGGACCAAAGAAATTAGATGTGTCATTTTCACCGAACTTTTTTGAATCCCCCCTATTATCTATCAACTGAATAGAAAGAAGGAGACATTATGTTTTATGATCAACCGAATGTTCCAGCTAACTGGAATGTGACAAGCTGGAAGAGAGAACATGCTGATTCCATGGCTGTCAATGAGAGAAATACGTTTCCTGTTTTTGATGTAAGTCAGGTGCGTTCATTAGATCCTGAACGAGATATATGGGATAACTGGCTTGCTTTAAATGAAGAAGGACAAGTTGCTAATGTTGGGGGCTATAATGTTCTAATTGCTTTAGGAGCACCGATTGGCGACCTTAGCCAAGCAAAATTAATGTATTTTTATTCAAAAATCAATGAAAATAATTGGCATCCTGGCGGCTATGTTTTTACCAATCGTCTCATAGAAAACACGCAGGAATGGTCCGGTTCTACTATATTGACTTCTGAAGGAGATTTACAGTTTTTTTATACAATTGCCTCCTCTTATCAAGATCCAGAAACTGGAATTTACCAAACACAACAGCAGTTTGCAACAGCTAAAGTTCCTGTATTAGCTAATTCCTCCTCTTTCCAATTATCAGCTCCAAGTTATCATGAAATCCTCATTGAACCAGATGGCTATTTTTATCAAAAAGTAGATGAAGCCGTTTGGATGGAACAACGATTCCCTACCCAACATCGTCGTGATTTAGGCAGTGATCAAGTGAATAACTTTACTTTTCGTGATCCCCACTATTTTAAAGACCCAAAAGATGGACAAGAGTATCTTCTCTTTGAAGCAAATACCGGACAAGCCTTGAATACAGAAGGAACGGTAGAAGAAAAATTTATTGGAGCATTCTCTGAAGGATATCAACCTTCTGCTGATGATTTAAAAGCAAATGGCTGTGTTGGTGCACTTAAACTTAGCAATAATAAAACAGAAGCAGCATTTCTTCCGCCGATCTTAACAACAAATCTTGTAACAGATGAAATTGAACGTATAAATGTAATCGTTTATGAAAATCACTATTATTTGTTTGTAGCAACACATGGGAATAAAATGACTGTAGACGGAAACGACTTAGTTAACCGTGATTTTTTAATTGGCTTTATGGCTGACTCTTTGTTTGGGGAATACGAAGCACTTAACCAAACTGGTATCGTCATCACCCAAAAATCTCCTGGAGATCCCTATGTTGGACAGGAGAATAACGAGCAATATGTCTACTCTTGGCTTATTGTTCCAGCTGAAAATGGACGTTTTGTTGTAATTGCTTATAGTAATTTCTCTACTGGACCTGAAGGAAACACCCAAAAAATCAAATCGGCATCACCAGTTGTAGAGTTATTAATAAATAACAAAAATACTAGAGTAGGCCGTCTATTAGGAACATTCCAGCCTAGTTCTCAGCTTTAACCGCATCTACTAATTCTGGCTGTACCAAGTGTCTTTATTCTTTTGGTACAGCCTTTCTTGTGAAAAAACAATTCAGGACTCCGCTAAACTAATAGTACTTGCTCAAACTTCACAGTTATTATTCCTTATAAATTGGGGCAAGATTCTCGTTTCAGGATGCTCCCTTTCCGTGGGGCGTGCGATGAGCCTCCTCGGCGCAAGCGCCTGCTTAGGTCTCAGCTAACCCGCTAATCCCACAGGAGTCTCGCACCTTACACTCCAATCAAGCCGTTTTAATTCATTAGTTGCTGT
>JBDNRM010000405.1:0-2040 GCA_047718615.1 Bacillus sp. (in: firmicutes) | reverse complement strand
CTAATATTCCTTTCTGTAAATTATGAAATTTTTGATAAACATAAAGAATCAAACAAATAAATATTATTTTTTACGGAGGTTGAATTATGTCTAAAAAAATATTATTTGGAAATTATAAAGGTGGGGTAGGTAAGACAACTACAGTATTTGAAATAGGAGCATTACTATCTGGAAAGCATGAAAAAAAAGTCTTGTTAATAGATTTAGATCCTCAGTGTTCCTTGAGTAAAATATGCTCCAAGACCAGTGATGTTAAATTAGCAGGATTAGAGGTAGAAGGCACATTAAACTATGCATTAGAATTATATGGAGAGTATATTAATAATGTTACGCGAATAAATATTCTTGAAGATAATATTGCATCAAATTATAAAAAAATAAAAGAATCAATCAGAGAGATTTCAAAATATTCACGTGGTAATGGTCGATTAGATTATATTCCAACTGTTTTGGATATGAAAAATAGTCGATTAAACGATATTTCCGAGAGGCTCTCCAATAACACAACCAATGTCTTAGTTATATCAAAAATTTTAAGTGACATTGATTTAAACTCCAATTATGATTATATTTTGTTTGATTGTCCGCCAACAAGCAATATAATTATACAAAGTGTTTTTTTGGCATGTGATTATTATTTAATTCCAACTGTTGGTGACGAGTTAAGTAGTGATGGAGTTGCAGATTATATCACTGAAATCGAAAGTACTTATTTAAAATATGCGTATGATAATAAAATTGGTGGGTTATTATTAAAAAAATATTTTGGTGAAAAGCCACAATTAATAGGGGTATTGGAGACATTATTTAAAGCACGTAAAGCTTCCGTTGCAAATCTTCCAGTCTTAGAATCATTAGACAAATCCATCACAGCAATTGGAATTAAGTCTAAGATTACGGGTACTAATTATGTTGCGGATAATAGAAGTCATATTTTCAATACTTATATACGTCATTTGGATAATCGTTCAAATTCAACTAATTATGGTATTCCAATAACGATTAGTAATGGTGATATACATGAAGAATATTCGGAAATTGCTGATTGTATCGCAAATTTAATATAGAGGTGATAAGATGAATAAAAGAGAACAGGAAATACTGCAAAGTCTTCTGAAGTTGTATATTGATATGTATCCTTCAAAAAATTTATTTAATAAGACATATTTCAAATACACTCCAGAAGATATAAAGAAGGTTTTTAGTCTTATTATTAGCGAAAATCAGGAATCTTCACAAAAAAATCGAAACCGAATAAGGGAGTCGATTTTATCCATAAATACAGAAGATGAAGTTAAAAATTTTTATTTAGAAAACTTATTGTATAATCAAAGTGATATTAAATTTAAAGAAGAATGTCTAAAAAGAATTTCACTAGACGAATTGAAACATTTATATAGTATACTGTTTTCATCACCTTTACGGACAAATATAAGGAAAAATGAATTGTTGGATTTAATTAGAAGTCACTTTGATAGTATAGATAGGGCAAAATCAATGAAACCATAAATAAGTTTGCAAGTGATTTGTTTCCTACGATAGGATCTCAAGAGTACGGGGGCAGATCCCGTAGTCATCAAGTTAAGGAATTCAAGCAAGTGATTACCAATTTCGAGTAAAAGAGCCTATTATTTCTATATATTTATAGAAAGGTAGGTTCTTTATGTTTTATGTCACAAAATAATGTAAAAGAAGGTTTCCGTATATTTATACGTGGCTAAGTACTTCACAGCTTTCTCGAAAACAATGTCACTTATCACCTAATCTGTTTGAGAAGGTGTTTCATCATCTTGTTCTCACCATTCAAGCTCAAATGAAGCAAAAACCGATCGTTTCGGAATATTGTCCGTCTTTATGTGATCGATTCATCAACTATGAGTATCACCCAGTATCCATGGGCAACGTTTCGTAAAACCAAGGCGGGCGTTTGGCTTCATTTATGAGTAGTCGTTACGGAAGAGGTGGGGGATTTTTTTATTCGGTAAACATGGTGAAAGAAAATCCAACAGCAGTGCATATTGTTTGGAGAATGCGTTGGGA
>JBDNRM010000404.1:0-2082 GCA_047718615.1 Bacillus sp. (in: firmicutes) | reverse complement strand
AGAGGTGGAATATTCAGAGATTAATAGGCTTGCGTGAATTTTATTAAAAGGGGATATCTAGATGAAAAAAATTACAGTAATTGGACCGCTTCCACCACCGATACATGGGGAAAGCCTTGCTATACAGTCTATAACAGAATCGAAGAAATTAAATCAGGAATTTATTATTCAATCCATTAATACAAATCGCAAAATTATAAAAAAACCTGGTGGCTTTTCATTAGGAAAAGTGATGCAGGACATAAAAATTATACTGCGAGTCTTTATTTTAAAAACCGATATTGGCTATATCTCCATTTCGCAAACAAAATTAGGCTTATTAAGGGATCTAGTAATCATCCATTTATTGAACTATAAAAAGGTCAAGGTAATCACGCATTTGCATGGAAACAGCTTAGGTTTGACCATTGATAACCTGTCTTCTTTTTGGAAGAAAATAGTGAGGAGTGTATTTAAAAGAGTTAACATCGGCATTGTTTTAGGACAAAGCTTGTCTCATAATTATCAAGGCTTTGTAAAAGATATTAGAGTTGTGCAAAATGGAGTATCGGAAGAATTTCTGTTAAATGAACAAATAGAAAAGGCGATAGAAATAAAGAGTAAAAAAGATTTTGTGCAAATTGTCTACTTGAGTAATTTAATAGAAAGTAAAGGGTTTCTTATATTGGCTAAATGCTGCGCGGAATTGATTCAGGAAGGTCTGTCCATACGTTTAGTTTTAGCTGGTGCTATTCATGAAAAGAAGAGTTATGAGCAATTAATAAAATTGGTAAATAAAGAGAATTGTAAAGATAAAATTATCTATGTAGGGACAGTCTTTGGAACGGAGAAGAAGCAGCTCCTCTTAGATTCAGATGTCATGGTGCTTCCAACGCAATACAAGACAGAAGGGCAGCCTCTATCTATTATTGAAGGAATGGCTGCTGCCTTGCCGATTATCTCCACAAAAGTGGGTTGTATAGAGGATATGATCAACGAAAATGGAATACTCATGGAAGAACCAACGGTAGAAACACTGAAGAAAGCAATAAGAAAATTAGTGAAAGACCCTGAAGCAAGGAAAGGCTATTCCATTAAAAGCAGAAAAATATACAAAGATGAATATACGTTAGACAGCCATCTTCATAAAATGGAGATAATATTTAACGACCTCTAATTTTGTTGTTTTTCATTTCTGGGAAAAAAGAAAAGGAGTGATCAAGATGTCTATCGATGTAAGTGTGATTGTCCCAGTTTATAATGTTGAGCAATATCTTCCAAGATGCTTAGACAGCATTAGAAATCAAACACTACAGAACATAGAAATTATCATAGTTGATGATGGGTCTACTGACTATTCAGGAAGAATCTGTGATGAACATGCAAATCTTGATCCAAGAATTAGGGTTATTCATAAAAAAAATGGTGGATTGTCAGACGCAAGAAATGTTGGATTGGATGTGGCAAAAGGTAAATATATATCTTTTGTGGATAGTGATGATTGGATTTCTCAAACTATGTATGAAAAGCTAGTAAACTTAGCAGAAGAAAATAGAGCAGATATTTCAGAGGGTAAGTACTTAAGAACATCATCGAGCAAGGAAAAACAAAAAGAAAACAGTACATTTGAGATTACTGTTAAAAATAATGTAGATGCATTATTATCGCACTTTAAGAATGAAATGTTTCAGCAAGTAGTGTGGAATAAAATCTATAAAAGGGCATTATATGAAGATGTTAGATTTCCGATAGGGAAAATCCATGAAGATGAGTTTATTACATATAAAATTTTACATCGGGCAAAAAGGCTAGTCGCCACAAATGAAGTCGTATACTACTATTTTCAACGATCAACCAGCATCATAGGCAACGGATTTTCACTCAAAAGTTTGGATCATTTAGAAGCATTAGATACGATGATGACTTATCTAGAAAGAGAATGTCCTGAGCTATGTTCCATTGCCTGTACTAAATATTATTTTGATCATTTTACGAAAATACAAGAATTGATTAGAAATAGAAAGGAAATCGATAACTATCCATCTATTCTTTATAAACAAACGAAAAAATTAATAAAAGGAAGATTTAAAAAATATTTAAAAA
>JBDNRM010000403.1:0-2086 GCA_047718615.1 Bacillus sp. (in: firmicutes) | reverse complement strand
CATTACCAGGAGTAGTAAGAATTATTATGTTTTGTAATAAGCGTAATTATATTACTTTTCTCCATTATCATATAGGATATTTATCTATATGCTGCTATACGAACACAAACGCCTCTGCTTACTATCTTCAAACTTATCTAAAATGTTATCCTTTTACGTAATCATTCGTAATTTTTACCCTTACCATAAAAAACTACTAATCAGGAGGATATGTATGAATATAAATACATATAAAAAGAGTATTCGTGTCGCTGCTAAAACAGAAAAAGCAGAATTAGTCATTAAAAATGCCAAAATTGTAAATGTTTTCACTGCGGAATTAATGGAAGGAAATATCGCAATAGCAGATGGAGTGATTGCTGGCATTGGAGATTATGAAGGAGAAAATACGATAGATGCAACAGGTAAATTTATTATTCCTGGACTAATTGATGGGCATGTTCATATTGAAAGCAGTATGCTCACACCACAGGAATTTGCCAAAGTACTATTGCTTCATGGGGTAACAACAGTTGTAACAGATCCCCATGAAATAGCAAATGTTGCCGGAATAAGGGGGATACAATATATGTTGGATAAATCAGAAGGTCTGCCATTAGATATTCGTATTATGCTTCCTTCCTGTGTTCCAGCAGTCCCTATGGACAGCAATGGAGCAACATTATATGCAGATGATTTAGCACCATTTTTCACCCATAAAAGAGTGCTTGGCCTAGCAGAGGTAATGGATTTTCCGTCTGTTTATCATACAAACCCAGATATGGTTAATAAGCTGTTCTTAACAAAACAAAATCATGCATTAATGGATGGGCATGCTGCTGGGATTGAACGCGAAAAATTAAATGTATATAGTACTGCCGGTATTCGCAATGATCATGAAGCGACAACCGCTAAAGAAGCAAAAGACCGTTTGGATTTGGGAATGTATTTAATGATAAGAGAGGGTACTGTCGCAAAGGACTTAAAAGCGTTGCTTCCTGTTGTCACAACAAACAATTCCCGTCGCTGTTTATTTGTTACAGATGATAAGCTAATAGATGATCTATTAGAAGAAGGCAGTGTTGATCACTGTATTCGACTAGCAATAAATCAGGGGCTAGACCCGATAACGGCGATTCAAATGGCAACAATTAATACGGCAGAATGCTTTAAACAAGATGATATTGGTGCTGTTTCACCAGGTTTTAAGGCGGATTTTCTTTTAGTGGATGATCTAGAAGAATTATCTATCCGAATGGTATTTAAAGGGGGAAAATGCATTGTTGAAGATGGAGTATTGAATGAGGAACATTTTACAAAACATAATTATCTAGATGATCAATTGTCAAGTATAAACGCTGCTGATTTGTCAAAAGCACAATTAGCTTTACCCCTATCAAATGATTACTGTCATATCATTGAAATAATACCGAACAGTATTGTGACGAAACATATAAAAGAAAAAGTAATAGTAGATAAAAGCGTATTTAAGCCTGATATAGTAAAAGATCAATTAAAACTAGTCGTAGTTGAAAGGCATCATAAGACCGGAAATATAGGACATGCGATTGTAAAAGGATTTGGCTTGAAGAAGGGAGCAATTGCTACGACCATTTCTCATGATTCACATAATATTGTAGCAGTTGGCACAAATGACGAAGATATATTAGTGGCGATTGACCAACTTAAAAAGATAAAAGGTGGTATTGTGGCTATAGCAGAGGGCAAAACAATTGCAACATTGCCTCTTCCCATTGCCGGTTTGATTTCGGATCAATGCTACGAAACAGTAAATAAACAAATGCGTATTTTAAATCAAGAAGTGAAGCAACTAGGAGGCAGTCAGTCTTTTAATCCTTTTTTAACATTATCTTTTTTATCATTATCCGTTATTCCTACATTAAAGGTAACAGATAAAGGATTGTTTCATTTTGAATCCTTTTCCTATATTTCAGTAGAAGCATAAAAAATAACCCAAAAAATCTTTTTTTGATCTTTTGGGTTATTTTTTATGGTTAATATTTCCTTTTCATAAAAAAGGGGTGGCCTGAATAAAGGACAACCAAGAAAAAATATATCTTAAGAGGGGAAACTCTTAACATGATTT
>JBDNRM010000402.1:0-2096 GCA_047718615.1 Bacillus sp. (in: firmicutes) | reverse complement strand
CTGCAATACTTTTATCATACAAATCTTCTTTTATTTCTTGCTCATTTACCCAATCGACAAATAATGATATTCCTTCTTCAAAAGAGAACTTCGGTTCAAATCCTAATTCAACTTTAATTTTTTCTAAATCTGCGTAGTTATGTCTGATATCCCCTATTCTATAATTACCTGTTATTGTGATTTGAGAGTCAGAATTATATGCTTCTATCAACGTTTTTGATACTTTTAGAACATCCGTTGGAACCCCACTACCAATATTATACACTTCAAAATTTGCTCGTTCATTTTCCAATGCTAGTATAGTGCCCTCAACAATATCATCTATATATACAAAATCTCTTGACTCTTTACCATCTTCAAAGATGTTAATGTCATTACCATTTTTTATTCTTGTTGAAAAGATAGATAATATACCTGTATAAGGATTAGATAGAGATTGACCAGGACCATATACATTCTGATATCTCAATGCTACTGCAGGAATAGCCAAGGCCTTACCAACTGATAACACCATTTGTTCTTGAACTTGCTTGGTTATCCCATAAACAGAATTTGGATGAATCGCTGATTTTTCGTCAGTACCTATTAAGTGCAGTTCTTGACCACATTTTGGACACTTCGGATTAAATTCTTGATTTGCCATATCTTCGTCTACACGAGTAACAGGATAAACATCCCCATGTTTGTTACAAATATATTTTCCTTCTCCATAGATAGCTCTTGAAGAAGCTACTACCATTTTTTTAATCGTGTGGCTTTCATTTGTTAATATCTCTAACAAGTGAGAAGTTCCACTAATATTGACATCTGTATACTTATGAATCTCGTACATAGACTGACCTGTTCCTGTCTCAGCAGCCAAATGGATTACTGCATCTTGTTTATCTAGTGCAACCTTCCAGTCTGATTTATTTCTTACATCACCGAATATAAAATTCACTTTACCTTTCAACGTTTTAGGAATTGATGCATTTTCACCATGTATTTGCTTTGAAAGGTTGTCTAGAACTGTAACTTTATACCCTTTACTAATTAGCTTTAAAGCCACTCTACTACCAATAAATCCTGCACCACCAGTAATTAAAATATTTTTCATTGTTTTCTCTCCTTTGTTATCTCCCATTTTTTAGTTTCAAAGTTGTATTTTTTTATTACTCTAGCTGGAGATCCCACTGCTATACAATAATCTGGGATATCTTTAGTTACAACAGAGTTTGCACCTATCACACAATTTCTTCCTATACTACAGCTTATAATACTGACATTCTCGCCAATCCAAGTATTATCGCCTATGTACACTCTTTTTTTTGATTTTACTTCTTGATCATTTATTGGGATATTAATATTTTCATAGTCATGATAATTATCAGATATATATACTTTATCAGCAGTCAAAACATTTTGACCTATATGAACCTTATCTACACATGTAATATGATTAAAATGTCCTATATTTGTATTATTTTCAATAATTAATTCTGGAGCATTCTCTTTAACTTGTAATGTAAGAAGCCAAGTATAATCATCTATTCTTACATTTTCTTTAATCTTAATATTTTTTACATTCGTTAATTTTAATGGCTTTATTATTATGCTATTTCTTCCTATTTCATTAAAATAGAGTTTATACCACATCTTTGTTTTTATCTTCCAATAACAAAAAGATATACTTTGAAATTTTTCTAACAGCGGTTTTTTCAAGAATCTTTTTATTTGTTTCACTTTCCACACTCCATATAACAACTAATTTTGAACCTTAAATACTTTATTTCGAGCAATAAAATACAAGTTAACCGCTATTAAAATATTTGTAATTAGTACGCCATAAGCTGTACCTTTATACTCAAAAAAAGATATTAGAATAGCAGAAATTACTATATTCAGAACACCATAAGTAAGCATTACTTTTGAAAACTGCTTACTTTTACCAAACGTTATTAAAACTTGTACTCCATATATATTCATAAAAGCTGTTAGCATCGGAATAAAAGACATAATTCTTAGTACAATAGCTGACTCTTTCATACTTTCTCCATATAAGGATTCTATAATAAAATTCGCACCCGAAAATAGTACTATTCCTATAAAAAATGTGA
>JBDNRM010000401.1:0-2098 GCA_047718615.1 Bacillus sp. (in: firmicutes) | reverse complement strand
GCTAAAAAACTACGTGGATCGTTTCCCTTCAGCTACTAAACATGACAAACAAGCGATGAAAGAACTAAAAAGAATAAAAGATACTTACAAAGATGTTTTGCAGATTCGAGAAGATAACGAAAAGAGAAAGATACGTACATTGAAAAATAAGATACAAGCTAACTTTGATGAATGGACTCATTTTCTCACGTTAACATTCAAGGAAAATTTGATTGATATAACACGAGCTAAAGAGAAATTAAAAGAATGGGTAAAGAAAATGAAAGTGTTGTATCCTGATTTCTTGTATGTGTACGTTATGGAGTTTCAAGAACGAGTGGCTATTCATTTTCATGTACTATGCAGGATGGATAAAGGGAAAACAGTACCGAAAAAGAAGTTTATGCAGACTAGAAAGACATGGGACAAGCTAGGAAATATTGATATAAAAGGGATTAGGTATAAATATGTTCCGAAAAAGCATGTAAATGAAGCGAAAACGGAGCTACAAGAGCTTTCTATGAGTGAACGTATGGTTACTATATGGAGTGTTGGTAATTATCTCACTAGCTATTTGGAGAAGGGTGCAGATGATGTACTCTTGTTTGGTTCTAAAATGTATGGAGCTTCTAGTGGTTTGAAGGAAGAAATTGTTTTAAGAGATAAAAAAAGAATCGCTGCAATCCTATTGGAGTTAGGAGTAGAGCGACTCAAGGAAAAAACTTATGAGATAAAACAAACTGAGACTGATAACACAATTACAATGAAGTGCTACAATCAGTTAATACTCAAGAACTAATCTCACTGTCGGCAAACAGTGAAATATTAATATGATACTGATAGTATATTATAACCTTTATGTATAATACAATAACATGCATTAACTTGTCATAAACTTACATGGCTCTGTCGCTTAGACAGGGCTTTTTTAATTTATTTTGAGTAAACTGAGAAAAACAGGTGCCAACTGCTATATTATGCATGAGGTGAATACACATGGAAAAATGTATGCTTATCATAGCGTTAGTTGGTTTAGTCGCTGATGTAGTGACTATTATCAGTGTTGTAAAAGACCTGTTTTAATTGCAGGTCTCTTTTTATTGTTCTTCTATCTGTTTTGCTAGCTTATAGAACGTTGTACGCTTCATCCCTGCTTCTTCTATAGCTTTGGTGGCGGTAATTTCTCCTGCTTTCCACTTTCCGTATGCTTGGTAAAACTCTTCTGTAGCTTCTGTTTTAGGTCTGCCGAACCGCACACCTTGTTTTAAAGCTACGTCTATTCCTTCACGTTGCCTTTGCTTAATCTTCTTACGTTCTTCTTCTGCCATCCATGAAAGTATCTGTAATACAAGGTCTGATATGAATGAGCCCATGCTATCTTTATGTTTGGTTGTATCTAGTAACGGCATATCCAGTACAACAATATCAGCTTTAATATCTTTAGTAATCTCTTTCCACTCTTTTTCTATCTCATCTTTATTTCTTCCAAAGCGATCCAGAGAATGTATGTATAGTATGTCACCTTCACGTAGGCATGATTTCAATGCTTGATATTTATCACGGCTGAAGTCTTTTCCGCTTTGCTTATCAATGAATATGTCACGTTCTTCTATGCCTTGCTCCTTCATAGCTTCAATCTGTCTTGCTTCGTTTTGGTCTTTGCTACTTACTCGAACATATCCAAACTTTTTTGTATTCATTTTCCTTCCTCCCATCAATTGTTCCTTAATTAAATTATATCATTTTTGTTCGTAAACCACCATAAACATTAACGAATATTCGTAAACTATTTTTGAACATTTACGAACAATAGAAACGTGATAAAACCGTGTCTTTTTATCTGTTCGCAAAAGTGTACTTAAATGAACAATTTTATTACCAAAAAGTATTGCGCCTTCGCTTACTAATGGTTACAAATAAATTGTAACTCAGTGATTCAGCGTCTTGCATTGGTCGATGTACTTTTTTAGGTGGCTTCAGCAACCACCTCCTTCGCATTTTTGTATATAGAACGAAAGCCCATTTGACTGAGTGGGCTACATAACTACACTCCGAAAGGATTTGATATAAATGAGTAATGAAAAACGTAAGTTGATGGTTGATATTGATACATTACCTA
>JBDNRM010000400.1:0-2131 GCA_047718615.1 Bacillus sp. (in: firmicutes) | reverse complement strand
CTAAAACGAGTAAGATCAAGACTTGCAAACGAATTTGATGGTGCGAAGTTTGAGTTAACTATATGAAAAAACATAATTAACCAGTATAAGGAAGTAACCATTTACGTGCTAAATTAGAGAATCTTCGTCTTTACCTATTATCTATTTCGTTATGTCTCAGCCTCTTTTTTTAAAAATAATTGCGCCCTTAACTAAAAAACTCTTCATCCTGAGCGATTGCCTTTGATAAGGTTGACGTAATGGAAATTTTATCAAATGATAATCCAAGTTGAATAGCAGTAGTCGCTATTTCTGGTCGAATTCCTGATAAAGTCGTGTGAACTCCTATCAAACTTAATCCATGTATTAATTGAAAGATTTGATGGGCAACCATTGTATCAATAATAACAACACCTGATAAATCAATGAATAATTGAAAAACCTTTTTTTCTGCACATTGTTTAATAGTATGTTCTAAAATAGCAGAAGCACGAGCAGTATCAATATCACCGACTAATGGCAAAAGCGCCCGATTCTTACTTAATAAGATAACAGGTGAACTTAATTCATTAATCATCTCTTGTTGAGCAACTAATTGTCTATGAGAATAATGGTGATACTCTTCTGTAAATTTCAAAATAATCATATCGAAAACATGTACGATTATTCGATTCCAGTTATTCACTCTACTTTCACCAACTGATTGCTCTTTTGCAAACTCTTCAACTAAAATAAAGTATTGTTCTCTCACACGGATAAATTCGCGAATAATATAATGAATTGGTGTATTTAAATGCTCTCCATCTGAGGCAATCTCTAAGATCCAACTTTGAAAATCACGATAAAACTTAGTTTCATCCTCAACGAATGCTTTAGCTAAATACAAATGAAATGCATTGTTTTGCGCTTTTAACGTTTTAATTATTTCAGGATCCTCGGAAGAATAGACACCCTTTGGATCACTTTTATCTAAATTTGCATACCATTCTTCCGTAAGCCTTGTAGCATTACTGATAAAAAACGTGTATAACTCTTCATTCCGCTGCAACAGTTTCCACCCTCATTTCTATTCAACTATCTTTTTTCATTAAAAGATCAGCTATATAGAATTCTAATAATAAAAGGAAAAATGAGCAAATTTTTATTACTAAAAATCGCAATAATATTATTCAGATATAGATTAAATTGTCAACCGAATAGGATTTCCCGATGGATCTGCTGTATAAATTATATTATGTTCCCTCGTATAGGATACTCCCATTTCTTTTAATCTATTTTCTATTTGCTCCGAACTTTCCAAACTTGGCAGCTTTAACTCAAAATACTTTAATCCAGTATGGTTTTCTTTCGGAGCCGGTACACCGATTCCATTCCAAATATTTAAACCAATATGATGATGATAGTTCCCTGTGGAAATAAAATATGCTTGATTTCCATATTTTTGAACAATTTGAAAGCCTAATCCTTCCACATAAAAACGGACTGTTTTATCCAAATCTCCTACATGAAGATGGATATGTCCAATAATAGTCCGTTCTGGCAACCCGTTCCACTCTTGGCTACTTCCTGCTTCTAATACTGCCTCTGCATCCAACGGCAGCGTATCCATTTTCACAAAATCCCCCGTCCATTCCCAAAATTCCAGTGAAAGATCACGATAAATCTCTATTCCATTTCCATCTGGATCTGCTAAATAAATCGCTTCACTTACATTATGATCTGAAGCTCCCTGCAACGGATAACCTGTTTGCAATAAATGCTGCAGTATCATGCCTAAGTCAGCTCTATTCGGTACTAATAGAGCAAAATGATATAATCCAGCAGTACGTCCTTGCTTCGACTCTATATGATCAAGCTGTTCCAAATACAATAAGGGAGTTTTGCCATCTGCAGTTAAAATGGCTTTACCTTTTGATTTTTCACTTACTTTAAATCCAATAATCGTTTCATAAAATAAAATAGATTTCTCTAAATTTTTCACTTTTAATGTCACATTGCTTGTATATACATTTGGAAATGCATGAAATCCCATTTTTAATTTTCCTCCTATCATTTGGCCATTTTATCAAAATTTTTCTATCTTCATTTTCCTATATACTTACTTTATGTAATGTATTATATTTTAGTAATTAAAGTTTGTAAAGTAAATAAC
>JBDNRM010000399.1:0-2141 GCA_047718615.1 Bacillus sp. (in: firmicutes) | reverse complement strand
AGTTACTTTAACATCTTTCACATTTTTTTATCAAAGTTTACTCCTCGGAGCTGAATGTTCCGACTGTATCATTGACAAATGTGGTTTTAGGATCATCTATACTGTCCTGAACATTGATGCTGGCACCTAAGTGGTAGCACACATCCAAGTTGTTCTGAAATAATGCATTCAATACTGCTATATCGTTAATGTCCCCTTTTATAAAGCCTTTAAAATGAGGATCTTGGTAAAACTCTTGAATATTCTCTACTCTGCCGTTCGAAAGATCATCTAATACCCATACATTTTGTTTATCCTGCAATAGTTGACGGACCACCCATCTTCCGATAAAACCTGCGCCGCCAGTAACAAGTACATTCATTCTTTTTCCTCCAATTTATTGTAATTAAATTTAATCCTTTTTTATAAAACTATACTGTTGCGTTTTTTTTCAATGGCTGTTCTCCTATCGATTTTCACTTTGAACTCACAGCCTGTTTTCGTTTATCATTTCCATTATTAATGCCTTTTTTATACAAGTTTTTCCCTATTTAACAAGCTTCTAAGTTCTTCTTTCATCAGTGGATGTTGGTCATCTGAACTATAAGTAGCCAGTGCTGCTTTTTTCGCATCTGAATACAATCCCATTTTTGAATGAAGACCAGGAATAATATACATATTAGGAAGTTCATAGGCAACTGCTGACTCATCCAATGTCATTAGCTCTTCGTACATTTTCTCTCCCGGTTTTAAGCCTATTTCCTCTATGGTAATAGCAGATGGATCCAATCCATTTTTGTGGGCTACTTCTTCTATAACTACATCGGATAAGGTTTCTAATACGATAACAGGCATTTTCAAAATAAAGACCTCGCCACCCTGGGCTTCTTTTAATGCTTCCATTGTTAACATAGTTGCCTGCGTAAGGGACATCATAAATCTAGACATTTTTTTGTTTGTAACAGTGATGCGTTTATCTTTTAAAATTTGTTCTGTAAAAAGTGGAATAACAGAACCCCTAGAACCCATTACATTGCCAAACCGCACACTAGCAAAGACTGTTTTGCTATTTCCTTTCTTCTGTTCAGCAGCAGATATAAGCCGCTCTGCCGTTAATTTTGTTGCTCCATATGTGTTAGTTGGTGATACAGCTTTATCTGAACTAGTAAATACCACCTTCTCCACCTGCTGTTCCATTGCAGCCTTTATTACATTATTCGTTCCCATAATATTTGTTAACACCGCTTCGTATGGGTTTTGTTCACAAGATGCTACATGCTTCATCGCTGCAACATGAAATGCATAATCAATATCTTGCATTGCTGCTAACACACTCGCATATTCACGGACATCTCCAATACAAAAGCGTATTTTCTTATTTCCTTTTAAAGTATGTTGAAGATGATATTGTTTGAATTCATCTCGGCTAAAAATCCTGATTTCTTCTGGTTCCTCTTCTAATAAAAAGCGAATGAGATTTTGTCCAATTGTTCCCGTTCCACCTATAATTAAAATCTTTTTTTCCTTAAAAAACACAAAAGCCCCTCCTATTCTCTTATTTCCCGCTCCTTTTGCACTTATAATGAAAGATCAATAGAAGAACTGATCTAGTCTATAAATTCGCATAGCAGAGCCTATAATTTTTTCGTTATACGTTGCATTCTTATGCTTTAACCAAAGACAAGCTTTTCGTTATACTTCCTTTATATTCCATCAAAGAAAAAAAGGTGAGGAGAATTGTCCATAATATTTGTGTTTTTATGGAAATATAGTGAGTGACCTAGAAAGAGCTATTGGAGGTAATAAGAAGATCCCCATGTCGTCAAATTAACATTCAACATAGGAGGAAATAGTATAAAAACCAATCATTTTTAATTTATTACAATTTACGGAGATTTCAGTTGATGACAGTGAGGAAAAGAGGCTGAGGCATAACGAAATAGATAATAGGTCAAGACGAACATGCTCTAATTTAGCACGTAAATGGTTACTTCCCTATACTGGTTATTTATGTTTTTTAATCTAATTAACTCAAACTTCGCACCATCAAATTCGTTTGCAATTCCTTGATATTACTCGGTTTAAGAACAACAAAATGGGAGGTTTATTTTTTAAAAGGTGAAAAAGTATATACTTTTTGAAATGTGAAGGCTGTCTAGCTC
>JBDNRM010000398.1:0-2159 GCA_047718615.1 Bacillus sp. (in: firmicutes) | reverse complement strand
ATGTATATAGTGTGATTAATGTTTTATTACTTAGAAATACTAAATCAAACCTTTTTAAATATTGCTTGATAAAGTGAGAAAAAAGGATAAAAGAACTTGGCAACGTTATGGTGGTTAAAAGCCTTCCGAGAATGTCCCCCCTTGCAGATCCTGATGCACTAAGATAACTTATACTTACAGAGAGTAAAAAATAAATTAAGATAATTGCGGAAGCATCTTCCTTTTTCTTTCTATAAAGAAAAATACTTAATGCTATCACAGTGACTATAAACAAAAAAGGAAACAACAAATAAATGAAATACTGTGCATCGAAATGCCTATACGATATGGAATATGTTTTTATTTGACCATTTTTCTCTAAAATAGTAATAGAATTCGCCATTTCCACTCGATGATAACGTTTCACAGTAGTATGCTGATTTGGTTGTCCACCATTAACAAGCTCAATAATTGATCCTTCTTCTATCCCTTGACTCGATGCCCACCCTCTGTTATATACTTTTTCTATCACCCATCGTTTATTCTCTTCCTTCACTTCCAATCCAACTAATGGATAATGGATGACCGTTATTGTAAAATAACAGGTGATACCAATGGAAAACAGGATAATCCATAAACAAATAGTATGATTCCGGAACAACTTCCTCATTTTAACTCCTTTCGATTATGCTCGTATAGTTTACTGAATTTAATACAGTTAAACCAACCCTTTTTCTATAAAAAAACCGGGATTAATTAAATTCCCGGTTTTTATTCTTATTCCCAATAATAAGCCTTAGGTGTCATTTTTCCATCAAAAAACACTTCTAATATTGCTTTCTGCTCTTCTGGATTCACTCCAATTAGACTCGCTGTTCCTTCTTTTACTTTCATTAATACATCAGCATTATGAATCAAAAATTGAATAACTTCCTGCATTTTTTATTCTCCCGCTCATTATTACATATATTTTAATAATAAATCTATATAATATGGATTTATTTCCAGCTTATTTATTTCAGCTATTGCTTTATTTTGATAAATTTTTTTTATTACTTCTGTGTATGCAATGGCTCCTGTCTCCACAAACTTTGTAGAAATCAACATTTGACTCTTAAGTACCTCATTTTTTTCTATCTTGTTCTCGTAATAATCATGGATCAACGCGAGTTCTTGATCCTTGCAATTTAATAGATAAATAACAGGGAGACTGAACTTTTTATTTAAAAAATCATTCTTTCCATCCCATGATTTTATATCAGCTAAGTCATTATTCATTTGTCCAACCAAACCCATGTATTTAGCATAAATTTCAATTTCAACTGGATAATCACTTTTTGCGAGTACTGTGCCAACTAAGCAAGCGAGCGCAACTAACGAACCGGATTTCTCCAACGTCATCTCTATATAATCGGCTTCACTTTTACATCTATTTAGTAGATCTCTATGCTGCCCATTTATTGATTGCAATGTATATTCTGATAAAATAGAGATGCTTTTATCCCGGTTCTTAAAACCAGTATTTCTTATCACACTTGTACTCAAAAAAAGCAAAGCTGTTGTGGCATTTAATGCTAAATTAGATTCGGCTGCCCACGGCTTGTCTATAAAGTCATTATCCTCAAAATCATCTAATAGTGCGTGTTCAAAAAGGAGGATAAAAGGGACCAAGAAGTTCGAGGCGGTTTAGCTTTGAGCATCACAGCGTATGGTGTTAATACGTGAGAAGCGGAAAAGCAAACCAACGAAGAAATTCGACGTGTCATTTTTACCGGACTTTTTGAACAACCTCTAATATATCGAAGGATAATATTAAAAGCTCAACTGCTGCTGCAACTGTATATATTTCATCTGTCTCTATCCCGTTAAACATCCTATAGTGTAGAACAAGCAATTCTCCAAAGGGAAATCCTTTGGTTGATTGATAATCAATAAACTCTAAAATCTGCTTACACAGTTCATTCTGTTGAACTTGCTCATAAACTATATGGTACATTGACTTCCTTATTTCATCTGACTTAAAGGGACTCAATTGTTTTCCTCCTAGCAACCCCTTACTATATACCTATTAATTTTATCCTATTTCTATAAAGGTTTCACCGAAAAGGACATTGCGTATATACGCCTGAATCTTATAAACATCTCCGAGCCCACGAGACATGCGCAGATCGCGTATGCCG
>JBDNRM010000397.1:0-2162 GCA_047718615.1 Bacillus sp. (in: firmicutes) | reverse complement strand
GATAAGTACCAGGGAATTCCTGTCGGTGGCTATACACAAATAATTGAAAAAATGCTTTCAAGTGACTTGATTGATGTTGAAACAGGGGTTGATTTCTTTAACGATAAAGAAAAATACTTAAAAACCTATCCTAAAATTGTATATACCGGAATGATTGATCAATTTTTTGAATATCAATTTGGCACACTTGAATATAGAAGCTTAAAATTTGAAACTACTGTACTAAATCAAAGTAATTTCCAGGGGAATGCAGTTGTTAACTATACAGATGCTGAAACACCATTTACGCGAATTATTGAACATCAGCATTTTGAATTTAGTGACAATCCAAAAACAATTATTACAAAAGAATATCCATCGGAGTGGAAAAAAGGAGACGAACCCTATTACCCGATGAATGACAAAAAAAATAATACTACTTATCAAAGATACAAAGAATTAGCAGACGAAACAGATAATGTAATCTTTGGTGGCAGATTAGGTCTGTATAAATACTTTGATATGCATCAAGTTATTGGTGCCGCATTGTCAGCTGTTGATCGGGAGTTTAACAAAAACCGGGTACTTTAATAATGGGGCTATTAAAGAATTATTTATATAATATGGTTTATCAAGTTGTTATATTAATTTTGCCGCTTTTGACCGTTCCATATATATCCAGAGTTTTGGGGAGCAGAGGCGTTGGGATTAATGCCTATACATTTTCTATAGCCTCATATTTTATTTTGTTCGGAACACTGGGAATGGGATTGTATGGGAACAGGACTGTTGCCTACAAGCGAGACAATAAAATGCAATTAAGTAAAGCATTTTGGGGAATTATTACTCTGCAGGTAATTACGACGTTAACAGCGTACATTCTTTTTTTAATATTTCTCATATTTACGAAAACCTATCATACCATTTTTGTACTTCAGTCAATTTTCATTCTAGCAGCTGCTATTGATATTTCATGGCTATATATGGGGCTAGAGGATTTTAAAAAAACGGTTATTCGTAATTTAATTGTTAGGATTATTGGTGTAATTTGCATCTTTCTCTTTGTCAAGAGCAGTCTTGATTTATGGAAGTATGTACTTATACTAGGAGTATCTCAGCTTCTAGGTCAATTAACGATGTGGTTTTATCTGCCCAAAACAGTTAGCTGGGTTAAATTAACTTGGAAAGATATTAGTATGCATTTAATGCCAGCAATTGCTTTGTTTTTGCCGCAGATTGCTATTCAGGTCTATACTGTTTTGAATAAAACAATGTTAGGAAAGATGGCAAATCCAAATGAGGTCGGATATTTTGATAATGCAGACAGACTGATTAAGATCATTCTTGCTGTTGTTACAGCATTAGGAATTGTGATGTTGCCAAGAATTTCTAATGTATTTGCTAAAGGGGATATGAAGAAAGTTAACGATTATCTTTATAAATCGTTTGATTTTGTATCATATTTATCAGTACCAGCAGCCTTTGGAATTGCAGCAACTGCAATGCCATTAGCGCCTTGGTTTTTTGGCGCAGAATTTACAAAGACTGGTTTATTAATTTGTATTATTAGTCCAATTGTCGTATTAATTGCTTGGAGCGGTGTCATTGGTCCTCAGTTTCTAATGCCGATCCAAAAAGTTAATATAGTTACTCTGTCCGTTTGCGTTGGCGCTTTTGTGAATTTTATTGTAAATCTTATTCTTATTGGAAAATTTCAATCTGTTGGAACAGCTGTATCGACATTAATTGCTGAATTTAGTGTTACATTCTTTCAGCTTTTCTGGATAAGGAAGTTAGTTGATCTTAGGAAGATGATCTTTCCTTTATGGAAATATTTTGTTTCCGGATTTTTCATGTATTTAGTTATTTGGTATCTGGGAAATATTTCGCCCGGTGGGTACAAGACTACTTTATTCCAAATCGTATCAGGTGCAATAATATATATTGCTTTGCTGTTTATACTTCGTTCAAATATGAATCAGAAGGTTTTTGGAATAGCTATTAAAAAGATTGCTGAGACAATTAGCAGAAGAAATAGATCGTAGTAACGAATTAGGGAAGCTGCTAAAATTAACAATTAATTAGAGGTCATTATTGTGATGCACACAAATTGTATAACACAATTTAGCCGCTTAGGAGAACATTAAATAAAATGGCAAATGTTTATAAAAGTATAATGAGAT
>JBDNRM010000396.1:0-2173 GCA_047718615.1 Bacillus sp. (in: firmicutes) | reverse complement strand
ATTTATAATGATAATGTTATCACTATAAATAATATCGATTTTAATAAAGGAGATAAAATGGTTAATAAAGCAGAGATTTTAATTCATCCAGTAAGAATAAAGATTTCCCAAGCTTTAATGAGAAACAAAAAAACGGGTCTAACGCCTCTAGAAATGGTAAAAATCATTAAAGATGTTCCTCAAGCAACACTTTATCGTCATATACAAGTTTTGCTTGAATCTGGCGTTATTCGCATTTTGAAAGAAAAGAAAGTAAGAGCCGTTTCAGAAAAATACTACACGATAAATGAAGAAGAGGTAAAAATTAGTTCAGAAGAATGGAAAGAGGCATCTAACGAAAAGAAGCTAAACTATTATTCATGCTATCAATTATCCTTAATGGACCAATATCAAAACTATCTTACTAAACTAAAAGAAAGAGGCTGCTCAGAAGATAGTTCCACCTTTTCACTTGTTGAGTTACAACTTGACGATGAAAATTTCAACAACTTCCAAAATGAATTTAACGAACTAATCGTTAATTATTATAAAAAAAACACCCCGGGGGCACCAAGCCGAACAGTTGGCATTACTATTATTCCAGAAACTTAAAGAAAAGAAGCCTCAAAAAGGCGGAAACCTTTACTGGAATCAACCAGAAATTATATGGAAGAAAATGAAAAGGAAGTAGTATATGAACTTATCTGTACGTAAAGAGCAAAGAATTAAATCGATTGATGTATTGCGGGGATTTGCTATCTTAGGAATTTTCCTCGTCAATATTCCTACAATGCTTGGAATAGAATCTTCATTAGAAGAACGGAGCTACCACGGTTTTGATGCTTATCTAAGACTTTTTTACGATTTATTTGTGCAAACAAAATTTTATGTTATTTTTTCCTTTTTATTCGGATTAGGATTTTGGATTTTTATGAGTCGCGCGGAGCAAAAAGGGGCAAACATATATCGATTATTTGTGCGACGATTAGTTATTTTACTCGTATTTGCTTTTGTTCATATCGTCTTGTTTTGGAATGGGGATATTTTAAATACATATGCCGTTACAGGCTTTTGGCTACTTCTTTTTTATAAACGGAATCCAAAAACGATTTTTATTTGGTCCATTGTGCTGTTAATACTATCTGAGATGCTAACTATATTAGGTTCATTCGTTGAAACAACTGAATTTGTCAGCGCAAGCGTTCCGGCTTTTAATCAATTTAACGGCTGGTCTGAACATGCTTATGGTAGAGTTCAATTCTTTTTGAAGTACAATATAGCATCTAATATTATCTTATCTCCGGAGATTTTAGGATTATTTTTACTCGGTCTGTTCGCAGGAAAGATAGAGCTTTTTCAGCGTGTAAGTGTGTTACGAAAACAAACACGCATAGTTCAGATAATCGCGCTCCTTTTAACGATACCAAGCTGGCTTATGCTGATTGTGAATTTTTCATCAACAAACTATAATCCAATGGAAAGCTATGTTTATGTTGTAACAAGTGGGAAGACATTATCGGTTTTTTATGTAACATCCCTATTATTATTGCTTGAAAAGGAAAGATGGCAACTATTCTTATCACCAGTTGGCTGTGTAGGTCAATTAGCTTTAACCAATTATATAGCTCAAACGATTGTTACTACCACCTTATTTGCACTCTTATTCGATAACACGGCTGATATATCGCTGTGGCAATCCGCTATTTATTGCCTTGCTTTTTATACGTTGCAAATATTTTTGAGTAAATGGTATCTTTCTCAATACAGATTTGGTCCCCTTGAATGGTTATGGAGAAGAGGGACATATGGAGGGGGGAAATCTCTAAAAGCAACCGAATTGAAAAAGCCAAAAATTCATGGCTGATTTTTGAACCGCTAAGTGATTCACAATCCCATTTCGTTTATCATTTCCTAGATAATGAAAAAAGGCTGAGACATAACTAAATAAATAATAGGTAAAGACGAACATTTTCTAATTTAGCACGTAAATGGTTACTTCCCTATCTGGTTATTTATGTTTTTTCATCTAGTTAACTCAAACTTTGCACCTTCAAATTCGTGCGCAAGTCTTGATATTACTCGGTTTAAAACAATAAAATGGGAGACTTGTTTTGTATTGTGGGGGTTGCTTTCCACTACGGGTTGCTTCGCTTTCCGCGGGGTGGGTGCTGAGCCTCCTCGGCGTTGCCTTGCG
>JBDNRM010000395.1:0-2176 GCA_047718615.1 Bacillus sp. (in: firmicutes) | reverse complement strand
ATTTGGCGAGTGTTAGGTGGAATTATCTCGAAAAACTTTTACTCTTCAGAGCTGGCTGAAATAATGCTAAGCCTTGGCAGTTCTGTACTGTCCCAACATCCAGCTAAAAAAACAGCAGAGGTGCATACTAAGAATAAAAAAATAATATTATGTTTCATTGGGATCACTCTTTGGTTGTTTATTTTCTTTAGTCGTTTTTCTAGAGGTTGGTCCAAGGTTTTTTGTGCTTCCTGTTCTTTTCGCTCCTGTCTGATTAATTAGCCGCGGGCGTTTAGACATAAAGGGCAATGGCACTCGGAGAATAGCATCTTTTTGATCCGCTAAAATAATAGGAGAAAAAGGCGCTAAGTAGGGAATGCCAAAAGATCGTAAGCTACAAGTATGTGCAACTAGAATAATGACACCTAGTCCAATCCCGAAAAGACCATAGGTGGCAGCCAAAATCATTAACACAAAACGAAGTAAACGTATTGCATCTGTCATTCCATAATGAGGAATGGTAAAACTGGCGATTGCTGTTGCTGCCACAACAATTACCATGGCACTCGAAACTATCCCCGCGGAAACGGCTGCTTCCCCTAATACAAGAGCACCTACGATGGAGACAGCCTGCCCAACCGGTCGAGGCATCCTTATACCAGCTTCGCGCAAAACCTCAAAAGTGAATTCCATCAATAAAGCCTCGATAATAATGGGGAATGGAACATTCTGCCTTTGGGCTGCGAGATTAATCAGCAAGGGAGTAGGGATCAACTCTTGATGGAACGATAAAAATGCAATAAATAGAGATGGGCCAAGAAGCGTTATTAAAAGGGAAATAATTCTAATGGTTCTTAAGAACCCTACAATGGTCCAACGTAGATAATAGTCTTCCGCTGTTTGGAAAAATTGTATCCATGTTGCTGGTAAAATTAAAGGATTCGGGGTTCCATTAACGAAAATAACAACACGTCCTTCAAGCAGGTTGCCAGCTACAACATCAGGTCTTTCTGTCACAAACATGGTCGGCCAAGGGGTAGCGGTAGTATCGCTTATCCATTCTTCAATCGTACTAGAACCAGTTACTTCATCTACTTCTATTTTGTCTAGTCTTTCCCTTACCTCTGTGAGAAGATCGTTATCAACTAGCCCATTTATATACATGATGCCAATTTCCGTTTGTGTAATACTGCCTAATTCCCTTGTTTCAAGCCATAAATCAGGTGTTTTAATTCTTGTGCGAATTAATGAAGTATTCGTAATCAGTGATTCTGTAAAGCTATCTCTTGGTCCTCTAACGGAAGGTTCAGCTATTGGCTCTGTGATTGCTCTTAATTCTCCACCTTGCGCAGCGCAGCCGATAGCTTGGTTCCATCCATCAACAAGAACAATGGTTTGACCAGATAAAAGAAAAAGGAAGAGCTTTTTCCAGTCCTTTATTTCATCTACATGTGTAATCGCGATAATATGGTCTTTGATGAAGGTGCCTATTTGGGTCGAGATAGAATCATCTGCATGTTCTGCAATAGAAATATCATTCATTAATTTATCAATAATAAAGCTGCCCATAATTTCTTTATCGGTCAACCCGTTAATATAAATGGTAGCAATCTTTTTCCTAAATGGTTCTCCCATCTTAAATTCACGTATGGTTAAGTCGCTGCTGTTTCCTAATGCTTGTTTAATATTTTTAATATTAATATCAACATCTATATCGAGCTCTTCTGTTATTGAATATAACTCTTTATCAACATACTGAACGGATTGCTTTTCTCGTTTCTTTTTTTTTGATTTTGTTAGTCGACTCCATGAGCTGTTCATGTTATATACGCTCCATCGTTAGAATAGTAAAGAATGATGTAATATTTTATTCTCCATACTATACTAAAATTTCCTATATTCTCTATTTTCATACACGCTATTTATTGGAGATAAAAAAAAGTAATGGAAGCATTTATTTAGCTAGTTGAGCCCAACTTATTTAGTAAAATTTAACTAGGTTTTTCAAATTTTGTTTTTTACAAAAAAATGAATGCTGGTTCAAAACCAATGTCATAACTTAAATTTCCGTAAATTTCAATAAAATAAAATTTTTGGTTTGGAGAGGCGGCTGCTCGACTCCTATGGGGATTGCGAGACAGGTGAGACCGAGCGACCGAGCCTAGGTTGCCATATATAGTGGGTGGAATTCCCACCG
>JBDNRM010000394.1:0-2184 GCA_047718615.1 Bacillus sp. (in: firmicutes) | reverse complement strand
ATACACGAGAAAACGATGGAGGGGCAATGATTGCCTCTCCTTTTTTCTCTACATGAACTTAAATTTTTAATAAACCGCTCATGACTAAAAGAAGTAATTGAAGAACACCTTTATATTCTTATATAATTATTCAAACTTCGCAGTTATAAATTCTTCTTCATGTATCGCCAAACTTGGTTTAGAGCAATGCGAAAAGGCTGATTGATTAATCTTGCAAACATTATTCCTTATAAATAGGGGCAAGATTCTCGTTTCAGGATGCTCGCTTTCCATGGGGCGTGCGACGAGCCTCCTCGGCGCTTGCGCCTACACAGGGTCTCATCTAACACGCTAATCCCACAGGAGTCTCGCACCTTCCACTTCGATCAAGCCGTTTTGATTCATTAGTTGCTGTCGTTGAACTGGTAAAGACACCCACCTTATAAAAATAGACTCAAACGGCACATTTTGGTAGAACAGGGTTGAATAATAACATATAAAAATCAACGCTACTATAGTTTAGCAATAATACCTTGTCATGAAATTCGAAAACAAGAACTTATTCTAAAAACAGGTTGCTTGTAACGGAGGTGCGAAGACTCCTGCGGGAAATGTGGGAAGGCTAAAGACCCCGCAAGGCAACGCCGAGAAGGCTCAAGCTTAGCCCCGCGGAAAGCGAAGCAACCCGTAGTGGAAAGCAACCCACACAATAAAAAACAAGCCTCCCATTTATTGTTCTTAAACCGAGCAATATCAAGGACTTGCAAACGAATTTGATGGTGCGAAGTTTGAGTAATTATTACTCGTTTTTCTTGAAATTCCTTCTATTATACAGGTGATTAATTGCTTTAGAGATTTCTCGATTATACAGTTTACTCCTCATTCTTGCATATAAGCCACATATTGGCGTATATGACCTGCTTTAACTCATTAAACATATATCAAAATCATGTTCACCTTTTAAACACGCTAGGAATAGCTTTGATGACTGCTCAAGATAAAATTCTAATTCAATTAACTTTACTCTCTACACTTGCATCCCCAACAAATACAAAACCCAACAAATCAAATGATTTATTGGGTGAGATGCTAAGTGTTTATTGGCTTAAAACCGTGAAAAAAGTTAATTTCTGAAGAATTGGTTGAATCAGCAATAGCTAAAGCCCTTTTAAACTAACCCTCTCAAGAAGCTTTATGTTCCAACCTTAATTTATCTGCAACAATCGCGATAAATTCTGAGTTCGTTGGTTTAGCTTTGGACATGCTGACTGTGTAGCCGAAAAGGGTGGAGATGGAATCGATATTCCCTCTGCTCCAAGCAACTTCAATAGCATGGCGAATAGCACGTTCGACACGACTAGCCGTTGTATTGTACTTTTTCGCAATATCCGGATATAAAACCTTTGTGATGGATCCTAATAATTCAATATCATTATATACCATCGAAATCGCTTCTCTTAAATATAAGTATCCTTTAATATGTGCTGGTACGCCTATTTCATGGATGATGCTTGTAATACTGGCATCCAGGTTACGAGGCTTGGATTCTTGATGATGTGATCTGTATGAAGTTTGATTTTTTCTTATGAAACCGTTTGATTTCCCGCTCACCTGACGAATATGACTTGCTAAATAATCCATATCAAATGGCTTTAGAATAAAATAAGAAGCACCTAATTCAACTGCCTTTTTCGTTACATCCTCTTGCCCAAAAGCTGTTAGCATAATAACATTTGGTGTACTGTTCAATTTCATTGCTCTCATTCTTTCTAATACTGCTAAACCATCAAGATGTGGCATAATAATGTCTAAGACCATCACATCAGGTTCAATTTCTTCAATCAAATCTAAACATTCTTGCCCATTGTGAGCAACTCCAACCACTTCCATGTCATCTTGAGAATCTATATATTCTTCTAATAGGCCAACTAACTCTCTATTATCATCCACAATACAGACTTTTATTTTCTTCAATTATTATTTCCTCCTCAATCCAATATCTCTTTTTTATATCTTTATCTTTATTCTAAATGACAAGTTCGACAAAGTAACTAAAATTCCTTTGAATTTATAAAAAAATCTTAAAAAATAAAGAAAAACCCTATTTTTCTCTTGTTTTCTCAACTTTTCGACCATATTCGATATTTATTTCTTTTTGTTTTTCTTTTTGTCGAAAAATCTTGATAGATTAATACTAATATACCT
>JBDNRM010000393.1:0-2200 GCA_047718615.1 Bacillus sp. (in: firmicutes) | reverse complement strand
CTAATCTCTATGAACTAATTATTAGTAGAGACAATCTACTTTTAGCATATAGAAATATCAAATCCAATACGGGCAGTAAAACTGTTGGAACAGACGGATTAAGTATCAAAGATTATAAAATAATGGATGAAGCTACCTTTATCAATAATATCCGAGAAAGGTTAGCCAACTTCCACCCTAATAGTGTACGTCGAGTTTTCATTCCTAAAGCTAATGGAAAGGAAAGACCGCTTGGCATACCTACAATGGAAGATAGACTTATCCAACAATCCATAAAACAGATACTTGAACCAATATGTGAAGCGAAATTCTTTGAACATTCCTACGGTTTTAGACCAAACCGCTCAACACATCACGCTCTTGCAAGGATGCTAAACCTTATAAACGTAGGGAAAAATCATTATGTTGTTGATATTGACATTGAAGGATTCTTCGATAACGTCAATCACAACAAATTGATTAAACAACTATTTTCTTTAGGTATTAAGGACAAAAAGCTCCTGGCAATTATTAAAAAGATGTTAAAAGCCAATATTGAAGGTGAAGGGATACCAAACAAAGGTGTTCCACAAGGTGGAATACTTTCCCCTTTACTCTCAAATGTCGTTCTAAACGAACTCGACCATTGGGTAAGTGACCAATTTGAAACCTTCGACATTAGCAAACTAGGAAGTAAAGATACTCGTAAATACCGCTTTTTGCAGACCAAAACAAACATGAAGCAAGGCTTTATTGTTAGGTACGCAGACGACTTTAAAATCATCACAACTTCATATAATGAAGCGAAAAGATGGTATTTTGCAGTACAAAATTTCCTTGAAAAGAGACTAGGTTTAAATATCTCGAAAGAAAAATCGAAGATAACTAATCTCCGCAAAAGAAAATCCGAATTTCTTGGATTCAAAATTAAAGGGGTTAGGAAAGGAAAAAGAATCGTAGCACATAGTTTCATCAGCGATAAAAAGAAACAAGATATTATACAATCCTTACGCGAAAGAGCTAGAACGCTATATCGTTCTAACACCCGAAAAGAAGCATATGAATACAACTCTTATATTAGAGGAATTCATAACTACTTTTCTGCTGCATCGCACGTTAGCGTTGATATGAAAGAAATTGCCTACAAAACTTACCGAACTATATGGAATAATCTTTCAAAAATTAGTGAATCAGGCAAATGTGAAGTGAAAGGATATGAAAGATACAATTACACTACCTTTTCCATCAAAGAAGTACCTTTAATTCCTGTTTCAGCGGTGAAATCTATCGTGGTGAAACAATTTCAACAAGATATTAATGACTACAGTCCGAAAGGTAGAGAGCTAAATAGTAAAGTCAATCTCATGTATAACATTCAAAAAGCTGTGCAACAACTAGCGAAAACTTACATTGAGAAAAGAAGCATTCAATACAATGATAATCGTGTCTCAAAGTTCAGTGCCAGTAAAGGCAAATGTTTTGTTACAGATGTGGACCTAACTAGAGACATTCACAACTATCATTGCCACCATATTACACCTATATATTTAGGTGGAACTGACGAATACGAAAATTTGGCTGTACTTCATAAATTTGCTCATATCTTGGTTCATGCTACGAAAGAGGAAACTATAGAAAAATATATGAGGTTGTTGAATATAAACGAATATCAACTAAAGAAATTAAACAAGCTTCGTAAAGCTTGCAAACTACAACCTATTAAAGACTAGTAAACTGTATAACCAGTTAGATGGGGCGCCGTATGAGGTGAAAGTCTCACGTACGGTGCTAACCGGGGGAAAAGTCGGAGATTACATCAAAGACTTACCTATCGGAACTAAAAGCAGGTTTTTTTGCAACACCTGAAACACAAGGTGAATATATCATTAAATTACTAAATGTAGAAGGTAGTGGTGTTTGGTTTGATCCCACTTGCGGAGAGGGAGAGATTCTAAATCAACTTGCAGCTGCCTTTAATAATGAAGAGACTATTATTAATACCTATGGAGTCGAACTTGATAGAAGACGTGCAGAACGCGCTTCAAAGCTTTTGAATCATTGTATAAATGCCCCTATAGAATCTATGGTAATACAAAATGAAGCTGTGTCATTCTTATTTCTTAATCCACCATATGATTTTGCATTAAAGGGGATGGATGATTCTTCAGCCAAAAGAAAAGAATGGGTTGAATTAGAAAGGAATTATAGATATCTAAAAGAG
>JBDNRM010000392.1:0-2209 GCA_047718615.1 Bacillus sp. (in: firmicutes) | reverse complement strand
GCATATATATTCTACTATTCCTCTGTGGGCAAAAAATAAAGAATGGAAATATTATATAATTTTGTCTTATTTACTAAATTTTTGTTAGAAATTGTCGAAAATTTGTTCATTTTTCCAAAATTATTCCGATATAGAAACAAGTGAGTAAATAATACGCTTTGGAGGAAGGGAAGAAGTTTAGTGAAGAGTAAGTTAAAGGGTAATTTACAGATGAAATTGACAGTAAGTCTATCAGTTCTTTTATTTTTTCTCATGATGATTAAAACAACTATAGTGGAGGTCGCAACTATACTATTTAATCGACCTCTAGTTATTGAAATTAGTTCCAGTATTAGCATTATTATTATTGGTGCCGTCATTATTTATTTTATTATAAAATTTCTTGTGAATAAACCAATGAGAAAGCTAATGGACGTTGCAGAATTATATGAAAAAAATGATTTCACAAAACGGGTAGAGTTAACTTGCAACGATCAATTCGAGGAATTGGGACAAGTATTGAATCGCTTAGCTCTAAACTTGCAAACAATATTACAAGAAACACAGGACACCAGTAATATGGTGGCTTCGACATCTCAACAGCTATCGGCAACTTCAGAAGAAAGTACAAGAGTAAGCGAGCAGATTTCTCTTACTATGACGAAACAATTAGACTTAGTGAAAAACCAAGTACAACGAGTGGATGAAAGTAAAAAATCAGTAGATGAATTAGGGAATAGTATGAAAGCGATTGCCGAAAGTACAAAAGTTGTAGAAGAGCTAACCGATTCTGCTTCTCAAAAGGCAACAACGGGAATTAGGGAAATCACTAGTTCCTTGCAGCAATTAAGTTCTATCAATGAATCTGTTGCCGGTTTATCTCGAACCATTCAGAAGCTTGGCGAACATTCTAATCAAATTGGAAATATCATCGGCGTTATTACAGGAATTACCAACCAAACGAATTTGTTGGCATTAAATGCTGCAATTGAAGCAGCGAGAGCCGGGGAACATGGAAAAGGATTTGCTGTCGTTGCGGATGAAGTGCGAAAACTAGCGGAAGAATCCTCCTCCTCATCAGAGAAAATTCAAGAATTAATCAAAGCGATGCAGCTAGAAACAAAAGCAGTATTACAATCGATGGATGCTTCCTCGACTGAGGTATCATCTGGTATCCAAAAGGTATCTACCATCAGCCGTACATTTGAATCCATTCAATCATCTATTAAGCTATTAGAAAAAGAAATTAAGACTGTTTCCAACAGAACCTATACTATAGAAAAGGATACAGGAAATGTCATTCAATCGGTTTCCGATGTCAAAGATTTCATCACCCTTTCCTTTACTAGTACACAAGAAATATATAATGCTTCAGAAGAGCAGCTCGCATCCATGGAAGAAGTGTCAGCGTCAGCAGAATCTCTCTCCACATTAGCAGATGACCTGAACAGTTTAATACAGAAATTTAACGTTTAAAATAACTAAGATAAGAGGGTGCGCTGATGAAAAGAAGATGGACACCTTCTTATTTAATAATCTTTACACGTAATAATGAGATGTATACTGCCAAAGAACAACGTTGGAATAATGGCCATATACTGATGAAGCCATATCTCTGCCAATACAAAATAAACGACTGGAATAATGGCCATCCCCAAAAGTACAACCAAATTTTTATTGCCAGTAAAATAGAAGATCCAAAGCATATAGTAAAAAATTAATAGGATCACTATAGCTATTGTATAAGTACTTATTATTTCAGAAACTTGAGTGCTTTTATTAAATATAAGCAAAAAGATAAATATCCCCTGACTTCCATGCTCCAAAAAGTCCAAAAACGAATGACTATTTGCTTTATTTCCTGATTCATCTGAGGGGGGAATAAAAAAATAAATTAAATTTGGCAACATTGGCAATAAAAAGATGATAAGACCCATCCATGAAAAACCGAAATAATAGTTCACTCCATGCATTCTCCCTTTAAAATGGACTTTCCTTTGTCCCTGCACTCTAATAGATGTTTATATACTATTCATTTTACACTTCCTGCTGTTCTTTCGTACAATTTCCGGCAAACTTGCTTAGCTTTTTCACGTTTTTTCCCCGGTAATCCTGCGTTTCTTCCGATAATTTCGCGTTTCTCTCGATAATTCCGCGCTTCTCCTCATAATACCGCGTTACTCACGATAATTCCGCGCTTCTCGCGATAATTCCGCGTTGCTCCCCATAA
>JBDNRM010000391.1:0-2223 GCA_047718615.1 Bacillus sp. (in: firmicutes) | reverse complement strand
GTATAAAAATTTGATTTTGCTAAACTATTAAACTGTATATATTTCTGAATATAGAATAATACACTCAACTATTTTATGTTTTAAAAATATTACAATGAAACATAATTGTAAAAATTTTTAACTGCTATTTCGACAAAAAGTGATGTTATAATCTTGCTTGTTGGAATACAAATTAGATTTATGTTCCTAAACTATGGTATAAATATAAAATTTTTTTAAAAAAAAGGTAAATATAGAAACAAAATCGCTGGTCAGGAGAGGAAAGTAGAAATGAAGAAACTATCACTTAAGACATCTGCTATAACAATTGGAATTGCAGCTTCTTTTACCTTATTTATTAATGACTCCATTGCATTTGCATCTTCAGTTCAAGACTTACAAAGTAAAAAAGATATAATTCAAGAAGATCGTTCTGAACTAGAGTCTGGGATAAAAAAAGCGCAGCAAGAGTTAAATCAATTAAAGAGTGAACAAGATAAAATGGATTCGGAAATAAAACGCCTTGATATGTTAATCAGTGATATAAATCAAAGAATACGTGATAAGAGTGAAGAAATTTCTAATACAAAAATTAAAATTGATGAATTAAAAGAGGAGATTTCCGACTTGCAAGATCGTATACAAAAACGAGAAGACTTGTTAAAAGAACGTGTTCGTTCATATCAACAGACAGGTAATATAGGTTATTTAGACGTAATAATGGGTTCACAAACTTTTAGTGATTTTATAGATAGAGTAGGAGCAGTTGCAACTATAGTAAATGCAGATGGAGATTTAATTCGTGAGCATCTTGAGGATAAGGAACTTTTAGAAAAGAAAGAGGTTGAAGTAAAAGAAAAGTTGGAAAATTTGCAACAATTTCTAGATGATATGAAAACAATGAAGCAAGATTTAGATGTCCAAAAAAAGGAAAAAGATGATATCATGACTTCTTTAAAATCTGAAGAAGAAACGTTAGAGAACGAAACATTAAACTTAGAAGAGGAAAAATCTGTACTTACATCACAAGAAGATGCTATAGGAAAAGCTATAGATTTAGAAAACACACGAAAAAATGGTACGGAAAAAATGGGGCAAGCTGCTACTCAAAATAATGGTTTAAAAAGCTTCGACTCCAATTCTGGTGAATGGACGAAACCAGCTCAAGGTCGATTAACATCAAGTCTAGGAGAGAGATGGAATAAATTCCATGCCGGAATAGATATTGCAAACGGTGCTGATGTTCCTATAGTAGCTGCTGCTGACGGAGTTGTTAGTAGATCTTATTATTCAACAAGTTATGGGAATGTTATCTTTATTTCTCATTCCATTAATGGACAAATCTATACTACTGTCTATGCACATATGGATAGTAGAAGTGTTCAAGCAGGAGAAAGTGTTTCTAAGGGACAGCAGGTTGGTATCATGGGAAATACTGGTCAATCATTTGGGCAACACTTACATTTTGAAATGCATAAGGGCGAATGGAATGCATCAAAATCGAATGCTATTAATCCATTGGATTATATGTCTATATAATATTTGTGTATTTTCATAATATATACAAAGTTTCTCGAAAAAAAATCCATCATTTTATCTTATGATTAAAAAAAGATAGGAGTGATATAAATGGAATGGTTGTCGTATTTACTAGTGTTAGTTTGCCCGATTATGATGTTATTTATGATGAAGGGCCATGGAGGACATAAACATGGTCAAAATCATAATCAGGCTGCCCAAGATATAGAGTTGAAAATGACTAATTTAGAAGAGGAGAATAAAAAGCTTCATGAAAAATTGGAAAATCTTTCAGCTTTTGTGAAAAAAGAATCAAATTAAGAAAAGCGCAAGCGAGTTCGTGCTTGACTTATCGTTGGGAGAAGACCTGAAGTACGTTAGGCGATAGGCGCTGGAGCTAGACAGTTATCTAACTTGAAACATATAAATTCTGATATTAATAAAAAGCCATTGCTTATGCAATGGTTTTTTAAAAAGAAAGTATAAAATTTTTTAACCTAGATAAGTGTCTAGATCCGACGTACAGGATGTACTAGTGCCGGCGTTGGCCACAGGATGTGGCGTATTTAGCCGGCCGACGCCTAGCCCCTGTGAGTATTGCCTCTTGTCTCTAAAAGTAAAAAACACTTTTTGAGACAAGAGAACATTTTTCTTCGGGGCTGAGCAAGGCCCTTGCGCTTTTTCTGTGAAAATAAAACGGGCGAGTGGCTATTCTGGGTATCTGTA
>JBDNRM010000390.1:0-2233 GCA_047718615.1 Bacillus sp. (in: firmicutes) | reverse complement strand
GCTTTACTTTTATAAGATAGATAGCCAAGTCTTCAATGCCGTTGCTAAAATTAGCAGCCCCATTGTTCCTTGTAACACTTTTGTGTTCATTTTTTTCCCCATGTTGGCACCTACAGGTGAAGCAATCAAACTCGCAACAACCATAATGAATGCAGGTAGAATTGGTATGTGACCCGTTACAATTTTTCCAGAAACTGCACCAATGGATGAGATTAATGTAATGGCTAAAGAAGAAGCAATCGTCAGTCTTATTGGTATTTTTAATACTACAAGCATGATGGGAACTAATAAAAATGCACCTCCCGCACCTACAATCCCAGCTCCAATCCCCACTAAAAATGCAAACAAGGAGGCAGACAATTTATTAAAATTGACTTGTTCAAAATGAACATTATCGATTCCTTTTTTAGGAACAAACATCATAATAACTGCAATAAGAGCTAATATTCCATAAACGATATTTATTCCACTTTCCGGCATGTGAGAAGAACTAAAACCTCCAATAAGGCTGCCAATTAAAATCCTTATACCCATGTAAATGATTAACGTTTTATTTAGAAAACCACCTTTACGATAAGCTAAAACACCGCTAAGAGTCGCAAAAAAAACTTGTATGGCTGTAATCCCCGAAACTTCATGTGCTGTAAAATGCCCTACCCCTAACATTACTGGTATATAAAGCAACATAGGGTAGTTGATTATGGCACCACCTATTCCTAACATACCAGAAATAAAAGAACCAACAAATCCAATAACAAAAATCGTAATTATAAGAGTAATATCCACGTCGTTCACCTCTTTAGAAAAAGGGAACGCTATTGGTTCCCTTTATTTTCAACCCTTTTTAATCCAAAATTTTAATACTCCATTTACTTCTTCGTGTTTTAATAACTCTTGTACACCTGATTTAGTCCAAGCTGTTAAATCGTTTATTGCTCCTTTATCGGTTGTATGGACTTCTAATACCTGACCTGTTTCAATTTCTCCCATTGCTTTTTTTGTCTTTACAATCGGCATTGGACAAGCCAACCCTTTAGCATCTAATACTTTATTTGAATCCATCTCATATTCCTCCTATTTTAAAATTAACGAACTGCACAACGGTTTGGTCCAATTTCCATCTCCCGTTGATTCTCTAAGTCCGGACTAATTTTCCCCATATTTGTTTTACGAATTTCCTGATAAGCGTTTGGTTGTGGTGGTAAGTTTTCTGTTACTAATTTTCTAAATTCCTCTTCATTATCGATATTGAGTCCGTGATTTTCTTTAAACAATCTACCAAGGTTTTCTGCAACACTACCATCTTCATTCAACTCGTCTATGATCATGAAATGTGCTGGTAGGACCATTAGTTCTTCTGACAATTCTTTGTAGCGTTGATATAAAGTTTCCCTTAAATCACCCACCCAGTCTTCTGCCATACCTGCAAGGTCAGGTCTTCCAATAGAATCAATAAACAAAATATCGCCTGAAAGCAAGTATTTTTTATCCACAATAAATGAAGTAGAACCAATCGTATGACCAGGGGAATACAAAGCTGCAATATTAATGGTTGTGTTACCGATTGTTATATCATTACCGTCTTCTAATGGTTGGTAAGCAAAAGTCACTTCCGTTGCATCCTTTGGAGGTAACCAATAAGTAGCACCAGTATTCTCAGCAATTGTACGTCCTCCAGAAATATGGTCAGCATGAAGGTGTGTATCAAACACATGTGTAATTTTCGCATTCTTACTTTCGACAAAATCAAGATAGATACTCGCCATACGTGTTGAGTCGATTATTGCTGCTTCCCCTTCCGATAACACCATGTAGGAAAGACAGCCTTTACCAACTCGAACAAATTGATAAATTTCGCCACCATCATTTAAATCACCTATTTTAACCGGTTCTAAATGTTCACTCCATTCTTTCATTCCACCCTTAAGATAAGACACATTTAAACCGGTATCTGATAGCATTTCTGCCACCATCACAGATGACCCTTCCTTTGCACAAACCACTAATACTTCTTTGTTAGTGGGGATTTTACCTATAATGTCTTCTACTCCATCAAGTAATTCAAAATAAGGAACATTTAAATATTCAAAGTTTTTTCCCTCAATCTTCCAATCGTTAAAATCACTTTCATTTCGAACATCCAGAATAAACAACTCATCTTTATTCAAAACTTTTTTCATCACATCTTTTGTAGTCATTACATTAACAGCCACCCAAATACCCCCTATGGTAT
>JBDNRM010000389.1:0-2248 GCA_047718615.1 Bacillus sp. (in: firmicutes) | reverse complement strand
AATTCCGCGTTCCTCCACATAATTCCGCGTTCCTCCCGATAATTCCGCGCTTCTCTCGATAATTCCGCGTTCCTCCACGTAATTCCGCGTTCCTCTCCATAATTCCGCGCTTCTCCCGATAATTCCGCGTTTCTCCCGATAATTCCGCGTTTCTCCCGGTAATTCCGCGTTTCTCCCGGTAATTCCGCGTTTCTCCACATAATTCCGCGTTCCTCCCGATAATTCCGCGTTCCTCACGTTTTTTCCGCATTCCTCACATGCTCACCCCAAAATGCAGATAGAAGCACTCATTATTTCGAGTGCTTCTATCTGCATTGTTCTTCCACCATTTTTTCTGTCAGTTTATTATTCTGCTGGGCTGTCTGCTATTAGATTATGGACTGTTTCCTTTTCTTCGTCGGATACAAGGAAAAAGTATTTTCCATCTATTTTGGTATCTTCACCTTTTACTTCATATTGCTCTACATTTTTTCTTGTATTCCGATAATATTTTTCTATGCTTCCCATTTCTTTTAATGTAATATTTGTTTTTACATTCTCTCCTAGAGCAGCTAATATATCATCCATTTTAGCAACAGACGAAATATTCATACCTTTATCAATGATTGCGGTGATGACTTTTCTTTGTCGCTCATTTCTTCCAAAATCACCATTGGGATCTAGTTTTCTCATTCGCGCATATCCTAGTGCTTGGGGACCATCCATTTCTATATTTCCAAGTTGATAATGATAGCCTTTTTTATAATATCCTTCATCATACCATTCTATCTCGTTATAAAGGTTTATCCCTCCTAAGGCGTCCACTATTCCACTTAGCGCTTCCATATTCACTCTTATATAATAATCCATTTCTTCTCCAGTAAATTCCTCCACTGTATCAATCGCCATTTTCACTCCGCCTAGTGCGTAGGCAGAATTTATTCTGTCTGTTGTTCCATTTCCCACCATTTCTGTTCTTGTATCCCTTGGTATACTTACCATTTGTAATTTTTCCTTAATAGGATTTAACGTCATAACAATTAAAGCATCCGATCTTCCAACATCATTTTTTCTCTCATCAACTCCCATTAACAAAATAGAGATGGGCTTTTTACTATTAATCTCTTCTTGCCCTTGTTGATTCGTATCTCCTTTTACTGGTTCATAGATTTTATCAGCCGTTTTTTCTACATGATTATATAAAAATGCAATGTATATACCTAAACCAATCACCATCACACCTAGAAGACTGGAAAAAGTAACAATAATTTTTTTCTTCATACTATTCTCACTTTCTACTAATATTTTTCTATAACTCCAACTAGACAAAATAGAACAAATTTCGCACAATGGGTAAACAATAAATCTGATAAGTTACAAGCTGCCCTCCATTTCACTTCCAAATCACTCCTTACTGTTTATTCTTATATAGACTCCCAATAAGTAGATTTGGTTTCACAAAAAAGAACAAACTTTTTTTTACAAAGAATCGTTCTATAGGGTGTACCATTTCTTATCGCTTCCTTTTCTGTTCTAAATAATGCTACACCCAACTATACTTCAGAAAATACAACATCCTCTTTCCAAATATCAACTTTCAACATGTTGTTTATTTTCCAATTTTATAAGCCTCAAATTTTTCTATTTAAGATGTCATAAATGGAGAAAATTATTCATTTTATCATTTCCGCTTTCACATGGTGTATGCAATAACTTATTTTATGAAAAAATATTTTCTACCTATCCATTTTTGCTATTATAGATTTCCTTTCAAGTTCGATATATCTAGAGAATGAAAGATATGTTTGCATGCTAATTAAAAGAGAAAACATAATGAAGCTTCTTAGGAATATTACGTTTACAAAAAACTATTTGTTATTATTCGTGTGTGTGCATTGGCACTAAGTATTGTCGGAATAGTTGGATTGAATTATATAAAAGCGATGGCAAAGGATTCGGAAAAAATGTATAAGTGCGTGTTCAAAAAGGAGGATAAAAAGGACCAAGAAGTTCGAGGCGGTTTAGCTTTGAGCATCGGAGCGTATGGTGTTAATACGTGAGAAGCGGAAAAGCAAACCAACGAAGAAATTCGACGTGTCATTTTTACCGGACTTTTTGAACAACCTCTATAAGGAAAATTTATTGCCCATTAGCCAGTTGATGCAATTTCGGCTGAACACTAGAGCAAATGATGCCTATACACTTGAATTAATGACTCAAACTTCGCAGTTATAAATCCTTCTTCATGTATTGACTTAACTTGGTTTAG
>JBDNRM010000388.1:0-2265 GCA_047718615.1 Bacillus sp. (in: firmicutes) | reverse complement strand
ATATTATTATATGGAAAAATAGAAAAAATTATCATGGGAAAATTTAGAAAGAGGAAAATAGGTAGATGATTTATTAGTGAAAAATGAATAATCAAGAATGAGCCATATACTCGAATAAATATATGGCCACACCATCGATAAACACATACTTTTCTAGTTTTTACTTTATTCAGATGTTTATTACAGGTGATTGCTAAGTCTTTTTGGGTGTTTGTTTGCAAACATTATTCCTTATAAATAGGGGTTGTTTTCTGTGGGGCGTGCGATGAGCCTCCTTAGGTCTTTTTATCTAACCAATCCCACAGGAGTCTCGCATGTCCACTTCAATCAAACCGAAAAAATAAAAATTACCTTTCGATAGCAATTGCATCTTCTATTGGATTTAATGGGAATTGTTCATTAATATGATCATAAAACATAACACCATTTAAATGGTCAATTTCATGTTGAAAAACAATTGCAGGCAATCCCTTAAGACGCAGCTTTACTTCTTTATCATCAAGGTCAGTCCCTTTAATGGCTATTCTTGCATATCGAGGAACAAAGCCTGGGATAGACTCATCAACAGATAAGCAGCCCTCACCAGATGTTAAAAAGGCTTTTTCTACAGAATGACTAACAATCTTCGGATTAAAAAGTGCATAGCTATATAGTTTTCCTGTTTCATCTTTGATATGAACTGCTATCATTCTTTTGCAAACATTAATTTGTGGAGCAGCTAGTCCTACTCCTCCTCTTAAGCCATATTTTTCAGCGGTTTCAGGGTCTTGACTATTAATAAGAAATTCCATCATGCTCCTAAGTGTGCTTTTATCTTCTTCACTTGCTGGGAGATTTACTTCTTCTGCCACTTTTCGCAATGTGGGGTGTCCGTCACGAATAATATCATTCATCGTTAACAAACTAATCACTTCCTTTACACATACATTCATACATTTTTAGTCTAACAGACAAAAGCTGAAAAGTTAATTGGAAAAGTATTATTTCGTATAGAAAATGGCAGTTTTAAAGGTGAATTAATTTGTTTGTCTTGCTCATTAAGAAAAGACAGGGACAGAATATGTACAATAATTAATTAAATTAGTAATATAAATGAGGACAAGCTAGTAAATTGAAATAGATGCACTTTTAAAAGGTTAAACATTTATAAAAGAAAAAATCCATTTGTAAAAAAAACAAAGAATATATATAGTGAAATAGAGAGTGAGGAGGAAAAAAGTTTGAAGAAGGCAAAAGGAATACCATTTATTATGATAGTAGGGTTGACATTACTCTTGTCAGGGTGTCTTAATTTTCAAACCCCTAGTGAAAAAATATATGTTAAGTTAGAGAAAGTGGTTAAAGCAGAAAAAGAATTCGAGGAACAACAAGAACCATTAGTAACTTTAGAAAAAAAGGAACAAGACTTATATTCTCAAATTGTAGCACTTGATTTAGACAAAATGGACGAAATAAAAAAACTTTCTGATCAGGCGCTTGCTTCTATAACTAAAAGAAAAGATTTTATGGATAAAGAGGAAGAAAGCATAAAAAAATCAAAAGAAACATTTGAAACAGTAAGAAAAGATATAGAAGATTTGGAAGACAAAAAATTAAAAGCAAAAGCAGACGAACTTTATGAAACGATGATGGATCGTTATGATGTTCATGAGAAACTTTATGGGAATTATTCCAAAGGGCTTCAACAAGATGAACAATTATACAAATTGTTTAAAGAAAAAGATTTAAGTATAGATGATTTAGAATCACAAATAAAAAAAATTAATGATATATATGCAAAGGTCCTTGAAGAGAACAAACAATTTAATTCTTTAACGAAGGAATACAATGATTTAAAGCTTGCTTTTTATAAACAAGCGGGAATAGAAATAAAAGTAGATGAGCAAAATAAATAATTGAAGAATAAAAAGGTATTCACTTAACTAACAAGAAATAGGGCATGTCCGAAACATCCCTGTTTTTATTGATTAGTATGGGTGAGCTTTTTTTTTGTAAAAAAAGATGAAAATGAGTAAAATTAGCTGTGAAAATCCTTTTACAACAGCTTTCGACATAATTTGAGAGAAAATTTAAAAAAGGTTATTATTATAGCACAGTTGTTAATAGTTTTATCTGTATAGTACAGAATCGATTAGGATAATAGTACAGATAGAAAAAAAGAGAAAATAAAAAAAGTTATTTAACCGGAAAAACATAGTACATAAAGATTGACGGAGAATATTTAAGTATATTAAACTTATAAATGTATTAAAAAGTTGTATTAAT
>JBDNRM010000387.1:0-2278 GCA_047718615.1 Bacillus sp. (in: firmicutes) | reverse complement strand
ATAAAAAGGGGAAACTTGTTTTCTATAAAAAGAATTCGATAAAAAAATGATTGAAATAGTAAGGTGAATTAGGTGATGAATAGATGGACATGCTTGGCCACCAAATAATATTAAAAATTAAAAGTCGCTTTTTCGATATTGTTGATACAGAAAGCCATAATCTAAATAATGAACAATTGCTTTCTGAAATGTTATCTATTATAAAAAATGTATTAGATGTAAATGAGGTTGCTTTATTTAGTTGTAAAGAGTGGAATGATCATTGGCTGGTGGAAGCATCAACGGTTGATTCTAATCATTATCCTATACTGCCGAATACAGCGAAAATAAAACAAATGCTGGAAAGTCAGAAGGTTCATCGGAAGCCAAATCCTATAGAGGAACTTAATAATTACGATTTAGTAATACCATTAAAATATCACGACTGTTTTCACCATTTTTTCGTGATAAAAACAAAAAAAGAACCTCTACTTCACTATGGATATAGTGATACGTTATTGGAAGTATTAAGTCGAGAAACTAGTTTTTTTCTCCATAAAGTGGAAAGTTTAATAAAAATTGTCACAGAGGAAAAAAGGTATAAACAATTATTTCGAGTTACAGAAAAATTCCATTCATCGATGAATATGGAAGGTGTTCTTGGAGAAATTATCTTAACTTTACAGGAAGTTTATCCGACTTTTACCTATCATCTGTTATTATCTCATGACAATAACAGTCATGGAGATCTGCCGATAAAGGATTTAGAATATGATAGTGAAAATATCGCAGCAATGCAAGCGTATGTCACAGGAGAAATTCAATTTGAAAACTCCAGAGAAGAACGAAGATCGATTTTGTATGCTCCATTAAAAGGGAAACAAGGGGTTTATGGTGTGTTGCAGGTTATCGCACCAAATACATTAAATTTTCCAAAAAATGAAGTGGAGTTTATTACTTTATTAGCAAATACAGCGGGTGGAGCATTGGAAAATGCCCAATTATATCAACAGTCTAAGAAATTAGTTTCTGATTTACAATTAATTAATGAGACATCACATCGCTTAAATTCTAATTTACGTTTAATTGAGATGATGACATATATGTCTGAACGAATTTCTTCTAGTTTTGATGCGAAAGAAGTCGGTTTTGTTCTTTTCTCTTTTGAGTCAAGTACAATAACAGTTTTAAATGGAAGTACTCAATTTTTTCATACAAAAGATGCAGAAAAATATATTCAATATTTTAAAGAAAAAATCAAAATGGAACAAGATGCATTGTTTTTAGGTGATTTTTTTATGGAAGAACAAGAAGATGCAAAATATAAATCGATAATGGTTGTACCCATGATCCAAACTGGCACGTTAAAAGGTTTTTCAATCGTTATGCATCCAGAGCCATATCACTTTTCATTTGACATCTTCAAATTATTACAATCGTTGATACACCACTCTACTCTTGCATTGACTAATTCCATGCTAAGAGAAGAATTAGAAAAATTAGTTGTTACGGATCATCTTACAAAATTATTCTCTAGGAATTTCCTTGACGAAAAAATCAATCATTCTTTACAAGAAGATAAGGAAGGAACATTCATTCTTATTGATATCGATGATTTTAAGGCAGTAAATGATACATATGGTCATCAAGTTGGGGATGAAATAATCGTTCAAGTTGCTAATATAATTATGGAGAATATACGGGGTACAGACATTGGTGCCAGATGGGGTGGAGAAGAGTTGGCTGTCTATTTGCCCAAGGTTCCTCTTTCGGCAGGAATTATTATTGCAGAAAGACTTGTTTCGAAAGTGAGAGAAACGTCTTCACCTTCTGTTACAATTTCATGCGGCGTATCCTATTGGAATAAGGAACAAGAAGATAATTATAATGCTATTTTTAAGCGGGCAGATAAAGCACTTTATGTAGCAAAGGAAACTGGAAAAGATAGAATTGTTATTCAGGATACGTATCTTGTAAGTGAATAACAATAGACATGCTGTTATCCATATTTTTTATAAGTAAGAAAAAGAAGCTGGGACATAATTATTCCAGCCGAAGATAAACCCGAACAATGATACGAAGATGTAAAAATATTTCGTTCCATTGTTTGGGTTTTTTATTCATGTAAAAAAGAAGGTTTGTGGTAATCACCTGTAGCCTCAATACACTTCGCTTTCCGTGGGGCTGGCTCGCGCTGAGTCGCTTCGGAGTCTACGTATTTTCCAATCTATTTCGTTTTTATCTTGGTAAAAGAATTAGGTTTTAGAAAATATCCTTTAAAAACGAAGTGGAATGGAGC
>JBDNRM010000386.1:0-2296 GCA_047718615.1 Bacillus sp. (in: firmicutes) | reverse complement strand
AAGTAACAGAAATCCTTTTTTGTTTTTTAAAATTTTATGATAATGATAAACTTTTTATGTTTGATCCTCTAAAAACTATTGTTGAATTTTTAACATACTTTTTCTTTCTTAAGAAAAAATAAAACAGACTAGAAAAGAAAGGTGGAGAATCATGAGTAAAAGTGAAGAAGAATATTTATTAGAACAAAAGAAAGAAGAAATTAATCCATTTTTTGAAGCACCCGACAAAAAAATCTTAGCTACTGGGGACTTATTTAGGGGACCAAATACTGGAATAACTTCTGATATTGATTTAAACAATCCTGGAAAAAAATTAATGACAACTGAAGATAAACTAGAAGAAGATCTTAAACAAGGAAGATTATAGCAGCAACTCTAACCGTTTTTTCAGAAAGCTAATAACTGTAATCACTATTTTAATTTATATGCCCATCAGAATATTTTTAGACAAAAAAAGGCGGAAATTTTTTTCTGCCTTTTTTTTCGATTTGATGGGATATGTAAGCTAAATTACCTATGCTACAATATATGTAAATAAATGTGGAAAGCAGGTAAAACAGTATGAGAAATGCTTTATTTTTAGCCTACCCCCAATATGCCGACTTTGAAATAGCACATGCACTATTCTTATTAAAGAAAATCGGTAATTTTACGATTACTACAGTAACGATTGACGGTAAGGTGGTCGAAAGCATTGGAGGAATACAAACACAAAGTACTTCAATCAAAGATATAAATGTAGCTGAGTTCGAAGTAATTCTTATAGCTGGCGGAGATGGTGTTCAAGAGATCCTTTATAATGAATCTGTTAAAAATCTTTTGGAAAATGCTTTTCAGTTAAATATTCCGATAGCCTCTATCTGTGCATCGGCACTATTATTAGCAAAAGCTGGCATACTTATTGACAAAAAAATCACCTGCCTTTTACATACATATGAAAATAATCAAAACTTATTTCGACATTCGCGTTACACTGGTAATGATATAGAAATAGCTGGTTCTATAATAACTGCTAAAGGTACAGCTTTTGCTAAGTTTGCGGTCTCTGTTTGTCGGCAAGTAGGATTGTTACAAGATCAAAAAGAATATAATAGATTCTTCAATTTCTGCAGAGGAATAAGCTCTTAATAAACTTTATCATTTATTTAAATTACGTTACCCTTGATACTATGTTAATTAGTATTTAACAGTTCTTACCTTACTCGTTTATTTTACAATAATCGCTGGTGAATTAATTTTTCCTATATATTTGGAAATAATTTCATACCTTGTATATGAATTACCTTTAAAAAAATAAGAAAAATGTTATCCTGCCTCCAAAAGTGTTTTTTACTTTTAGAGCAATGGAGAGAAACTTGCCAAGCTTCGAAAAATTTATACTTTCTTGCCTTTTAAAAAACTCCTTCAAAAGTTTATATATTGAAAAATACTTTTAGTTCAGTGTATCCATTTTGAAAGATAAATACTTAATTTTATATTTCATTTTAAACTTAAAAGGAGAAAAGTTTCTTTGCACCGAACAGTGAGCTTCTTTTGGTGTTACAAAATAATCTCTAGATTCAATGAAGAATTCATCGTTCATTAAAGTTATCCACAGGTTATTAAGCATTTTTCCAAAACGAAAAGCCATTAGCATTTCGCTAATAGCTCTATTTAATGACCCATACGGGATTCGAACCCGTGTTACCGCCGTGAAAGGGCGGTGTCTTAACCGCTTGACCAATGGGCCTTTATAGTAATTTTATGGCGGAGAAGGAGGGATTTGAACCCTCGCGCCGCTTACGCGACCTACACCCTTAGCAGGGGCGCCTCTTCAGCCTCTTGAGTACTTCCCCAAAAAACAAATGGCTCCGCAGGTAGGACTCGAACCTACGACCGTTCGGTTAACAGCCGAATGCTCTACCACTGAGCTACTGCGGAATAATTAGTTTGTTTTTTATAGATTCTATGGTGGGCCTAAATGGACTCGAACCATCGACCTCACGCTTATCAGGCGTGCGCTCTAACCAGCTGAGCTATAGGCCCATTATAATTTATTTGGAGCGGGTGATGGGAATCGAACCCACGACATCAGCTTGGAAGGCTGAGGTTTTACCATTAAACTACACCCGCAATATTTATTGGAAATGGGGCGATTGATGGGAATCGAACCCACGAATGTCGGAGCCACAATCCGATGCGTTAACCACTTCGCCACAACCGCCATCATGCTATTATTAATATTTCTTCAACAGCAATAATGGTGGCTCAGGACGGAATCGAACCGCCGACACAAGGATTTTCAGTCCTTTGCTCT
>JBDNRM010000385.1:0-2296 GCA_047718615.1 Bacillus sp. (in: firmicutes) | reverse complement strand
ATATATGATAGGTGATTATGTTAAAATTTATTTAAAATATTTCTTGTTCCATTAGCGATGCAGTTTAGTGAAACAAAGAAATAACTTTAGATTAAAGGATGATTCTGTTTGAATAAAGTACAACAATTTTGGAACGAATTTTGTCTGGTAAATCATAAGGAAGGGCACGAATATAAAGATGCTTTTCAATTTGGAGCTTCCGCTGATTGGTTAGCCGTTTAGTTGTTGAGGGAAAGAAGACAGCGACAACTTCAGGTTTTGTGTTTTATGAATTAGAAAGAGAAGTAATACCTAAAGCTGGTGAGTATTATATTGTATTAAGTGCTCAAGAAGAGACGGTCGCAGTCATACAAATTCAATCCATTGAAGTTATTCCAATGAATGAGGTGACGGAGGAATTCGCTTTAGCAGAAGGTGAAGGAGATTATCGGTTTTGGTGGGATGCACACGAAAGGTTCTTTACCGAGTTATTAAAAGAATATAATATAGAATTTTCTCCAAATATGTTAGTTGTATGTGAACGATTTAAAAAAGTATATCCATATTAAATAACTAAGTTCAGCTCTGTATAACAAAAGTGGGTGTGAAATTGTTATGCCTTGTTCAAACCAATAGAAAGTGCAGTTTAAATGGTTGAATAAGAATCACGATTAAACTTTGTTCCTAAAAAATAAGTAGTGAAGAATACCTAAATATACATAGGCTAAATTAAAAAGAGCCTGGAATCCTTGATGTAACAAGGTTTCCAGGCTCTTTTTTACGATTCTATTAACGAGAGTAGAACTCAACGATAAGAGCTTCGTTAATTTCAGCAGGTAATTCAGAACGTTCAGGTACACGAGTAAATGAACCTTCTAATTTATCAGCATCAAATGTTAAGAAATCAGGTACGAAGTTATTAACTTCTACTGCTTCTTTAACAACATCAAGGTTAAGAGATTTTTCACGTAAAGTGATTGTTTGACCAGCTTTTAGACGGTAAGATGGAATATCAACACGAGATCCATCTACTAAAATATGACCATGGTTTACAAGCTGACGTGCTTGACGACGTGTACGAGCTAAACCTAAACGGTAAACAACGTTATCAAGACGAGTTTCTAAAAGTGCCATGAAATTTTCACCATGTTTACCAGGCATTTTGCCAGCGATATCAAATAAATTACGGAATTGGCGCTCGTTCACACCATACATATGACGTAATTTTTGTTTTTCTTGTAATTGTAAACCGTATTCAGATAATTTTTTGCGTTGGTTTGGACCATGTTGTCCAGGTGCGTAAGGGCGTTTTTCTAACTCCTTACCAGTACCAGTTAATGATATGCCTAAACGGCGAGACAGTTTCCAGCTTGGACCTGTATATCGAGCCATAATTGACTCCTCCTTCATGTTTTTATTTGGTAAAATAAAAACAGATGCAACAGCATTTATGATTATTTTGTCTTCATGTACCTTCGCCCTAGCAGCCAAGGGTTACACAATACACCATCAATAACATGTATTGAGGAACAAAATAAAACACAAAGCCTTTAACATATGCTGCAATATTTTACACAAAGAATATTATATGGTTTTTTATAGTGGGAAGTCAAGTATATTTTTTTCCAATTATTCGATTCTTTGTAAAAAAACAAAGGTTTTTATGAAAAAAGAATTATTTTTTTAACCCGATTATTATACCATATGCTATAATTAATAATAATAATTTTCTTAAAAGGTACAGTTAATTTTTGTTTTATACATAACATCTAGATGTAAGTACAGATAATGCGAATTATAGATTGTGGAGCCTCTATTATAGGAGGTTATTCCTAATTACTCCTTCCGTGCATATGACAGACAAATTCCCTTTCGATTAGATGATAGACAGATCAGATTGGTTAAGTTATATGAAATTAACTTTTTGTTCTTTGAAAAAAAACGTATAAGTAAATGGGGTTAAGTACATTAGAAGATCACGTAGTCGAAAGAAAAACAGAGCTGTCACCTTAATGAAATGGAACACTTCATTTATTTACCTTTTTCAAAAAGTACCAATGGCTCTACTTCGTTACGAAGCTACTTAGTTATATTATTCACTGTTATGCACAAGACAGATTTGTAATAATGAAAAAAATACATATTATTATAGTAGAAACTTGCTTTATAACGAAATAAGAAGGGGAATTTATAGGTTTTCATTATTATTTATATGATATAAATAACTTTTGATGCAAGTAGAAGGAAAGTTGGACGTTAAGATAGAAGAGAGTAAGTGAGTACTTTTTTACTCTTTATTCCATAAAAAGGGGAAACT
>JBDNRM010000384.1:0-2344 GCA_047718615.1 Bacillus sp. (in: firmicutes) | reverse complement strand
TTAAATAATGTAGTGGGAAACGCCCAGTTTTTTTTTTAAGAATATTAAAAAAATTGAAACTTTATCTAATTTCTTTCGTAAATTAAATAGACAGCTTTTGTGAATATATAAATTAGGAGGAAATAATGATGTATATTGTAATCGTAATTATAGGTCTAGTAGTTGTTCGTACGCTTTTAACAAAAAAGAAAAATGCAAGTATGGATAATCAACATTCACATTTTCATCATCAGCACACAACACACACTCATATGAATGAGATTGGTTATACGGGCAGTAGCAGCAATGATTGTGGTTCTTCTTTTGGAGGAAGTGACGGAGGAAGCTGTGGCGGTGGCGGTGGAGATTAATTGTGGATCGGCTAAATTTTCCACCAGCCTTTTTTAAAAAGTAAGAAAGAATAAAATTTTTTCGGGGCTAAACAAGGTAATTGCACTTTCTTATAAACGGCGGGAAACAATTGTCTTTTGTTTCCTTGTAAAATATGAAAGCGTTTTTCTTGAGAAGAATTATGCTTATTAATTGTTTTAGATTTTTTGTACAAGCTATTATCGAATAAAAAGGGAATTGAAAACTATATAAGTTTGAAAGGAACAGAACAGATGAATGTTAAAGTAATAGCAAAAGATGCGTTTCAAATAATCGGAATTAAACGATCCTATTCATTGAACTCTGATGAAAATTTACGAGAGATTCCTTTATTGTGGAAAGAAGTGAATAGTAATGGAACAACCGATGATTTGGCAAGTAGAAATGATGGGCTAATAAAAGGAATATTAGGTGTTTGTGCAGAAGCAGCAAACACAGAACATAAAATGGATTATTGGATTGCCGTATCCACTAAACAGAAAGAAACTCATGGATATGAGGCTTTAACTATTCCAGCAGCAAATTGGGCAGTATTTGAAGTACATGGACCAATGCCTGCTAGTATACAAAAAGTGTGGAAGCAAATATATACGGAATGGTTTCCAAGCAGTGGATATATACAAGCTGGTACGGTTTCATTAGAAGTATATGGAGAGGGAAATCCAGCAGACTTAAACTATTATTCAGAAATTTGGATACCAGTTAAATAAAATATAGCAGTTGCTAAACGAGCCATAGAAAAAGAGAATAAATCACATAGTATGGAAAACACATCAGGCTGTTTTCAATCGTTTTTATTCAGCTTGATGTGTTTTTCTAATAATTTCTATAAGTTGAAGGTAACATGTAAGAAAAGTAGGAGGTGCATAAATGAAATACTTGCAAAAAGAGCTTACGTTGGATTTAAAGACAAAAATCGAACAAAAAGAAACAATAATGAAAGAGTTAATTGAAAAGGTGTTAAAAGAATATAAACCTATTTTTGCAGAGAAGCGTTTGGTTCTTGATGCGGCATTTGATAAAAACGGGGAGGAGTATTTTCAACCGGGCTATCTATCTTCTCTTACAATTGGTGTCATAGATGAAAGAGGTGAACTTTGTGATTTACATCGTATTAAAATTTGGGAATGCGAACGGATTTTCTTAGGGGTTCCGATAGTAAGTAAATTCCCAGGAAGCAAAGTCATTGGAGAACTTCTTGATGAAACAGGAGAAGAAATAGAACAAGAATTAAAGGAATACATGGATGAATATTTGGAATAATGGAGGAGGAAGAAAAAAGCAGTGCCGAACTGCCCAAGCTGCCTGAAAAATGTTCGCTCTCTTCGTCACTCCCACAAAGTTATTCCACAATTTTTATGGCATTTTCCATTTGAAATGGGAAGAAGTTTAAATCAATGATAAAAATAAGAGGGATGATATAGTCCCGTAGGAGAATAATATTCATTATGGGAATACTTAAAACCTAATTTGGTTAATAAATGCTTGGAGCCATTATTATCTGGATGATGTCCAGCAAATAAATTAGTGGCCTTCAGTTCATCAAATGCATAGTTTATCACCGCTTCAACCGCCTCAGAAGCATACCCTTTTCCCCAATATAAGCTTTTTAGATGTATACCGATTTCAAAAATTTTTTTATCTAAATCATATGGCCGCAAGCCGCAGCAACCAATATGTTCGTTTGTTTGGAGTTCGAAAATTGGCCAGTATTGAACATTATCGATTTTTTGACCTATCATTTCTTTACTCCATCTTTCTTTTATTTCGTTTTCATTAAAAGAACCATTAGCAGAAATAAGCTTGGTAACAGTGGAGTCTCCCCAAAGAGATTTGGCTAATTCCAAATCGGTTTTTTTCCCATATAGAAAAACCGATACGATTGGTTTCAAGAAAATAATGCCTCATACTATCTGCTCCTTCCCTTTATTTATTATCATAACAACATGAAAAATACACATAACCTGTACAATCT
>JBDNRM010000383.1:0-2361 GCA_047718615.1 Bacillus sp. (in: firmicutes) | reverse complement strand
ATTATATATAGTTTCGAGGAGTTATATCTAATTTAAGATCAAAAAGATAAAATGAAATAAAATACTAGGAAATAAGGAGATTAATAATGGAGAATCAAAAATGGTATATGTCTCTCTGGTTTATTATATTGATGTTTATTTTTTGGTTTTTAATCGTTCCGTTAATTATTGGTATTATTTTATTGAAGAAATATAATAAATTACATAAGGAAAGTTTGCGGAAGGAACAAGATAGACTATCAAATTGGGAAAAAAGACTAAATGAAAAAAGTGGGAAACTAGAACAATTATCTAAAGATAAACAAAAAGAGATAAGTCTAATTGATTTAACTCAATCCATTAAATTAGTATCGAAAATAAAAGAAAAGGAAGAAGAATTACGATTAATGGAATTTAATCTTTCCGTAAGAAGAAAAGAAGTAGAAGAAGAATTGAATCAAGAGAAAGAATTCATAGATAAAAAAGCTAAACATTTAGAAGTACTAATTGCTAAAAAACAGAGGGAAATAAGCATTATTAAACTCACCGAAAGAATTAAAATGATACCAAGAATAAGAGAAAAAGAGCAAGAACTATTAAATAGAGAAAATGAGTTAAATGGTCGCATAAATGAGCTAGAACATTTAAAGCGAGAAATCAAATTCCTTCGAAAGGAAAAAATTACTTTAGAAGATGAAGTGTTATTCCAATCATTTGGATTTTATGAAGAAAAATTTTCTTTGGGGAATTCCGAAGAATACATGGAATTTTTAGACAAAGTTACAGATAAACAAAAGCAATTAGTAAAAGAGAACCGAGCAATTGATTATGATTTGATTGCTTTAGAAGAGCATGAAGTAAGTTTAGACCGTTCTAAGGTTAAACAACAAATTAAATTAGCCATTAGGGCATTTAATTCTGAATGTGATGCTTCTATTAGCAAGGTTAAGTTTTATAATGTTGAGAGTGCTGAAAAAAAGATTCGATCGTCTTTTTACATGATAAATAGTTTGAATAAAGCCAACTACTTTTCTATCGCGTATGAATATTTGCAATTAAAATTAGAAGAATTATTTTTAGTTCATGAGTATAAAGAGAGGAAACAAGAAGAAAAAGAAGAACAAAGAAGAATTAATGAACTAATAAGAGAGGAAAAAAGAGCCCAGAAAGAGCTGGAAGAAGAATTAAGCATAATCAAAAAGGAAGAACAACACTTGCTCAATGTTATTTCACAGCGTTCAACACAATTAAGTGATAAAGAGATAAACAAGTATAAAACTAGATTGGAAGAAATACAAAGACAGAAGGAGAAAGTGGATTACAGAATTAAAAATACAAGAGCAGGTTATGTATATGTAGTTTCTAATATAGGTTGTTTTGGAGAAGATGTATATAAAATTGGGATGACGAGAAGATTGGAACCGATGGATCGTATTAAGGAACTTGGAGGAGCTTCTGTACCTTTTCACTATGATGTTCACGCTATGATTTTTTCTGAAGATGCACCAGCATTGGAAGCTTCCTTACATAAAGCTTTTCATCATAGACGAGTAAATAGGATAAATGAGCGAAAGGAATTCTTTAGAGTAACCCTGTCTGATATTAAGAGGTTGGTTCATCAAAATCATAGTGCTCATATTGAATTTACCAAGTTGGCAGAAGCTAAAGAATTTAGAGAGACTCAAGTGTTGGAGAAACAATTTGCTAGGAAACATATTATTTAGTGTATTTTCAGTAGCTGATTTGTTGGATGGTTGTTTGCAGGATATACACTTTTAGGTATCGCGGGTTATTGACTATGAAAAAAATACCCACCCCTGTCTCAAGAATCAATTTAGATTCAAGGACAGAGGAGGAGGTATTTTCATAGGGGAATAAACTTTTAGTGCAAAGCTGGGAACCCGATGATGCTGCTGTTTAATACCTGAATCTCTTCAACTTGTCATTGCTTTTGACAGCGTATGCCGTTTCGCCCACATACATGATGACAAGCACCATTGGCCGTAACCAATCGAAACTCCATCCGAACCGTTGCTGCAAGAAGCCGTTCCCGCTCCTCTAAGTCTTGCAATCCGGTCTAAAAACAGCAGAAAAGACCTTGACTAATGATTGCTACGTTGATTTTCTGCATCGGCTCAACTCACCTGACCTCTTTTTTTGCGTGACTTAAGGGCATTCCCACGATTATTCCTTTAAGTAGATTTTCATGTCGACTCTACTAAACGACAGCGTTTTGACAGAGGTAGCGGCTCTGATCTAGAAAGAGTTTGCTAATGTATTAATAATAAAACCTTTTAAATTAATAATTGCAATATTATTCTCTATAAAATTAAATAATAATTACCGATTTTATCAAAATATGTTATTTTAGGTCGTAGAGTT
>JBDNRM010000382.1:0-2378 GCA_047718615.1 Bacillus sp. (in: firmicutes) | reverse complement strand
TGGAGAGTGGGAGACTTGACAGTTTCGTTCATATCAGGAGGCTCGACGCTCGCCCGCAGGAAAGCGAAGTGTATTCCGGCTGCGGACCATTTAAGCGCACCTCTCTCCAGTAAAAAAAAGACGACGCAAACGGCCGCCTTCCTTCTAGTTATTATAATAAAGCCGAATAGTAGACCCTTCTTTCACCTTTGAACCAGGTTTAGGCGATTGTTTAATAACCGTATCTCCACTACCACTTGATTCAACCTTCAAGTTAAGAAAAATTTCGCTGATTTCCTTTTTATCAATTCCAACAAAATCAGGAACTTTTATTAAAGGAGTATCCGGATATTTATATTTCTTTTCCAGCTGACCTTTTTGTTCTTTAACTCCCATTGCACGAAGACTGTCTCCCATAATCTTGCCGACAATCGGCGCAGCAACTACTCCACCAAATTGAACTGTACCTTTTGGGTTATCTACTGCCACATACACAACCAGCTTCGGATCATTTGCTGGGGCAAAACCGATAAATGATACAATAAAGTTATTTTCTAAATATCTCCCGCCAGAAGCTTTTTGCGCTGTACCTGTTTTTCCGCCGACACGATATCCATCTACAAAGGCTTTCCCTCCACTGCCTTGGGCAACAACGCTTTCTAATGCCTCTCTAACTTTTTTCGAGGTTTCTTCAGATATAACTTTTCGTTTAGCAACAGGCTTTTTCTCCATAATGACTTCATTTGTAACTGGATCAACCAGCTGCTTTGCAACATATGGGGTATATAAGGTGCCCCCATTAATGGCAGCTGACAATGCTGTCACTTGCTGAATCGGGGTAACAGCAACCCCTTGTCCAAATGCCGTTGTTGCCTGTTCTACCGGTCCTACTCTATCTAAATTAAAGAGAATTCCTTTCGACTCACCTTGAAGATCAATTCCCGTTTTTTCACCAAAGCCAAAATTGCGGATATATTTAAAAAGATCATCTTTGCCTAAACGCTCTCCTAATTCTACAAAACCTGGGTTACAGGAGTTTTGCACCACTTCTAAAAACGACTGTGAGCCATGCCCACCACGTTTCCAGCATTTCAACTTGGCTCCTCCCACCTCTGCATACCCTGGGTCAAAGAATCGGTCTTTTTGCAAATCAACTTTTCCTTCCTGCAATGCTGCTGCAAGTGTAATGATTTTAAAGGTAGACCCTGGTTCATAGGAACTCCATATAGGTAAATTCCTGTTATAAACATCAGAGGATACATGTTTGAAATCAGCTGGATCAAAGCCCGGTCTACTTGACATCGCAACAATTTCTCCTGTATTTGGATCCATCGCGATAGCCATAATAGCATCTGGGTCATACGTTTGTTCTGCAATATCCAACTCTCTTTCCATAATGGTTTGAACCTTCGTATCAATAGTTAATTTTAAATTATAGCCATTAACAGGGGACTCATAATCATCGGCCATATCGTTCATTCTCTGTCCTTTTGCATCAGAATAATATTGAACAGACCCCTTTTTTCCTTTTAACTCATCATCGTATTCTAATTCTAAACCTACTAATCCTTGATTATCGATGCCAGCAAACCCTAATACATGGGACAAATAATTGCCAAATGGGTAGGATCGTTTAGAATCTTCACCAATATACACGCCATCAATATCCAATGCTCGAACTTTTTTTGCTTTCTCATGACTTATTTTTCTTCCTTCAGGCAGCCTGACGCTCATTTCCTTTTTTATCACTTGCTTATAAATAGACTCTTTGTCCGCTTCTAACACTGCTGCTAATTTTCCAGCTGTTCCTGCCGGGTCTTTGATCTGCCTTGGGACAATATAAACCGTTGGAGCACTAATATTAGTTGCCAGCGCCACATCATTTCTATCCACTATTTCTCCTCTTGCCGGCTCAAATTGAATTTGTCTGCTCCATAAGCTTTTTGCTTTGGCTGTCAATTCATTTCCTAAAAAAAACTGAACATATGCTAATCGTAAATCAATAATAAAAAAGATAATGACCCCTGCTAATAATGCTATTGTTAACCGTTTTCGTACAGTCACGTTCGATACCCGCATATTGAAAGAACCTCCTTTAAAACTAGCTCATTTCAATATATGCTTGTACTATTTTGAATAGAACGCTCTTTTCATGCAGATTCCTTCTTCCGTGATACTAAAATTTTTCGGCATTTCCCTTCTTTTCTGTTAAGCAATCCCACTCTACATAAAAAGAGGCTGAGACATAACCAAATATATAATGGGTAAAGACGAACATGCTCTAATTTAGCACGTAAATGGTTACTTCCCTATACTGGTTATTTATGTTTTTTCATCTAGTTAACTCAAACTTCGCAGTTATAAATTCCTCTTCATGTATTAGCATAACTTGGTTTAGA
>JBDNRM010000381.1:0-2389 GCA_047718615.1 Bacillus sp. (in: firmicutes) | reverse complement strand
CCCATAGCGGACTTGCACCGCCTAGCTAGTGAACATGCCCGGCACACTAAAAAGCCCTTTTGTCGCAGAGGACAAAAGGGCATGGATATGCAAAGATAATAATACAATAAGATTATCTAATGGCCCTTTTCGGTCTCTCTGTACCGTAATTAAAGGATTATTTCATTTTCATTAATACTAGCATGTTAGAGAGTAGGATTCAATAATAAGTTTTATGCTTATCAAATCTATCGTCAGCAATTAAAAGATAAATACTAATACAATTTTCACCCAAAATAATTAAAGAATCTCTTCTAAGAGTAAATTCCATTTTAATTAATATATTCATCTCTTAGAATACTGTATATTTCTAAATAAACTATTCCTTTTCCCGGCCATAATGCATTCACTGCCTTATCTAATTCTGTCTAAAAAAATTGCATTAATTAAATCTTTTCTTGGAAATCCATTTATTCATAATAATGATTGTTAAGGCAACCCATAGGAATGCCATTATTATATGTCCGATCACTTCTGTATCGATTGTTCCAAAATTTAATACCTCCATAGCATATTTACTCATACTAGCTGGATTCATATAGTCTAAGACAGGACTTAAGCCAACCATGATTCTACAACTCAATAAAAATACAATAGAAATTAGCGCAATAATACCCTGACTAGTAAAAATAGTACTAATCATTGTCGTGAAGGAAACCATAAACAACACCCATATCAGATAGAAGAATAACGCCATAACCAAATCGTTGAAATCCACATTTGTATACAATAATTGTACATACAAATAAGAAACGGAATAGCCTAACACTATACTACAAGCAACAAACAAATAATTAGAAATGATTTTTCCAGTTATATACTCCATAATCTTCACAGGTCTTGTAAGAATAAAAGCTAACATACCATTTGCTTTGTCTGACTGCACGATTCCCATCAAAGAAACAACAATAATCATTATGCCTAACTGATCAAACTGGGACCCTAATGTACTAGCCAGTATTTCTCCGCCTTTTTGAGAAGCCATATTTGGATCAATTATGATACCTTTTCCATTGCCTAGCGTCTTTAATATTGCTGGCAAATAATAACTTATCACTGGTTGAGTTATTCCTAAAAATATAAATACAAGAGGCAGCCAAATAACTTTATATTCGCGTACCATCTGGATAAATTCTTTTTTCGCTAAAACAGTAAAAGTATTCATTATTCCCCCACCAAACTTAAAAACTTTTCTTCTAATGTATCAGTACCTATTTCAAATCTAACAAGATCCACTTGATACTCCAATGCGTTAGCTAGTAGCATATTCTTATGTAACTCGATATCTTCCAATTCTATTTTCAGTTTATTTCCTACTATCTCTAAACCTTTTACATAGTTTAAATGCTTGATATTTTCAATCCACTCTTCACATCTCCCTTTAATTTCACATTTCACTTTATTTTCACTATTTCTATTTAAAAGTTCCGTTAATGTGGTATCGGCAATCTTATGTCCCTTTTTTATAATGACAAATCTTTCACATATTTCTTCTGCATCACTCAAAATATGTGTTGATAATAAAATTGTCGTCTTCTTCTTTATTTCTTGAATAATATTTAAAACTTCTCTTCTTCCAATCGGATCTAATGCTGATACTGGTTCATCCATTACAATCAAAGATGGTTCATGTAGCAATGCTTGTGCAATTCCTAGTCTCTGTTTCATTCCACCTGAAAAAGTTTCAACCTTTGAATTCTCTTCTCCGTTTAACCCTACTTTCGACAGTAGCTCTGGAATAACATCTATTAGTTCTAGTTTTGTCATCCCAGACAGCTGCCCCATAAAAGCAAGGGTTTCCTTAGCAGTCATCCATTGAAAAAAATTTGGATACTGTGGCAAGTAGCCTATTTCTCGTTTCATTTTTGAAATTTGCTTTCCATCTAATAATACTTCGCCTATACTTGGATCAATTATATCTGATATTATCTTTATTATTGTCGATTTACCAGCTCCATTAGGTCCTATCAATCCGACACATTTTCCTGCTTGTAATTCCATCGAAAAATTATTAACAGCTGTTTTCTTTTTGAATTTTTTGGTAATTTTTTTAATTTCTAATTTCATATTCCATCACTTCCCCTTCTGCCGATAACAAAATACAAAATTGGCCCCATCATATTAACTAAAATAATAATGAGCGTCCACAATAGAACATTCTTCCTCCTTTTTCTATGCCTATACAAATCAATTAAAGCAATAAAAACTAATATCATCCCTATTACCATTACCGGTAAAATAATCGGTAAAAAGGACATAAAATCAACATTTTTTAATTCATCCATTCCGTAATGCAATTTCATAACAATCGCTCCTTTATTTATATTATCATTATCTATAACGATAACAT
>JBDNRM010000380.1:0-2397 GCA_047718615.1 Bacillus sp. (in: firmicutes) | reverse complement strand
ATTTCATTCAATTGAGACCATGGTCATGATGGGTAAAGAGTTGAATGAATAAGCCGGCATATGCAGGAGTTGGATAACTGATGGGAAAGTGAAGTTGTACGAAAAGTTAACAAAAAAAGGGAAATGGACTTCTTGGCAAAAATAAAAAATCATAATTACTTTTCCAATTATTAAATATATTTTAATGAAGGAGAGAGACAGTATGGATTTAGGGAATCCAATAGCAAAAGGCAATACAGCGACCATATATCTTTATAAGGATAAAATAATCAAAATATTTAATGATTATTTGCCGGATACAGAATCTTCATATGAGGCGAATAAGCAACTATATGCGTATTCATGTGGACTACCTGTGCCTGAAATATTGGATGTCACTAAGATTGATGGTGAACAAGCCATAATAATGGACTATATTAAAGGGAAAACATTAGGTGCTCTTATATCTGAGAACATCGACCAAGCAGAGCATTATATGAATATTTTCATTGACACACAGCAAAAAATACATAAATGTAGTGCAGACTCACTGCCCCCCATGTCTCAAAAATTACGGCGACAAATTGAGTCAGCCTCCCATCTAAGTGAAGGAACAAGGACTTCTTTGACACAGAAACTAGATTCAATGAAATATGAGACCAGACTTTGCCATGGAGACTACCATCCGTTTAATTTGATTATATCCAATAACCAAGTGACCATTATAGATTGGGTTGATTCCAGCGCAGGAGATAGACGTGCTGATATCTATAGAACATATCTTTTATGTTCACAAATTTCAACGAAGTTGGCCGATATGTATTTGCGAATTTATTGCGAGAAGACTGGATTGTCAAAAAATGATATTTTTCAATGGGCTCCAATCATTGCGGGGGCAAGACTATCTGAGAATGTATCTTCAGAAAAAACTGAACGATTGGTGGCTATAGTTAACAAGTATGTTTCTCACTAATGGTTTTGAACTGCACGCTTTATTTTGTATTTTTCACCAAGAATAAATTAAAATTTATCGCCCGATTATTTGAAGACCATTAAACTATCTATCGAGTCAATGGGGTAATAACAAAAAAGCGGTTATTAATTCGCTCCATAGTTGTTGCATGCTGGAACGGATTGATTGATGTGGGGTGCTTCCAGTGAAAAAAGTTTTACTTATACTGTTCCAAAGATATGCAGATTTTGAAATTGCACATGCGCTTTTTCTTTTACATAAAATTGGTAGCGCTCAAATTATTTCCGTATCAATTGACGGGGAAGCGATAAAAAGCATCGGTGGACTAGTTACTGCGGTGTCCTCTGCACTATCTCACATTCGAGTTGTCGATTATGATTTAATACTTATACCTGGTGGCGACGGCATTCAAGAGCTCTTGACAGAAAAAGTGGTATCAACAGTATTAAGAGACGCTTATGATTCTAGAATCCCAATTGCTTCTATGTGTGCTTCAGCTGTGCTACTTGCTCAAGCAGGTATTCTAGAGGGCAAAAGATTCACCTGCCTTACGCATAGCTTTAATTATTATCGATCTTTTTTTACGGAGGGTATTTATACTGGGAATGATTGTGAAGTATCAGACTTAGTGGTAACAGCCAAAGGGACAGCATTTGCAGAATTCGCACTGATTACTTGTCAAATAATAGGAATGAACTTTGACGATGAACAGTTGAAAAAATGGAAAAAGTTTTGTAAAGGAAGCGCTTAAAACGTCTCTTATACTGCCTTATAGACTTGGAAACAGAGGTGCTAATAATATTAACTTATCATTATCGGACGAGATTGGATTTTTCCACAAGAGAAGCCGGCATTTATAACGAACAGAATGAAGTCATTGGTTATATTAGAAGAACGTATCCATCACGACTAAAGCAGCTTACCGACACGGTTTTATTTAATAGCAGGCGGTATAAAAATTATGAACTAAAGAATCAGGAGGGACACCTGATTATGACCATCTCTGACGAGACAAAGCCACTAAGAAAAAGAAGTCAAAGAGTGACTTACTATAAAAAGGATCAAACCTATTCGTTTTATTTGAAAGACAGCACGGTTTTTGGGAGTACAGAAAGAATCACGTTTTCATTTAAAAATATGCAGTGTTCGATTCAAAAGCTTCCTTTTGAACCGGCAAAGTTTACGGTTAATGATCAACTCATAGCTGATTGGCGGGTTCCAGTCAAATCACCGATGACTACGCAAGTACGATTACTTGATGAGAACTTTAAGGATGATAGTTTGCTCATAATTGGTTGCTTGCACGGCTATTATAATGCAGCAGGTTACTAATTAGTTTCGAAGTGCGATGCTACCTATCATGCAGTGGATGGGTACTTCTCTACACTTGGGGACGCACGTGAACGAAAGAAGGGAAGCTTTTGACACGTTTAATTGAAAATACA
>JBDNRM010000379.1:0-2406 GCA_047718615.1 Bacillus sp. (in: firmicutes) | reverse complement strand
AATTAGTTGGATAGCCTCGATAATCGGCTGATGAAATTGATTATTTGAGCGAAAAGTAAGGTTGTTTAAAATTTTAGAAAGGGACTTTCGATAATGACCTTGGTAAGAAGCGTGCATTTTCGTATAGATTTTTTCTTTGTATTCCCGGTTATTTTTTGTCATGTCCTTAATAATATCCCGAATCATATCAGAGCTAACAATAGGGAATAGAGTATCTTGAATGACCCCTTCTGGGTTATCTACGGTCGCTTTTAATAAATTGACAATATGTTTATTTTTCCCTTGGACTCTTTCTAATTCTTCTACTGCTTCTTTTCGGGTTGTATTTTTGGCCTTATTTCCGAATTTTAGCGCAATTTCATCCAATAAATCAGCTAAATAATCAATGACTTCCTCATGACGATGCGAAAATAAAATGGCAAGAAGGGTATAGCGTATAGGTGCAGGGTGAGCACGCAATTCCGTTACGGTTTCGGTAGCTGCACGTAGTCGATATTTTTTTACTAGTTTAGGAGACATCTGTTTACATAAACCATCAGGGATTTGAAGATGTTGAATGGCTAATAGTTTTTTGATTTCCATTTCCATCGTACTTACACTTGGTTTGCCTGGAGAGGATAGCAACTGGCGAAAGGTTAAAATGTCGTTGTTTTCTTCATCAGGAATTTTAGCTTCGAAATAACCATCGGACCCTTCATCAGAGTGTGATTCAAGAAAGGCATCTAATCGTGAACAGGTCTTAGGAGAAAGTTGTTGATAGGTCATTTTATATAAATTCTTTTCAAAATGATCGATAGCAGATTCAATCATTCGCTTCAAACTTCCTAATGAAGGAGGTTCAACTTTCCACGTACGAAAGAAACTGTATGCTTGATTTTTCAAGTAGTCGGTATCATGTGTAAACTGAACCTGTTCTCCTAACCACTCTGCGAAGAGATGTTTGTCGTTTGCAGTAAGTTCTCGAAATCCAAAAAGGTTACGTATTGCCTTTCGATGTTCCGTATAACTTCTTTCTTTTCCACCCCAACCATAGTTGTCAAAAAAGTCCTCTACCGAAGCATCTACTTGATCAGCTACATGTTGGACAACTTCTTTGGGCACATCTTGCTTCTTGTTAGGAAACTGTGCTTCCTGTTGGAAATATTTAAGAAGGACAGCAAACCCTAAACGGTTTGCGCTTGTTTTCTTACTTAGCACTAAGTGATTTTCATTTGGCAATAAACTAAAATGTTCATCGAGTTCATTTTGATTCCAATTTCTCTTCAATGGTTTCCCTCTTCTCACTATGTCATTTTATAAACAGTATAAATTTCGACATAGTGAGCTATCAACAATACTTATCGAAATTATCAAAAAACAACTTTACTTTTATTGGAAATAATCTTGCGGACTAGAGCAGCTACCCTGTCACTAAGCCTTCAAGTCGACGGTTATGCCGGATATCATAAAGTAGAAAACGTAACACTTGTTGGTTGTTGGGCTCATGCCAGACGTGGTTTTACCGATGTCTTAAAAGCACTGCCTACAAATAGTATAAAACCAGTCGCTGCGACCGAAGGTCTCCAATTCTGTAATCAACTTTTCACGATTGAGCGAAAGTTAAAGGAATTAGAGCCGGAAGAACGGTATAAACAACGTCTAGAGCAAAGTAAACCAATACTAGACTCTTTTTTGTCATGGCTAAAAGTACAAGAACAACATGTATTGCCTAAAAGTGGTCTCGGCAAAGCTATTACATACTGTCTAAACCAGTGGGATAAGTTAGTGGCATTTCTAGAGGATGGTCGATTAGAAATTGATAACAATAGAAGCGAAAGGGCTATTAAGCCAGTAGTGCTTGGAAGGAAGGCTTGGCTGTTTAGTAACACACCAAATGGTGCGAGAGCCAGTGCATCATATACAGTATCGTGGAGACAGCGATCGCAAACGGATTGAATCCATATTACTATCTTCGCTATCTATTTGAGCAGCTTCCCAACTTGGATCTGACAGATCATGATAACCTTGACCAACTACTTCCTTGGTCAACGACACTACCAGTGTCTTGTATTTCATTTAAAAAACTTAACTAAATAATAACCCAGGCCCCATCTAAAACATAGGTGGGGTCTATTTGACGCTTACGATATTAAATCAAAAAGGAGTACCTTTACTCCTTTTTTTCTTGTTCAGAATTCTGCAGCAAGTTTAGCTTTCTCTCTCGATGTATGACTAAGTATGTCTTAATTTATATGGGACAATCTTCGATATCCGAAAGAGGGAGGAGAAGTATCTTTTTTGTTTGATAAATAGATTCTTACTTTTCTCAGCTGTAGCTATTGATTAACGAGTGTGTTTTATTTCCTTCCCTTTTTCATCTCATAAAACCCTTTAGTAAAAATCCCAAAGTATAATCTTACTTTACAG
>JBDNRM010000378.1:0-2410 GCA_047718615.1 Bacillus sp. (in: firmicutes) | reverse complement strand
ATACAATCCAGATTCAAATGAAAATATTATTTTTAATATTTTACATTATGCTGTCCCTTCAGAATTGCATGAATCTATCTATACCATAAAAAAAGGAGATAAAGTTGTTACTTTAGATAAAGTTAGCCTTAGAAAAAATCCATATGTAGATAATTCTACCTTTATCACTGACCTAGCAAAAAATACGACACTTATAATAGATGGGAATCTTGTTTACGATGCTGATCCAAACAGTGCTAACCAATTTGTCTGGTATCCTGTTACAACGGTAGATAAAAAACTAACAGGATTTATTTCATCTGCATATATTACAAAAAAAGTGGATGCACCTTCAGTTAATACAATTGCTGATAATTCTAAAACTATTTCAGGAAAAGCACCTGCAAATGTTACCGTTACAATAAAAAAAGGAGCTTCTATACTTGCTACTACTGTTTCGGATGATAATGGGAAATTCGCAAGCAAAATTCCACTTCAAAAAACTGGGACAAAATTAGTCATTACGTATACCAACTATTTACATGCCTTAAGTGAAGCAAAAACAGTAGTCGTAACAGATAAAACTGCTCCTTCTGCTCCTAAACTAGATAAGGTTACATCCATTACAACAACAGTTACTGGAAAAGCAGAGGCTGCTTCTACCGTCACACTGAAAGTAAATAATAAATCGATTGGTAAAGGCAAAGCAGATAAGACCGGGAAATATAAAATAAAAATCAAACAACAAAAAGCGAATACAAAAATTTATGCGACTGCAACAGATGCTGCTAAAAATACAAGTAAAGCCAGCTACACAAAAGTAATCGATAAAACTGCACCCTCTGCTCCAAACTTAAATAAAGTGACAAGCAAAGCGAAAATGATTACCGGTAAAGCAGAAGCCTCCTCTTCCATCATATTAAAAGTAGCTAATAAAACAATTGGCACAGGTAAAACCGATAAAGCCGGGAAATTTAAGATTACAATTACACCGCAAAAAGTGAAAACAAAAATCTATGCAACGGCAACAGATGTCAGCAAAAACAAAAGCAAAGCGAGTTCTATTACAGTAGTAAAATAACGATCACAAAAGAGACATCCATAAAATTATGGATGTCTCTTTTCTATTCACCACGTATTTTTTAAAACAATCTTCCCTATCGCTTTTCCAGATTCTAAATAATCATGAGCCTGCGACACTTCATCAAACGAAAATACTTTTTCATCAATAAGTGGTCGAAGTTTTCCCTCTTCTACTAACTGGGCTATTTGAGCTAATGCTGCACCAAGGTCTGCACGAAGATCCTCATTTAAAATTTTCAACAGCATAAACTCCACATGTAAAGATAACCCTTTACTATGTAATGGAGATAAATCATGAGTTGATCTTGCTGCAATCGCTAAAACATTGCCATTTATTGCAGCTGCTTCGAAAGAGTTATCTAAATTTTTTCCTCCCACCGTATCAAATACAACCGAAAATCCTTTACCATCTGTATACTTTTCTACATATTCTTGAACAGATTGTTCCTTATAATTAATGACAGCATCTGCTCCTAATTCATTTGCAAGCTCCATTTTTTTATGTGAAGAAGCAGTTGTATAAACCTTTGCTCCAGCAGATTTTGCCAACTGAATGGCCATATGCCCAACACCGCCAGTTGCTCCATGAATTAATATATCCTGACCTGCCGCTAAATTCCCTTTTTCAAATAACGCTTCCCAGGCAGTAATAGCCACCAGTGGAATAGCAGCTGCTTCTTCCATCGTACTATTTTTTGGTTTATGTGCAAGCATTCGTTCATCAGCAAGCATATATTCAGCTAGTGCTCCGCTCGTCCCTTTAAATCCTCCTGCACAGCCAAATACTTCATCCCCCATTTTAAATGCTGTAACGCCTTCTCCCACTTCCTCTACTATGCCAGCTACATCACCATGAATTACTGCTGGAAGCTTTGGTGAAGCTGCAGGAACAGCACCACTTCTTACCTTTGTATCAATTGGATTTACACTTGTTGCTGCTACTTTAATTACTACATGCCCTGAGATTGCTTTTGGTTTTTCTACCTCGGTTAATTGAAATACAGATGAATCTCCAAACTCTTGAATGATTTGTGCTTTCATTCTTTATTCACTCCTCTCTCCTATTATTTTACCGTTAATTTTACCAACGTAAAGCTTTTAGAAACTCTATCATCAAATGGTATTCTATTTTGTCATCAATTTGGTTAAATAGAAGTTTGTCCTTCCATTTTGTTATTTTACTACTATTAGTTGGTTTCTCCACCGCTTATTTTGGATATAGAATAGTACAGCTATTTTATGAGCAAGATTATCTTAGTTATGAAATAGGACCTTTCCAATTTTTCTAATAAACTGAGTCAATTTCATAAGTCCAACTTTTAAAAAATCAAAAACTTGCAGAATTTAA
>JBDNRM010000377.1:0-2440 GCA_047718615.1 Bacillus sp. (in: firmicutes) | reverse complement strand
TTGTGTTTTTGGTGCCTCATTTTTATCCAAAAATCTCTAAACTTTTTCAGCTTCATCTAGTCTCATTTTTCTTGCTTTAATACTATCTCCTACGTCATTTCGGTTTTTCATTTAAAAACTCCTTTTTATCTCAATTTCCAATCCATATCATATTTCTCAAATACCTCGATAAGATCCTTTAGCAATTGTTCGTTTTCTTCCCAAGATAAAGGCTTTTTTTCATAATCTCGATTATATTCAAATGTAACATTCCACGTACGATTACAGTCCAATTTTCCTTCAATAATTTGTTTTGACCTTTCCAATTCATGCATTATCGCTCCATCTCCATTCCTCTTGATTTTTGTTTCTGAGGTTTCTCTAACCTCTCTAATGAATCCTGGACTATTTTATCTTGTTTATCACTCAAGAACTTAATAACACCTTTATCTACATCATTCATTCTTAAAAACGTTTTAACTCGGTCAAATTGAGCATGAAAAGCCTTGCCCACTCTTTGTTTGAAAGCAGAAAATTCTTTATTAATCTGTAACCATTTTTCTTGTAACTTACTATTTTCAATTTTCAATTCTCTATTTTCATTTTGATAAGATAAGTTCTCTATTTTCAAAACATCTACCTGTTGTTTTAACTTGTTTTTCTGCTCCAACTGGTCATTATGCTTTTGAACCAATCCATTGTACTTATCTATTAGTTCACGACGGTCTTTAACAACATCGTGCTGCTGTAGTTTTTGTTGTGCTTTTTTCTCTGCTATATCCTCTAAATTATCCTCAATATCTTTGTAATAGAAACGGACTCTATCTTGCCCTGTTTGCATCTCAGACTTTATTTGTTGAACCTCACTCTTAGCTTTGTCCAACTCCTTCTGGAGTTGCTCTGCTTTTTGCTGAAAGACCACTCCATGAGTGGCATAATCCACTAAGCTTTGATAATCCTGTTCTTTCATTCCAACCAGTCCAAGAACTTTCTTCGATTCAATATTTTCAATAGCTTTCGTTGTATCCTTAATTTTATGGATACGCTCCATTGTTTCCTCATAATTCTCTTTCGCTTCTTTCTCCATTTGTTGAAACGTCAGAGCCTTGTATTTGGCTGAATCAACGTGTTTACGGCTAGTTGAGACCCCACGCTCTAAATCAAAGCCTTCTCTCACCATATGGTCATGGAATTTATCCTGAAGCTTCGCCAGTTGTTGTTTTTTACCGAAAAAGTCTTTTGCTGAAAGTCGGCCATCCTCCGTGATCGGTACAAATCCAACGTGCATATGAGGTGTTTTTTCATCTTTATGAACCATTGCATAAGCAATATTCTTTTCACCATATTCACCTGAAAAGAACTCATAAGCCGATTCAAAGAATCGTTTTTCTTCTCGTTCCGATAAATTTTGAAAATACTCCGAATCAGACGTCACAAGAAAACTAGCAACCTTCACCGCATCTTTTCGAATGGCTTTGCCAGTCGTTACCCCTTCCTCAATCATCTTGTTAACCTTTTCGTTATAATCAATGGGATTCTCATTAACTAAATCGTAATTTAAATGCAAACGTGTTTGGTCAATATCAGCGTTTGTTTGACTCTCTTTTTCTCTTTGGTTATGTATTTGAATGCCCTTGATCGCAGGCTGTTTTAGTTTCTGCATATGTAAAATTGCATAGCTCATTTCTGGGGGTACAGCTCCTTCTCGAAAATGAAAGATTTAAGAGAAGTGTAGCACACTACACTTTGCAAGCAAAGTTTCATGTGTTGGGGTGTCCCCCAAGCCCCCTTAAAAGCCTTTCGACTACCGTCGAACTCGCCTTGCTAGAGTGATTGCAATTTCATTGCCCACTCCACCAATTCGAGAAAACCTAAAGACCTTGGGCTTTGCCCAACACCCACTGGGGAACTCTTCCCCAGACCCCAATATCCCTCGCCGGTAGGCAGGTCAAAACAAAGGTTTTGACAATGCCAAGAGGGTTCGGGTTTTGTGAGTCTATCAACTCCTTAATGCTCCCTACGGTCCGCTTACCGTTGACAGACGCCACACAAAGCTCAACTCCTTAAATATGCAAAAAATAGCGAATTTTGTAACAAGTTGTTATAATTATCCTATTAAGTTACTTAGGGGGTATGACATTGATTAAAGCTACAAAAATACAAATGCAAGCTGGTAAAAGTCATTCCAATCTTCTAACAGAAATTGATTCTATTTACTTGGAAGGTGTTCAAGAAGACGGATTCTATAAAAAAGAAAGTGTACACAATTTCTTAGTAAAAAACCCTAATAACCCTGTTCATGTGAATATTGCTCCTTATCCTAAACTAATTCCTGTTACTAGTGCTAATGGAGAAAAATATGTACGATCAGAAGCAAATCAAACAACAACCGATAACCTTTTACAGTTACCTCGTGTATAAGAATTATTAATCTAAATAAACAGGGAGAGTGTATTTATAC
>JBDNRM010000376.1:0-2443 GCA_047718615.1 Bacillus sp. (in: firmicutes) | reverse complement strand
TAAATGGAGTGCGGGTTCGTTTTATTAGAGATGGTTGGGGGAGTAAAAAATTTCCCAAATAACGTCAATGAGCGATAGGATAAAAAAGAAACGATCTTCTCCTTCGATATAGCCATATTTAATGTCCATTTCCCAAAGTTGATTCGACCCAGTAATCACTCGGTTACGTGCTAATTTTCTAGGATAAGAAACAGTGATTTTTCACTGGGGCTGTAAAATATCAAGGACTTTACATAATCGATACACTTTCTTTTTGTTGATCTCTAAAGCGTATTCCCTTCGAAGAAGGATACACAGTTTACGATAGCCATAGATACCAGCTTCCCCTGAAATCAATTCCATTAGCCATTCCTGAATTTGTTCGTCTGCTATTTTTTGACCGTTTATAGTGAACGAATAACCAGGAATTGGCCGTCCCTCACTTACTGATTTCTCCTTTTTCTGCTGCTGATAGTAATAGGTAGAAGGAGAAATATCTAGAATCCTTAGAACTTTACGGATGCCGTATCCTTTTTTAATCCAATCATTCGCTACTTCAAGCGTTTCAGTAAGTGAGGGTTCTTCTTTTTTAATACGTCACGGAGGATAGCGATTTCTAAATCTTTTTCCCCTAACAGCTTTTTGAGCTGGTCATTTTCTTTCTCTACCTGTTTCATCACGGAAGAAGAAATCGTTTCCCCTATGCTGAAATCATAATCCTCCTGAAAAGCGTTCATCCATTTGTGGACTAGATTAGGACTGAGTTGATGTCTTCTCGCGACTAATGCTTTATTCCCTGTTTCTATTGCTTCTTGTACAACTTGTCGTTTGAATTCTTCCGAATGTTTTCGTCTTTGCATGATAAAAGCCCCCTTATTTGGCTACTTCAAGTATAAAACCACTCTTAGTAGGTGTCCAAGTTCATTAGGGGGCTAAATAGTTATAAGTGAAAAATTAGGCTTTAGTTACTTCATTAAAGCGCCTGATTGTTGAAGACTAAAGTTTATATTCACCAAGAAAATTGATGTGCTCTTATCCTAACAAATTTTATTTAGGACTTACATGTATGCCTTCACTCTCTCGCCAATCTGCGTAAAGTATACGCTTTACATTATCATATCCATTGGTAGTTAATTGGTTATCTAACCACTGTTGATCAAATCCGAGTTCATGTAAATTATCCCATAAAATTTCCCCATCTATAATTAACGATGTTGGGAGGTCTACTGGACTTTCTGGAAGATTGAGATCTTGCTTGTCTGGTTTTTGATACTTGGATTTTAATAATAAACTTATTTGCTCATTAGCTTCCAATATACCGTATTTGACTTCGCGAACTGAAAAGACATTATTTTGACGGAGTATACTCAATACTTGATTTACATCCAATTTGTTCTTTGTAAGTAACTTTCTGTCCATAACACCATCTCGAATGATGATGTTAGGATTGCCTAATAAGAGAGAACGTGTCGATTTATTTTTTAGAGTCATAAACTCTATTCCAAACATAAGAAACGTCCACAATCCGATGGCATATAAAAAATGAAAAATCCCTACCTTATCTTCATAAATGGTATTTCCTAAAAGATCTCCAAGTACTAACACAAAAACTAAGTGAAACGGGGTTAACTGATAGATGGATGTTCTGCCTGTTATGATAATGATAAAAAATAAAGTGGCAAAACCAACGATGACTTTGATCGTCAGTAAACCAATATTGACTTCTTCCAACGTTTTTTCCTCCAATTTAAATTTTACTTAGTTGTAAGATCTTGAGGTTTAGATAAAGAGGCTAGTTTTAGTATTAAAGCTCGAGTTACAATTCCTACAATGATGTAATATATGAACGAATATCTGTATCTCCAATCTAAATAATTAACAAGTTTGACCCACTCGCAAAAGGGTTCACCTATAAAGGCATATGTTAGTGCCATAATGATCTGGGCTAAAATAAAAGATTTCCATGTTCTAAAATATTGATATAACAACTTGTAAGCTACAGGTACCATTGAAAAATCAAAAGGAAAGGCCCGAGGAATAATAGGTAGGAATGCAATGGAGTAATCCCAAAAACTATATTGAGCACCAACTCCATCTAATAAGGTTGTTGTCAGGATAATTATGGTACCAAATAACAAAATTTCTAAAATAATGTCTCGTTTAACAAGTTTAGCCCATATAACCCAAGGCACAATTAAAAAAACGACTAGAATCCACCATTCCCAAGTTAAAAACTCATTTTTTAGCCAACCATTTAATTCTAAATGATAGAGCTTATATTCTAATAAACGTATTTCCTTAAGATTTTCAAATATATTATTTATTGATATCACCCCTATATTTAAATGAAAAGGTAACAGATATTTTTGAATTCAAACTCTTTGAGCTGCCTTTTTAGTATTACCGTTTTTTAGTAATGAAATTCATCGTAAATAAGAAAAAAACCCATGTTGGAAGTTCTAAT
>JBDNRM010000375.1:0-2479 GCA_047718615.1 Bacillus sp. (in: firmicutes) | reverse complement strand
GGTATATAAAATATATCTCTTCTTTTATATTCCCGGAAAAAACAGAAAAAATCATGAGGGGGATAAAAACTTGATCATTTCTAAAATTACAAGGCAGAAACAGATAACAGATCGATATAATATTTTTACAGTAAAAAATGGAAAAGAAGAATATGCTTTTAGTGTCGATGAAGGCATATTAATAAAATACCAACTTCAAAAAGGATTAGAATTGGATTCCTTATTATTAAGCGAAATTCAATTTAATGATGAAATAAGAAAAGGCTATTCATTTGCCGTGAAATATTTAGCGAAAGTTAAACGGACAGACGCAGAAGTTCGAAGCCATTTAAAAACAAAGGTAGAAGGTGACTTTGTTATTTCAGAGGTAATGACAAAGCTTTATGAGATGAAATTCCTTGATGATGAAGACTATGCTTTTTCCTACGTTAGAACACAAAGAAATACAACAGATAAAGGTCCACAAGTTATTAAAAGAGAACTAAAGGATAAAGGAATAGAGGTATCTATTATCGAAGAGGCAATCAAGGAATTATCCTTTGATGATCAATTATTTTCAGCTCGAAAAATAGCCAATAAAATTATTGGAAGCAATAAAAAGGAATCGAAGCGTATGCTTTTGCAGAAGCTTGAGCAAACATTAGTAAGAAAAGGACATACTTCTGCTATTATTCAAGAAGTGAAAAATGAACCTTCTTTTATGGATGAAGTGGCTGATGAAATGGATATGATTCGTGTACAAGGGGAAAAAGCACAGAGAAAGTTTGCGAAATATAGCGGATATGAATTTAAACAAAAGATGAAACAGTATTTATATAGAAAAGGATTTATTATTGAACAGATTGATCGATATTTGGAAGAGATAACAGATTGAATTTTTCCTTTGGTGAGGCTTTATCTTTGAGCAGAAAGCTATCTTTCCTATAAAATAAAGTAGAGTCTTCCATTCACTTTATAAAGAAATGGCCAGCTTTTTATTATCCAGGGTAATAAAACGGAGGAAGGAATTCATGTATGCATACAAAACGTTATAGCATGATGACAGAGTACGAGCTTCGTTCAGAAATAGCTTTATTAAATGAAAAAGCGAAGAAGGCTGAACAATTGGGAATGGTCAATGAATATGCCGTTTTAGAACGAAAAGCCGTTTTAGCTAAAGCATATTTAGTTAATACAGCAGATTATAAACAAAATGAAGTTTATGAAATAGAAGGAGATCCTGGTGTATTATTTAAAATTCACTATTTAAACGGAGTTTTTGCTTGGGGTATTCGCAGCAATGATAAAAAAATAGAAGGAATTCCTATTTCTTTACTAAAAGTGCGTGTTTAATACATGAGAAGAGAGAGAGGACAGAATATATTTTTCCTGCCTCTCTGCTCTCAAAAGATTATTTATTCGTTTCTCGATGAGAAGAAGCATTCATTCTTTCTTGTGGATGGGTATTAATTGAACCATCTGCCCGTTTTGAAGCAAATTCCGGTTTCGCGCGAGGTTCCCCTTCAAATTTATTTTCATTTATATTGTCTACACCTTTGCTCATAAAAAAACCTCCAATGTTTAATCCGTGGTGTCGTAATAAAACAACAAGTTTATTACAGACTTAGTATTTGTTTTAATAAAAAAACTATTACTTCATATAGAAAAAAGAAAGAAGGTTAAAAAGATGATGCATGATTATCAAAGAAGGCTGGTGGATCGGTTATTGGAAATAAATCAATCCATTACGGTTACTCAAGCACAAACATGGGTCGAGCTGTTATGGGAAGATTTTGAAAGTACATATGCAAAAGCAGGAAGAGAATATCAAGGAATGGAAATAACCGAAAAAGTAGTAAATCAATGGATCGAAAATTATGGGGAAAAGCTACATGAATTTGTTGCACAGAACCCGAAATATAAAGATTTCTTTTTAGAAGATAAAAGAAAGTTTCATTAAAAAATACTTACCATATTATTCTGTTTAGGAAGATACGAACATTTTCTAATTTAGCACTTAAATGGTTACTTCCCTATACTGGTTAGTTATGTTTTTTAATATAGTTAACTTAAACTTCGCAGTTATAAATTCCTCTTCATATATTAGCATAACTTGGTTTAGAGCAATTAGAAAAGGATGATTGATTCGTCTTTTTGGGTGTTTTTCCTTATAAATAGGGGCAAGATTCTCGTTTCAGGATGCTCGCTTTCCGTGGGGCGTGTGATGAGCCTCCTCGGCGCAAGCGCCTGCGGGGTCTCATCTAACCCGCAAATCCCACAGGAGTCTCGCACCTTCCACTCCAATCAAGCCGTTTTGCTCCATTAGTTGCTGTCGTTGAATTGGTAAAAACACCCACCTTATAAAAATAGACTAAAAATGCACATTTTGGGAGAACAGCGTTGAATAATAAACATAAAAAATCAACACTACTAGTGTTTAGTCGTCATACCTTGCAATGAAATTCGAAGACAAGAACTTATTCTAAAACAGGTTGCTTGT
>JBDNRM010000374.1:0-2506 GCA_047718615.1 Bacillus sp. (in: firmicutes) | reverse complement strand
GAACATTCCTATGTTTAACCTCCCAAAATATAAAATATTTCAGGCAGCACAGCCATCCTAGTTTAGCACCTTAGATCTGTTGCTTTGCGTGCAACTCTTTCGAGAAGCTTGCCATTGACTGTAAAAAAATGAATACATTGAAGTATACTATTACTCTCTAATGGAATAAAGAAATATCATTCGACAATATTATACAAAAAATGCGCAAATCTTTATTATTGTAATAGAATCTACTCCGAACGAGCTATTCCCCATCCTAAATTATTCTATTGAATTTTTACTTCTATTTATGTGATAATGTTCTACAGATTGATTTTTTTCAATACGACAATTTTTAATAGTAAATATCATATAAAGAGGTAAATAGATGCTTCCAAATAAATTAGACTATAAAATGCCGGCAGAATGGACAAAACATGAGCGTACATTCGTTGCCTGGCCTGTTCAGGATTCCATGTGTTATCCAGAAGATTACGAACAAGTAGTGAAGGGATATTACGTCGAACTAGTTAAAGCGATTGCAGAATTTGAATCAGTTACTGTAATAGTGAATTCTAATGAATTAGAACAAGTGAAACATTATTTTTCAGAAGATAATATTGAGTTGCTTCCTATTGCACATAATGATGCATGGATCCGGGATAACGGCCCAACCTTTTTAATCAATGACGAAGGACAAGTCGCTGGGATAAATTGGAAATTTAATGCGTGGGGAGGAAAGTATGCTCCTTGGGATTTAGATGATCAAGTTGCACCAACCATTCTCGATCATTTAGGGGTAAAACGTTTTGATGCACCGCTTGTTATGGAGGGTGGTTCTATCCATGTAGATGGAGAAGGCACGGTTATAACAACGGAAGAATGTCTACTAAATCCAAACCGTAATAAAGACATGACCAAAAGGGAAATTGAAGATAATTTAAAGCAATACTTAAATATAGAAAAAGTCATTTGGCTAAAACAAGGTCTAAGTGGTGACGAAACAGATGGACATGTTGATAATATTGCTTGCTTTGCAGCTCCTGGAAAAGTATTAATTCAAGTTTGTGATGATCCGAATGATGAAAATTATGCAATCACACAAGAGAATCTGGAAATATTAAAAAATACGACAGATGCAAAAGGAAGAAAGCTGGACATTATACCGATTGAGCAGCCTCCATTTGCTGAGTTTGATGGCAGCCGATTAACATTAAGCTATTTAAACTTCTATTTTGTAAACGGTGGAATTATTTTGCCTATTTTTGGAGGACATGCGGAAAAAACGGATCAAATGGCTGAGAAGGTATTAAGTTCTGTTTATCCTGAAAGAAAAATTCGTAAAATTAATGGGATGTCTATCATTAAAGAGGGCGGAAATGTTCATTGTACGACTCAGCAGATGCCTAAAATCTAGTTGAAAAAGAGGGGGAAAATAATGAGAAATGTTAAAGTTGCAGCAACCCAAATGAGCTGTACGAATAATATAGAAGAAAATATTCAAAGAGCAGAGTCCCTTGTAAGACAAGCGGCAGAAAAAGGAGCACAAATAATTTTACTCCAAGAACTTTTTGAAACACCTTATTTTTGTCAAAAAGAAAAAGCTGATTATTATGCTTATGCAACCGAATTAGAGCAAAATAAGGCTGTAAACCATTTTAAACAGATTGCTAAAGAGCTTCAAGTTGTTCTGCCGATTAGCTTTTATGAAAAGAAAAATAATGCTCGCTACAATTCATTAGCTGTTATTGACGCAAATGGAGAAGTACTTGGGTTATATCGTAAAAGTCATATTCCAGATGGACCGGGTTACGAAGAAAAATTTTATTTTAATCCAGGGGATACCGGATTTAAAGTCTGGAATACTCGTTATGGGAAAATTGGAATTGGAGTATGCTGGGATCAATGGTATCCAGAAGCAGCTCGATGCATGGCTTTAATGGGAGCAGAAATCCTTTTTTATCCGACTGCAATCGGTTCGGAGCCGCAAGATGGAGATATCGATTCTAAAGATCATTGGCAGATGTGCATGTTAGGACATGCTGCAGCTAATCTAGTTCCAGTAATTGCGTCAAACCGTATTGGGGTAGAAAAAGATGAAGATTCAAGCATTACTTTTTATGGTTCTTCCTTTATCGCAGGACCTCAAGGGAATAAAGTCACAGAATCAAGCCGTGATAAGGAAGAGGTAATCATTGCGGAGTTTGATTTGGATCAGTTGGAAATTCAGCGTATTGAATGGGGAATCTTTAGAGACAGACGCCCTGATTTATACAAAACGATTGCTACGTATGATGGGGAACTGATCATCAAATAGGTTGATTTAAACAAAAATACAGGATATAAGTTAAGAGCATGGATACTATTCCATGCTCTTTTTTTGCAAAGATTGATGGGGAAATTCATTCTGATTTTATTTTAAAATAATAAATTTGTTGAAGTGGATTTTTTAAAATAAATGTACACGATGAACACTTAGTTCAATGGATAGTAAGCTTACAATTGTTTGTAAGGTTCTATCTCATTT
>JBDNRM010000373.1:0-2507 GCA_047718615.1 Bacillus sp. (in: firmicutes) | reverse complement strand
CTTATAATTCCTTCTTTATTAAATTGTAATCTTTCTTGAATAGCCATGCTTTTTATATTGTTTAAACAACAGCGTATTTCTATACGATTTAAGTGTAAATAGTAAAAGGCATAATTTAAAACAGAAATAACTGTTTTTTGCATGATTCCTTTTCCTTGAGATGCTTCATCTAGAAAATAACCAATGCTTGCCTGCCGATTCTTCCAATCTACTTGTTGCAGTGAAATCATTCCAACAAGTTTTTCATTGAAAAAAATTCCTGCTTCAAACCCGTTGTTTTCAATGAATTGTTGATGCCATTGAGGAATAATAGAATGATATTGATAAGGAGAAATAATTTGATCCACCCAAGGCAGCCATTCTTTTAAATACATCCTATTTTGATCAATTAGCTGAAAAGCACTTGTTGCCTCATGTATTTCCAGTAAACGCAAATTAATAGTGTTGTCTACAATTAATTGAAACATAAATAACGTCCTTTCATTAGAAGAGAATAGATACCATAGAAATGGGTAAAGGGGATGAAATAATTTAGAAGCAGATAATTGTATTTGATGTAGTTTATGCGAAAGGGATAAATCTGGATTATAGAGAATAAGAAAGTTGTGGAACACAAGTTAGTGGACATCGAATTTGATACTTATACTTTTGTGAACAAGCATTTGGAAAAGAAGAACATTATGTGACAGAAGCTAAACGAAAAAAAGAAATAAACTATAAATGAAACTAAAATTATTTCATTTTAAACCGAAAATAATAAGGAAGAATATCTAACAAGAAGGAAGGTTAGTTAAGGAATATATTGATAGCGCTTTAGCAAAGGATATTTCTACCGAATTGTTTATTTAGATGAACAGAGTTTATCTTACTTCTAATACCGTAAAGGTCCAATGAGATACACAAACTAAGGTAGACATCCATGCTAATAGAGATTCGCACCATGGCACATGAAAAGAAGCAGATTTTAATAAAAAGTAAGTGATGTTCAAAAATGACACGAAGCGAGTAATGTATATCGATCGCCAGTTCATATGTTGACAAACTTGAGGTTAAGCATTATTAGAAGGGAGATCGTTTAAAATGAGGAAAAAAGATAGCTTGTTTTATAAAATGATTGTCATTATTACTCTCTTTACCATCTTTGCGTCTATTATCAGTGGAGGAATTGCTTATTATGCTGCTAAATCATCCTTATTTAAAACGAATGTAAATGACTTTGGAGATTTAGGTGGGATAGCAGGTATTAGCTTGGTGACGACAATTGCCCTTATTCTTATAAATGGAACTATTTTTTACTTATATATGAAGAAAAGATTTAATAAACTTCAACAGGTAAGTAATTTATTTTTACAAATAGCTAAAGGGGATTTGACTTCAAAATGGATGTATCAATCTAAAGATGAAATTGGGCAACTTAGTTTAGCTTTTAACAAGATAAAAGTACAATTTCAGGACTTGCTTACAAAGACACAATTCATTAGCAAAACGATGTTGGAATCGTCTTCAGAATTATCTGCTGTTTTTGAAGAAACCTCTGCAAGCTCAGAGGAAATAGGCAGAGCAATGAATGAAATGGCACGTGGAGCTGTTGAACAAGCATCAGATTTGGAAGAAGTTAATCAAGAAATGGAACAGTTGAATCAATCTGTTCAAACAATGAATGAAAAAAATAAAACGATTAAAGAGGCAACACATTTTTCTGAATTGGCAACAAGAAAAGGGCAGGATATGATCACACAATTAAAGATTTCTAATGATCAAACAAAAAATGCAACAGAACATGTGAGCATTGGAATTTCTAATTTATATACAAAAATTCTTGATATTTCTAAAATAACGGTGACAATTAATAGTATTTCTGAGCAGACAAACTTGCTTGCGTTAAATGCGAGCATTGAGGCTGCAAGAGCAGGGGAACATGGCAAAGGGTTTTCAGTAGTTGCAAGTGAAGTTAGAAAGCTGGCTGAAGCGACAAATATAGCGACAAAGCAAATTCAAGAAATGATTTACAGTATTGAAAAAGAAACGGAAAAAACGGTTCAGGCATTATTTGAAACAACAACACAATCCGAAGCGCTGAATAAAGCAGTTATTGGAACGGAAAATGAATTCTCTGCAATATCTTCTGCAGTAAATGATAGTATAAATGCAGTGAATGACTTAAGCGAAGAGTTAAAACAAGTAGTAGAACAAAACAAACATATGTTAGGGTCTATATTCCATATTTCAGAAGTTTCAGAAGCTGCTGCTGGTGCGGTGGAAGAAGTGTCTTCCTCTACGGATGAGCAAATAAAGGCCATATCGAATGTAACAACAACTGCGGAGACGATGATTAAAAGCAGTGAGCAGTTAAATGAACTATTGCGAAAATATACATTGTGACAGAAGAAACGAGAGGGAGATGCGCCTCTTGTTTCTTTTTTTGTATATTTATGGAGTTTTTCTATTTTAATTAGATAAGGGCAATATCCCTGAACATCGCTATAATATGTTTGTAAATCATAATA
>JBDNRM010000372.1:0-2542 GCA_047718615.1 Bacillus sp. (in: firmicutes) | reverse complement strand
CTCTTTCATTGCTTTATCTCTTATTCAGTCATTGCTTTATTGCCTCTTTGCTGTAGTCTCTCTGTGGCCTGTCCTGTACGGCCTCTGTGCTGTCCTGCGGCTGTCTCTTCCGTTCCCTTGCCCATGCCCGTTGCCTGTCCCTCTGCCGCCCTCTGTGGCTGTCCTGTGGAATCTCTTCCTTTCTCTTTACCCGTGCTATGCTTGTGTAGCAGTGTGGGCTATGTGCCTTGTTTACCCCGTCACTTTTTGACAGTGAATTATGGTAGTGGCTGAACCCCTGCCCCGCCTTTGTCTATTGCTGGCTGTCAATTGTGTACACTATCGAGAGTCATAACTTAAAAGTATTGACACCGATTTAAAAGTCTTGTAATATCAGGGTATCGGGTGGTGTCATTACTTAGTGTCATAAATAATATACAAAAAGGGGCTATACATAATGAAATATGGATATGCAAGGGTAAGCACAGTTCAACAAGATTTAAAGGCACAATTACAGACATTAGAGAAAGAAGGATGTGAAAAGATTTATTCTGAGAAGTTCACAGGCACAAAGACAGACCGCCCCGAATTTAAAAAACTGCTTTCTATGCTTAAAGACGGTGACACCTTAGTAATAACCAAACTAGACCGCTTTGCACGTTCTACAGGGGATGCTATAAAGACCATAAAAACCCTATTTGAAAAAGGGGTCAAAGTTCATGTGCTAAACATGGGCATCATAGAGAATACCTCGACAGGACGGCTTATCTTTAATATCATGAGTTCCTTTGCAGAATTTGAACGAGATATGATTGTAGAACGCACACAAGAAGGTAAGGCCATTGCTAAACAGCGGGGCGACTTTAGAGAAGGGCGGCCAAAAAAGTATTCTAAGAAACAAATAGAACACGCTTTAGGGTTGTTAGACAACCGTTCTTATAAAGAAGTGGAGAATATGACAGGAATTTCAAAAAGTACCCTGATTAGAGAGAAGAGAAATAGTTATTATTAAACTCCAATTAAAATGATATTTACTTACTCAACTGTCTTCAAATAAATGGGTGAACAAACCAAAGACTATCATTGACACAGGCTTATGTTTAACTTATGATGAACATAAGCTATTCATAAGTAAAGAAAGGGAGAATTTAAGTGCCTAATAAAAATTTATATAGTTCTTATTACACTAAATCTGAGTACATAACTAAATATATGGTTAAAAAGCTGGACTTTACTGAAAACCATTTAGTACTCGAACCATCCGCTGGTGATGGTGTTTTTATCGACGCTTTGCTTAGGAAGCATCCTAATACTAATATTACTGCTTATGACCTAAATCCCAAAGCAGTGAATGTTATGAGTGATAAGTATCGCAGTTTCGAAAATGTTAACGTTATCGAATCGGACACCTTACTTGATACTGACCTTGATATGAAGGTATTTATGGGCGGCTTTTATGATAGGATTATTGGGAATCCTCCATATGGTGCGTGGCAAGATTACGAAAAACGTGCAAATCTAAAGAATCTCTACCCAGGCTTCTACGTAAAAGAAACATATACATTATTTTTGTTACGGTGCATTTCCTTACTAAAAGAAAACGGTAAGTTGACCTTTATCATTCCTGATACTTTTATGAACCTTCATATGCATAACAATCTAAGAGAATATCTATTACTAAATACAAAAATTCATGAAATTCTAATGATACCCTCAAAGTTTTTTCCCGGTGTTAATTTTGGATACTCTAATCTTACAATCATAACAGTTGAAAAGGTTACCGAAGAATCAAACCTCTCAAATGTTATAAGGATAATTAGCGGATTAAAAAAGGTCACCGATATTGAAGACATAACCAATAATGAAAGGCTTGAAAAATACAAAATAATTAACATATCTCAAAAAGAGGTCTACGAATCCATTGATATGGCATTTTTAATTCGTGCCGATAACAAAACTAGAAATCTTATTAACAATCCTCAATTAACATTAGAAGATTTAGCATACTGTGTAACAGGCATTTACACTGGAAATAACAAGGCCTATTTTAAGGCATTAAATTCAGAGGTTAGAAATCCAACAAAATGCAATATTGTAGATAAAAATCTAATCGAATACGACTTTCTTCAATACAACAACCTGCTTAATGGTATCAAAAGCGAAAAACATTTTATTCCTGTAACCAAAGGAAATGCAGACATGTACTCCAGAAAAAACGAATGGTATATTGACTGGGGGGAAGAAGCAGTTCATCATTATAAAACAGACAAAAAGGCACGTTTTCAAAATTCAAAGTATTATTTTAAAAAAGGTATTGCTGTACCAATGGTTAAATCCAGTAAAGTCAAGGCAAATTTGATAAACAATCAAGTCTTTGACCAATCTGTAGTTGGAATATTCCCAAAAGAAGAAAAGTATTTATACTATCTCCTTGCCTTGTTGAACTCGGATGAAGTAAATACAATAATTCAAACAATTAACCATACGGCAAATAATTCTGCAAATTACTTAAAAAAAATTCCTATTGTACTTCCTGATTCTGAAAAAGACTTTAATCATGTTC
>JBDNRM010000371.1:0-2547 GCA_047718615.1 Bacillus sp. (in: firmicutes) | reverse complement strand
TGTGTGTTTCTTATCTAAAAGATATAAAAAGCTGACTTGAAAAAGTCAGCTTTTTGTGAAAAACATTTTATCTTTTATGAGGTCTTAGTCCACGACGATTGATTTCATCTTTTAGTATAGAAACCCAGTCCTTTTCATTTCCGGCCTTTAATGCATCACGATAAGAGAAGATTAACTGTTCATTACTCATAATTTTCATTTTGCATTCCTCCTATAAAATGGATTGAATTTTCTAACAATTACATCATAACCTATTTTTCACTCTATGAAAAGTAATAACCTAAAATGATAGAAAAATAGGTAGTTTGTAATAGAATATTATTAAATGGTGTAGACACCCATGCAACAAATTATTGCTAATCAATGGAGCGTTGATTTTCTTAGAAGAAAGGATAAAATTTTGAACTTAGATGAGTGTTTAGCAAGCCCCTATTTATAAGGAAAAAAAACACCCAAAAGATTAATCAATCATCCTTTTCTCATTGCTCTAAACCAAGTTACGGCAATACATGAAGAAGAATGTATAACTGCGAAGTTTGAGTAATAAAATAAAAATCTTTCTAATATGTTTACGTCATTTATTATCCAGGGTATAGAATGAACGAGCATCTTAGAAAGTAGGGAAAGAAATGAAGATTCAACTAGAAAATAAATTTTATGATGTTTACCATGAAAATAAGGTATATACGAATTTACAATTTAGAAGATTGGATTGGATTGATGGTGTCTGCTATATTACTTTTCAGCAATCGATAAGTAGTGAATGGTTTACATTTGAACAAAATAAAATCTATTTATCTTCTGGAAAAGAGATAAATTTAGTTTCTTAAACAGAAGTATGTTGCATAGCTTATCCTATTCCCTTTATACTATAGAAGATAAAGGAAAGGGGTTCTAATAATCATGATACATCTGAACTGGGAACATAAACAAACCGTAAAAACTGTAAAATGTATACATACAGATGCAAAAAAATATATCGTTAACAGAGTCTTAACAGAAGGCAAAACATACGAAGTAAAAAATGAAACAGAGGAATTTTATTTCATTGTAGATAATTCTGGCAAAGTCGGTGGATTCTATAAAGATTATTTTCAGGATATCTAAAAAAAAGGAGAAAACTTTTCATGTTTTCTCCTTTTTTCTTTTATTTTTCTGTACTGACTTTATTTGTAGCTGTTGTTGGTGGATATAATTTTCTGCCTAACATAGATTGAAGGATTAAAAAACTTCCTCCGACTGTCCAATAAAGTGGCAAAGCTGCCGGGGCATTTAATGACACCATTACAATCATGATAGGTGAAAGCAGTCCCATAAATTTCATTTGTTTCTGCTGTTCTTCAGGCAGTGTATTTTGAGAAACTTTAAACTGAAAATAATAAACAATTCCTGCGAGTGCAGTTAATACAAGATCAGAATGTCCTAGATTAAACCAAAGGAATGAATGGGAAGCAATTTCAGCAGAACCGCGTATTGCATAATAAAATCCCATCAGTATTGGCATTTGAATAAGCATTGGCAAGCAACCCATATTTAACGGATTTACGCCATGTGTTTTATAAAGATCCATTGTTTCTCGCTGTAATTGCTGTTGTTCTTTTGGATCTTTTGTTGTTTTTAATTTTTTTTGAATTTTATCCATTTCTGGTTTCAATTTAGCCATTTTTTCTTTCATTGTTTGCTGCTTTTTATATTGCTTTAACATAAGCGGCATTAAGATTAATCGGATTATTAAAGTGATTAAAATAATCGCTAATCCAAAGCTTCCGTTAAATAACATAGCAGTATTATGAATTAAAGAAGCAAATGGTTCCACTACAACATTATGAAAAAAACCATCGCCTTTTCCAGTTTGTGCAGTTGAAGAACAAGCCGATAATAATAGAGTAGTAATGGTAACAAGCAAGATTAAAAATAGTTGTTTAGATGACTTTTTCATAAAAATTCCTCCGTTTTGTTAAAAGTTTAAATTGGGTAAAATGGAGGAATTAGGTTTCTCAGGGTCATCTACTGAGCTTTGCATTCTTTTTCTTATATTTTTACAAATCCAATGTAAAATTGGCGTGTTGTATTTTTGTACATTAATATTAATAGTTGCAATATTAGCTTGAAAGTTGATGCTGCTTTCAGATGCTAAAAATTTATCATTTACAGTATTTTGTAAATTCCAATCCCAAAAATATTTAACCATTAAACCAACCAATATAGTAAAGTAAATGGTTTGATAACTTGGTATGTTTGTTATATCTATTATAAATTCAAACATTTATACACCTCAATTAGTATTCAGCATTAAAATTATATCGAAAAAAACGATGAAAAGCAATGAACATGGTGGACAATAAAAGGATGATTTTATAAAACAAGGCAATATTGTGACGGTTATCATATAGTTAATTCATGATAGTTTGATTCGTTTTGTTTAAACTAATTATAATTACTCAAACTTCGCACCTTCGAATTCGTTTGCAAATCTTGATAGGACTCTTTTAAGAACAATAAAATGGGAGGTTTGTTTTTTATTGTGGGGGTTGCTTTCCACTACGG
>JBDNRM010000370.1:0-2554 GCA_047718615.1 Bacillus sp. (in: firmicutes) | reverse complement strand
TGTTTTTGATCTAGTATTAAACAGAATGATTTTAATATTTTTCACGTTTATTCTGATTATCGATTTAAGTCGTCTAAATAAATACTTCTCTCTTTAATTTCATTACCATTATTATTTGTTCAAATTACATGAATTATTACATACCCGCCGAAATAGCCTTGGAGCTCTTGAGATTTAGTGAGCAATTGAAAGTAAATTCAATGTCTTCTAGCGAGCCATTCTCTCTTAATGTGATGGGCACTAACGTAACCCACATTGATGTTACCCATTTGCAAGGTCCATAGAACAAACTCACTTTGAGAACACCATTTGGTTTGCATCTAACACCTCTGTAAATCCTTACTTGTCCCTTGGAATACATGATTTGCCTAACGTAGCCATATACATCATTTTTTGCCGCGAGTCTTCGCTTTTTGAGCTCTTCAAAAGTAGAAGGATCCTTTTCCACATACTGAGATAACTTGTGTTGAACACCATCCTCGCCACTATGTGGTACCCACGATACTTCTAAGAAGTTTAATACCTCCCAAAACTTCAAGGAATCGCTTACATGTTCTGAAGAAGAGATGACATCCTGCTGGCTAGAGGTGTTTGGGATTTCCGATTCTGATGTAGAGGTACTTTCCTCACTTAAGTTACCTTTGGCAATTTTTTCAGCTCCCAGCATGATAGTTTCATAGAGCCATATCTTTCTAATAGCCTTTCCAAAACGTTCCAGTTCACCAGGATTGGCTTCCATCCATTGCCGACAAGATATTTTGACATCTAACTTCGTATGATGCTGAAATGAAGAAAGTACTGTCGGTAGGTCAGTAATTCTTGCAAAAAACTGATTGACATCTTCCACAATTGAGTCTTTATTCTCGAAACGTACCTTAACAAGTTGTTTCGTGCCGGGATCTAAATCAAGGATATTACCACCACGGACCAGTTCATCATCAGGACACTCGAGATGAGGTGCAATTTGCTCTTTTATGAAGCTGGGGAATCCTTTATAGCCGCTTTTTGTGACAAATCTGTGTTGCTCTATGCGTTTGATCAAAGTATTTAGTACCACATAAGGCTCAGGCCATTCAAAATTTAGGTGAAGATCTTCTGGAATGAGTCCATTTTGATTGAGAACAGCACTGAAGTAAAACAGTGCCAACTGGGGATATTGCTGGTACTTTGCTGGCAGCGAAACTGATCCGAAGGGTGATTGCATGATTCCAAGATCAGGTACAATGACAACATCCGGGGATCCTATCATAAAGCATTCCCTAAGACATAATAAAATACCTTCTGGGTCACTAAGAAACGGTTTATCACTATCATCTTCCATCTTAAGAGTGTTCTTGGTTTCCTAATTTCAATATCTGGGGTGAAGGTTACTGCACTTTATCTTTCAAAACAATGAAAAGATGTTTTCTCGTGTATCAGCAGCAAAAGCGCAATTTGTGTGTCAAAAATAACAATAGAAAAAGCACTCTGTATCTTAAAAAACAACTGAAAAAGTTTTAAAAGCAATTATAAAAAAATAATTTTGAAAAAAATTAATGTGTACTGCAAGCTGTTAAAAAAAGTTAATTATTACGTACATAATTGTACATGGATAATAAAAATTGTTTTTTATGTAAAAATTGCAATAAAAATTAAAAAAATGAGTAGAAAGTGCAGCTTTTTTCTCTTTTGGCCATAAAAAAAAAGACGCATATTGTAAAAAATGTTTTTATTGCGACTTCGATATGTTTTTTGGGGGTAGATGCAATTGTATGATTTTTGAATAATCCCTATAATCAAGGCTGAGCGCATATCCTTCCTTATGGGAGCCCTTTACAATGAAGATTACGATGCTACTGACATGACTGAAACAAGGTTACTGGCAATTCCATTACAGGCGTATGTTTACAGAACTTTTTCTAATGTTATGCGCTCCGCATCGGAACATCTTGATGACAAGTACGCTCAAGAGGCGCATGAAGAATCTGAAACTATTCGCGCGCATTGGGAGGCATTAGAAACAAGATATGAAGTTCCTGATTGGTCTAAGGAGGACTTCGATGTCTCAGAGGGCATCACGAATGTTGACACTGCTGTCAGATTGGCGGAATCTGCTGAACGCTTCGTCAGACAAACTAATCTAGAATTATCAGCAAATCAACTACTGCGATTACTACATTATCGTTCAATGCAAGAGCGTCAGTGGGAGCTTGAAACCAGATCATATTTAAACGACCTGATAAATTTGGTAGAAGACCCCGCAGATCAGAAACGAATCGATGACGTGCTAATGCCCTGGTTCGCAAACAAGCCGTTCATGGTAGAGTTAACAACAGAAGAGCTAACGCAGCTGAGAAAGAAGATTGAGGATGCCATAAAGAATACTAATGTACAAAAATCCGCTCGTCAGGCTCTGAAGAAATATCCTCTTCTAAGTACTTTCAGCAGCAACGGAAGTAGAAGAGGGCGGTCCAATAAGCATAGAGTCGTACATTAGGTAACAACCTGTAGTGGCAGTTCACAGACATATATGTGCACATCTGCTTTATTATGGACAATTACGATTATTTTTCAT
>JBDNRM010000369.1:0-2585 GCA_047718615.1 Bacillus sp. (in: firmicutes) | reverse complement strand
TTTTTTTCTATCGTAAATTACTAAAAGAAAAACAATAGGTTTTTCAGTGGCCTCGAGTTTACTCCGAGGAGGCTCACCGCTCGCCCCATGGAAAGCGAAGTGTATTCTGACTGCGGACTATTCGAGTGAGATAAACCCGTTCTTATTTTTATAAGAACGGGTTTATTCTAGTACAAACCAATCTCCTTCAAAACATAGCAGGGAAGAATCAACACTTATTCAATAAGGTCGAAATGTTTGAACAGGACTTCCAGAAATTTGACTTGCATTCAGCGTAGTACTGCCAGCTATACAAACACCGCCCTGTTGCATTGGGAAAACAATAGTCACCGACTGTTCTCCAGAAGGAAGAAACGTTACAGTGTGGATAAAAACACGAGTATTGGCAGGGAGTATCGCACCAGTTGGTAAAGTAATTGCTTTTGGTATCGTAAAGAAAGTGCCAATTAAAGCTGAAAAATCAACACGAAAATACGGCCCTTCATTACTATATCTATAGGGATAAGACATTTGGTAGTACGGATTCATTAGGTCATCTACCTCATTTCTTTTTTCTAATAATCGTATTCACTTGTCTAATTAATGTGCTTGCCCATTCGTTATAAAATGCAATTATTTACGATGAACTTATAACTTCCATATCCCTACACTATTTTATCCTACTAAATTCAAGTGTTTTCGCTATCCTTTATCTCACTTAAGATAAACAAATTAAGAATACCGCATCTCTATATCTTCATTTTGTGATCCACATTCTGTGAACCTCAGCTTATTCTGTCGATGAGTAAGGACGCCACGCGCTTTTCTTTGCTCGCCAATGGAAAGTGAAGTGTATTTAGGCTGCGAATTCAAAAGCAACAATTTTTACGAAAATGTCCTTATATTAATAGGTTTATTTTTAATATCCTTTTAGTTTCATTTTCACAATGGCTGCATATTCACGCATATACAAGGTTGGTTTGTAGTAAATCGGAGTTGCTGCTGCCAATGAATAGGCTTTAATTCCTTCTTTTCTGGCAATGGTAACTGCACGAAAAAGGTGGAAGTCATTACTAACGATAACTGCTTCATTTATATCATAAAGCTTTTTAGAGAATTGAATATTCTCATACGTTGTAGTGGAAGTATCTTCTAATAAAATATTTTCTTCTTTTACTCCTTTTTCTAAAAAATAATTTTTTAGCGCAGAAGCCTCCGTTATAGCTTCTCCTTTTCCTTGCCCGCCAGTAACTACTATTTTAGAATGTTGATTTTTTTCCCAATAATCGAAGGCTTTATCTGCTCGAAAGCGTAATGCTTTAGATAATGTTTCTCCATTTACTTTTGCGCCTAACACAATTATATACGGAATATCTTCTGGTGGTTTTTTCGCGGCGGTTTTTTTTATTTGAATATAATAGTAGCTTGAAAAAATCAATACAATGATTACCAATAGAAGTAATAGATAAAAAAACTTTTTCAAAAAATCTTCCTCCAATTATTCATAGATTTCCTTTTTATTTAATAGAATAACTATTATAAGCTTTTAGAGAAAAGCCATGACTTTTACAAGCATAGAATTTGAACTCTTTTTGTAAGGAGAATTATATGATGGATATTCAAAAATATTATAAACAATCCGCTGTCTCATCTTTAAATGCTAGTTTAATAAGTTGTATACCCATTTTATTTCTCACGGTATTTTTTATAAAAATTCATATGGATAGTGTGTACTTTTGGTATTTGCTACCCTTTTTTATTTACAGTACCATTTCATTTTGCAGCTATTATATCCACCAAAAATACTCTAGTAAAATGGAAAATGCTATATTGGCAAGGGAAGAAAGGTCATTGTTGCAAAAAAAAACAGTTGTACTAACATTTCTTCCGGCTCCAAGTTTAAGAATGCTGATTTTTGATGCAGATGGCATAGTTGTTGGTGAAATAAAAGATGAAAAATTTCAGCTGCTACGCTGGTATCTTCCTTATTTTGTTGATAAGCTTTATCCAAAAAGTTATGGCTTTTATAATAGCCATCAAATGCTTCAATACATTTTCACTATAAAAGGAAATAGTATCGAAATAAAAAACAAGGAAGGAAAAAGGATTAGTAAAATCATTGAACAAAAAACAGAAAAGGCAGCAAAAACAGAATTTGTTTACGAAAAAAACAAAATCATTATGAAAAGAAGCTTGGCTTTTACTGATTATCACTTTGAAAATATTACTGGAATCGAACTGGCCACTCTCAAAAAAGGCTGGATGCCGAAAGAATGGAGCAATCGATTTATGAATCCTAATCTACCATTATTAACGATCAATCATTCAGCAGCAAACAAGGAAATAATCCACCTGTATGCATTGCTAACGAAAATATATGCCTATAAAGATCATTAGTATTTAATTGGACGTATTGTTTAGAGAGTAAGTTTCATTTTTTGTCATAAAAAAAGAGGCTAGGACATAAGTATTCCAGCCGAAGATAAACTCGAACCATGATACGAAGAGGTAAAAACTATTTCGTATCATGGTTTGGATTTTTTATTTATGTAAAAAGAAGGTTTGTGGTAATCACCCGCAGCCTGCATACACTTCGCTTTCCGTGG
>JBDNRM010000368.1:0-2621 GCA_047718615.1 Bacillus sp. (in: firmicutes) | reverse complement strand
ACATTGCGTATATACGCAATGTCCTTTTCGGTGTTTGATTAGGAATATATATTCTATATTTTTAATGTATTTAAGAAATGTAAAGAAAAGTATTCAAAAGTTCTTTTTAAAAATTTAGTTTTCTAACTCAATTATCTTTGGCGCTTGCTTTTTAATATTTTCATCATGAGTAACGATAATAATCGTTTTCCCTTCCCGGTTTAAATCTTTTAATATGTTCATTGCTCGATCCGCATTTTCTTTGTCAAGTGATCCTGTTGGTTCATCTGCTAGAATAAGCTCTGCTTTTTTTAGATAGGTTCTAGCAAGTGCAATTCGCTGCTGCTCTCCACCAGATAATGAATACACTTTTTCATGTAATTTATCAGGCATATCCACTTTTTTTAGCGCCTCATCGTAGGTGATTCCTGATTTATTCTTTGTTCCGATAATATCAAAGTTTTGCTTAACCGTTTTATTTTCGATTAAGGCAAAATTTTGAAAAATAAAGGATAGTGTTTTTCCATAATAAGTTCTCTTGTCCATTTTTTTTGTAACATCTATTCCATTTACAATAACGCTTCCTGCATCCGCTCGCTCAATTCCTCCGATGATATTTAATAAGGTGGTTTTTCCACAACCACTTTTACCGGAAATGATGACAAAATCACCTTTATTTATAGTGAAATTCAAATCATTGAATAAAATTTTATTACCATATTTTTTCGATAAATTCGCCACCGTTATCAAACTACTCCACCTTTCAATACCTTTATTATATTCTTTTGCTCTAATCGAGTAATATTTACATATAAAATTAAACAATCAAAAAGCAAAATAATGATACCGCCGAGGGTTAAATAATTAATAAAAGGGTTCTTAATAAATACACTGATAACAATCGAAATCAATATACTAAGGAGACAAGCGCCAATTGATAAGTTAATTATTTTTTTATTTCTTTCAAAAAGGGATCTTCCAAGAAGTTTCTTTAAAAGCAACTCTTTTGCATTAAAGGTATATTCCACTTTCAAGATTGTCATAACAATAAAAATATTCATGCATAAAATCAAACCTAGTAGTATAAAAGAAATATACATAGCTCGTTTAATGATTTTCCAATTGTAATCGTATAAATTTTTAATATTTATCTTTGCTTCAAGCTCATCATTAAAATTATGAGCAGCCAAAAACTCTTGGTATTCCTCTTCTGTAATGTTATACATAATGTCATATGCAATGTACGTTCTAATATGAGCTAACTCATCTGAACTTTCTTCCGCAGTAAAAGTACTGTTATACATGATTATTGGATTTTCCTCTAACTTGGTATTAAAAGCATAGTACATATTTTTAACACTTAACACATCAATATCCGAGTCATAATATGTAACTTTAAAAGGAGGATGTGGTGTCTCATAAAAGCTATAGGCATTTTCTATCCCTTTAAAAGGTATATTTTCCTTTTTAAAGCGATTAGGAATCAATATATGCACGAAATCTCCTGTGAGCCTTTGCTGTATTTCTTTTGGCAGTTTTGCTTTGTATCCTCCATTCATTCGAATGACTGGGTAATTGAATTCAAAATCTGTATAACCCTCAACTGTAGCCTGAATATTCGTTATTTCTACTGATTTAGATTGAAACTGATGATGAAAAGCCTCCCTGATTTTTGCACTATCAACTAATCTATTAACATCTCTATAGTTCAACTCGACATAAGAATACTCTTTAAATGCTGATATTATATCTTTTTGCTTATAATAATTAATTCCCTCATCAATAAATGTTGACATTACCGTAATAGATAAGATACTTAAAACACTCATAACAACTTTTAATCCATAGTTAAGTGTTAGGACACTTTTTCCACTGGCTGAAGATAGTGTTTTTCTAAAATCACCCTTTAATAAAATTATATACAATACACTATTTAGAAAAAGAAAGCAGCTAAAAGCAATTACTTGTATGTTAATAAGAAACAATGAATGATGGAGCGGGTTTGTTAATATAAAACAAATAATATAGATGCATACCAATACAATAATATCCATTACAATTTGTTTTAGTATTAGGTGAGTCAAATTTACTCCCATTAGAACTCTGATTGAAATTTCTTTTTTTAATAATTGTATCTCATAGAAAGTTAAAAAAAGAATCAATAATAAACAGACGCTTAAAAACACGAACACAATTTGATCTGCATTTGAAAATGAGCCAATTCTTGGGAACCCTCCACCATATTTGTTTATCAGCTGCTGTTTAAATTTAATGATATTTTGTTCTTCACCAATTAAATAATAGTCATGACCCCTTTCCTTATTTTGAAACTTAGCAAAATTTTCATTCTTTACTTTTAAGTCCCCTAAAAAGAGACTTTGATTTTTTGTGAACACAATCCCCTTATTTTTCAAATCATTTAAAACTGCCGAATCTCCAAAAATCGTCATTTCACTCTTTACTGTTGATTGAATATTTCTTTCAATAGAGAATAGGGAAACGTGGTGTTTTTCTGCTGCAGTTATTAATTCATTATTCATTTCTTCATTACTTGTCTTATCTGGTTTAAAAAACGTGGTATGAAAAAGTCTATTATAAAAATCTGACGCATCAGACGATAAGGCTCGTGTAGATATAGGTGG
>JBDNRM010000367.1:0-2624 GCA_047718615.1 Bacillus sp. (in: firmicutes) | reverse complement strand
AAGTAAAGATATGTCATTATTATATGCTATATTTCGACAATATTCTACAAAATCCATAAAAATTTTCAATTGTAAAAATATGCTATGAAGTGAGTGGGAAAATGGTATAAGTTAGTTGCAGAAAATATTATTTTTATGTATATTTTGATGGTATAATCGGCGAAAATGGCAATATTCAATGAATCTACCCAATAATAATCAATAAATAGTAAATTGATGTTTTGGAAATCGTACAAGTATTGATACAATAAGAAGTATATTAAACAATTACTTTAATAAGGCTGTCGACAAACGTTCTCTTTTTTAGTTATTTGCCTTACTTATGTGCTCAATACTAGAAAAAGAAAAGAAATAAATACGTCTTATAGGAAATCGACTAAATATTAAATATGCAACGTTGATTGACTCATCTTCTGTGGCCTACGAGATGTTCATTTTATCCAACATCTAGATTAAATAATTCGTTTAATTTATCAGTATCTTACGTACTATACATAGTTACTTTTCAGGAGGGACAAAAATGAAAGAGCAAAATAATACTTTCTATATAACAACCCCTATCTATTATCCGAGCGGGAATCTTCACATTGGGCATGCATATACGACTGTAGCAGGGGATGCAATGGCACGTTATAAACGTATGAGAGGTTTTGATGTACGTTATTTAACAGGAACAGATGAGCATGGACAAAAAATTCAGCGTAAAGCAGAAGAAGCAGGAATTACACCAATAGAATATGTGGATGAAATAGTAGCAGGGATAAAAACATTATGGGATAAGTTAGATATTTCTTATGATGATTTTATTCGTACTACTGAGAAGAGACATACAGATGTTGTTAGCAAAATGTTTCAACAATTAGTGGAACAAGGAGATATTTATTTAGATGAATATCAAGGCTGGTATTCTGTTTCAGATGAAACCTATTATACAGAATTACAGCTTGTTGATCCTGTATATGATGAGTCTGGTAAGGTTGTTGGCGGGAAAAGTCCTGATAGCGGCCATCCTGTTGAATTGGTTAAAGAAGAATCTTATTTTTTCAAAATGAGCAAATATGCAGATCGTCTATTGGAATTTTATGAACAAAACCCTGCATTCATACAGCCAGAATCACGAAAAAATGAAATGATTAACAATTTTATTAAACCAGGTCTAGAAGATCTTGCTGTATCAAGAACAACATTTGATTGGGGAGTAAAGGTTCCAGGAGATCCAAAACATGTTGTGTATGTTTGGATAGATGCGTTGTCTAATTATATCACAGCGTTAGGCTATGGTACAGAAGACGATTCTAAATATTCTAAATATTGGCCAGCAGACGTTCATTTGGTTGGAAAAGAAATTGTCCGTTTCCATACTATTTATTGGCCGATTATGTTGATGGCCCTAGATCTTCCGCTACCGAAAAAGGTATTTGCTCATGGTTGGATTCTAATGAAGGACGGGAAGATGTCCAAGTCAAAAGGGAATGTTGTTAATCCAGAAACATTGATTGATCGTTATGGATTAGATGCATTACGTTATTACTTATTAAGAGAAGTACCGTTTGGGGCGGATGGTGTATTTACACCAGAAGGGTTTGTTGAACGAGTAAACTTCGATTTAGCAAATGATCTTGGGAATTTACTAAACCGCACCGTAGCAATGATTAATAAGTATTTTGATGGAGTTATTCCGGAATATAAGGGATCAGAAGGAGTCTTTGAAAAATCTCTTGTAAAAGCACATGAGGAAACACTTCAAAAATATGTGGAACATATGGATCAAATGGAATTCTCTGTTGTACTCACGAATTTATGGCAACTGGTTAGCAGAAATAATAAATATATCGATGAAACGCAGCCATGGGTTTTAGCGAAAGAGGGAAAACAAGAGCAATTAGCTGATGTTATGGCTCATTTAGCAGAATCATTAAGAAGAATTGCTATTCTATTAAAACCATTTTTAACAAGAACACCAGACAAAATATTTCAACAATTGAACATCCAAAAGGATTCATTAACATCTTGGGATAGTTTAGAGATATTTGGAGCTATACCAGCAGAAACAAAAGTGGAAAAAGGAGAGCCTATTTTCCCTCGTTTAGATATGAAAGAAGAAGTAGAATTTATTAAAGTAGAAATGCAAGGTCCGGCTAAAGAAGAGGAAAAGGTTACCCCTGAAGTGCAAGAGGTGCCTGAAACTGATGAAATAACAATTGATGACTTTATGAAAATAGATTTGAGAGTGGCAAAAGTACTACAAGTAGAACCTGTGAAAAAGGCAGATAAATTGTTAAAGCTACAACTAGATTTAGGATATGAGAAAAGACAAGTAGTCTCTGGTATTGCCCAGTATTATAAACCGGAAGAATTAGTTGGAAAAAGAGTTATTTGTGTAACAAATCTAAAACCGGTTAAATTAAGAGGGGAACTTTCGCAAGGAATGATTCTTGCAGGAAGCCAGGATGGAATTTTATCTGTTGCATCTGTGGATGATTCATTACCACTTGGTGCTAAGGTTAAATAAACAAGCGGAAAAATATTACTAAAAATTTATACGCAAATTTGAGTATAAAATCATTGATAGTCTAAAAAGAAACATAGAATTATCCAAACATTCATTCGTTATGGAATATTTC
>JBDNRM010000366.1:0-2628 GCA_047718615.1 Bacillus sp. (in: firmicutes) | reverse complement strand
TCCCTGAAATATTGAAAGGTTAATTCTTTTTTAGTCATAGTTAATCCCTTTTAATCCTTCATATAGTAGCTACACTCGTAGCCATCTGCTCTAAGTGGTAATCCTTTTGCCCATTCAATGGGTTCTCCGAATATATTGCATATTTCCTCAACACTACCTTTGTCTTTAGGTACATCCATAATAATTTCATCATGTACATGCATTACAATGTCATATCCTGATGCAGTAACTTTAAACATTGCTTCGGCTAAACAATCTCTTGCTACTGCTTGAACAATATTTTCTACAAGTTTTGGTCCATAAGTATCTAATCTTTTCCATTGCTTACTTGTTTGCTCCATCCCTTCATACGTTATCTTGTCACCACTAAAAGTCTCATGTGGTTCAATCTTTGGTCTTATATAGCTTAGCTTTCTTCCTGACGGTAATTGTATAAATAAGATTCCTGGATCATATATAAATTTAATCCCATGGTGCAATGTTACTGTTGTTTTTTCTCTAATGGCCTTTTTAGCTGCTTTATCACAATCCCACCAAAATTTTGTTATATTAGGGTTAGCATTTCTCCAATGTTGTACTAGCTCTGGAAGTTCTTCTTCTGGAATGCTCTTAGCTTTGTCCATTGATGCAAGAGCTCCAACACTTCCTCCATAACCAAGTGCAAGCTCTGCTATTTTTCCCTTTTGTCTTAAATCAGAACCTTTCTTAATACTTTCTATTGGAACACGAAACATTTGACTTGCTGAAGCTTCATATATCTTTCCATGAGTCTTAAAAACTTCTAATCTCCATTCTTCTCCTGCAATCCACGCAATAACTCTTGCTTCAATAGCACTAAAATCTGCAACTATAAACCTATTTCCTTCCCTTGGAATAAACGCTGTTCTTATAAGCTGACTCAGTGTATCTGAAACACTATCATATAAAAATTCAATTTGTTCAAAGTCACCGTTTCTTAATAGATTTCTAGCATCATCTAAGTCAGGTAAATGGTTTTGTGGAAGGTTCTGAACTTGTACTAATCTTCCAGCCCATCTTCCAGTTCTATTAGCTCCATAGAACTGCAATAGTCCTCTTACTCTACCATCATTACATCTAGCTACTTGCATTGTCTGATATTTCTTAATTGAGGTTTTACCCATAAGCTGCCTTAGTTCTAGTATTCTTTTTACTTCATCTTTTCCTTGAGTCTCTGCATCTTTTATCAATGTTGGCATAATATCCTTATTTATACTGCCAACTGCATATCCTATCCTTTTACCTATCCATTCTTTTAATTGAGCAGGACTATTTGGATTAGATAGTCCTGTTAACTCTCTAGCTTCACTAATTAATCTTTCTTGGTATTGTTCATCACACTCAATAGCTTTTTTAATAAGTTCTATATCTACACCAACACCTCTATCATTAATGTGTTGGTCCAGTTCCCATAATTGCTGTTCTTTATCTAAAGTTTTATATTTACTTAACTTATTTCTTATATCTCTTTCAACTTCAACGTCTTGTTTACAATATAATTTAAAGGTTTCCCATTTATCTGGTGCATGTTCTGGTAAATTTCTAGTTCTTTGGCCATTAGTTTTAGTAGGCTTACATGGCTTACAAAAGTACTTAATTAAGTCTTTACCTTCTTTCATCTTTTGCTTATCTTCCTCAAAATGAAGTGCCTTACCAACCATACCAAGTGACCCAGGCAAACCCATTGTTAACGCTTTAATCATAGTACATTCCCAATGTTTAGGATTAGGTTCAAGATTCTTATGTTTAACACAACTACTAAAAAAATTATGTCCTATAGCATTTCTTTCAAAGTTAGCATTAAATGCTGTTTTTAGTATCTTTGAATCTACAATTGCCATTCTCACTTTTTGTGGTAATACTTCTCCTTGTGCAAGATCTACAATTTCTACTGGTTCATCATTGAAAGCATATGCAAACAGCAATATTTCAAATGATGGGTGCTCACAATATTTATAAGCACCCACATCCTTAATATCTAAGTCACAATATGTTTCAACATCTATGCTTAGAATATCCATAATCTTAACCTAAGAAATCATCTTCTGCAGAACCTACTGCAGTAAAATCATCTTCTGCTCTTGTAAATCCTCCAAGTGGTTCACCATCTTCAAGCTTTTGAACATTACCAAGACCTGCAGCTACACCTTTATTTCCATTGGCATTGTAAGCATAAAAGTTAAGAGTTAATCTACCATAACAACCTGAATAAACTTCTGTTGCATCTAATACCGGTTGTACATTCTTATCCACTACACCAGGTTTATTCTTTGAATTTGCATTTAAGAAATAGCATCCTGCATAAGCTTCATCATCTGGCCTTTCTGCATCACCATCTCTTAAAGGTGTCTTTAGTGTTGGTGGTACTTTTCCTCCCCACTTACTAGCTCCATCCTTTTTCGCTTGTTCTGTAGCTTCCTTAATTGCTTTCAGTGTTTCAGTATCAGTCTTTGGAATTATTACTGATACACTGTATTTAGGTTCATTTCCTTCTATTGCATGTGGCTCAAAAAGATGCGCATAACTTAATCTAACCTTTCCTGTAGTTACCTTTGTTCCTGTTCTTGTTGCTTTAACATTCATAATTTCATTCTCCTTTTTCTTTAATAT
>JBDNRM010000365.1:0-2674 GCA_047718615.1 Bacillus sp. (in: firmicutes) | reverse complement strand
TATTTAATCACCCATTTTCTTTATTGATGAATTATCTATATTTCCATTATTTTCGTAGATTTTCAATCGTCTTCCGTTCGTTTGTAAGTTGTGAAAAGTCATAATTATTCTGCCAACGAGTCAATATGTCAGCATAAACTTTTCGATGTTTCAGTCTGGACTTGTTAAGAAACACAGCATATGTAAGCCAGTCGATACGTTGTCTTGTCCGTTCCTTTGGGTTATTGATCATGCTCAATAAATATTTTTGTGCACGTTCATCGGTAATGGTAGCGCGATTAATCATTTTGTCCCCGAAAGGATTCGGTGCCTGCACACCATCAAGGCCGACTTTCTGATACTTTTTGTCAGAGTTATAAATGGCGTTGGCTTCATAAAATGACATAATCTCACCATTCGTTTTATTTCGGTTATATTTGTATGAACCAATAGGTTTCGGTTTAATCTTCCAATTGGATAATTCTGAAAGAGCATTCTTAGTTGCCAAATTTTTTTTTGTTTTCTTTTTAATCGATGCTAATTTTTTGGAGTAATCGTCAACCTTTTTGGCGAGCACACTAGCATTCTTTGTACTATTCGACCAGTTAAGAGCAAGAGTAACATTCACAGCAAGGCTAATTATAAGGATGATCAGAATCGTTAAATGGATTTTCTTCATTTTGATATAAGCACCTCTCATTGATTAGAACTATTTTAAAGGCAGCAAAGCGGATCGTTGGCGTACAAAAAAACAAAAAAAGCTCAGATTTGCCGAATCACTGATTGTAGAGTCGCAATGTCTCAACTGATTATCTCATGCTGTATTCCTCTAATTGTAATTGAAGTCAGAAAAGTTTGAAATGGGTGGACGCACGCACTTTAACTATGTTTATTCGTTTTGCTTATACATCAGCCTTCTCACCGAATTTATTAGGACCCCTTGACGGAAACAGTGAAAGGACAATAAAAATCAAAGCCCAAAATGGGACAACTTGCCTGAGAGAGTGAAAAATAAAACTGAAAAAGATTAGAGTGATCGTACCAAGCACATACCACCAAGCAGTTAAACCGATATCATGAAGGCGCCGAGATGTTAGACTCATTGAAGGAATTAAAAAAACGTATGTTAAGACTGCATTCAGTAATAGAATACTATAGACAAAGATTAGAAATATTCCAAAGGTCAAGTTGGCATTTTCCGCTTGTACTGTTGAAGCTGACGGTATCTTTATAAATCGAGGGAGTTGCGAAATAATAATATGCGGTGCTAACCATAATTGTACCCACCAATAATCCGCTCTGCTACTTCTTCCTTTAAAATTAAAGTAATTTTTCCAATACGATACAAATGATTGCCATGGTCCCAAGTCATTCACCTCTTACATCTTTTTCATCAACAGATCATATACCATTATAGTAGATTCTTCTAACTCTAAACCAAGATTCAGTATAATTAAAAGGTGTCTCATAGTCGAAAATCGACTTTGAGACACCCTCCTCATTCAATGGACTTTTGCGACTTCCTGAGCAGATGATGGATGTTTATTAGTTCATCATGGACAAGAAAATTCGTCAAATATGAAAGCTCTTAGTTCTATAGATTAAGGACTTTCTGCTTGTCTGATCCAAGATGCGAAAAGTCTTCGTGTTTCCAACGGTTCAGTATTTCACTGTAAACGTCTTTGTGCTTCAAACCTATTTTATCAATTGCCAAGGCGGACAACAGCCATTCAATTCGATCATCCGTTATTTTCTTCTTATTGCCTGCCATTAACAATAGGTAACGCTGAAAGTCACTATCATCGACAACGCCGCGATTTTTATTTTCATCACCGAAAGGATTTGGATTCTGTATCCCATCAAGCCCTTTCTTTTCGACCTCTTTCGGAGTCTCAGGTGATGGGAACTTTTTCACATATTCTTCCGGTGTCATTCCTAATTGCTGCGGAGACAGCAATTCTGATTTGGTTGCATTTTGTTCTTGTGCGCTTTCGGAGTATGCGTTCTGATGATCGTAAGTCACATGCTCTTTCTTTTCGTTCACTTGTTTATCCGCTTTTTCCTGGTCATTGTCGGGTAGGTTGAATACGAGGAAAAATAGTGCGGTGAAAACAGCTGCTGCTGATACTCCGGTTATGATCAATGTTTCTTTTTTCATAGTTACTCCTCCTATTTTCATCCGGTATAAAAAATCATCGATCAAAAATAGAGAAACAAAAGCCGGCATCCTTTAAGTTATTGGACCAAATCCAGTATCTCGTTTTTAAAAAAGATAGGCAATGAAAATCCATAGTATTTACAATACTTTAACTTTATTCAACATATTTCGACTTTACCTTTTACTACCGTCCGCCGGTTTTAATCGATGCGTTTAATCACTGTCTAAGCCCACCTCAATATCTAGCTGTTTACATAGCTTGGAATAATAATTGGCAGTGTCCTGATAATTTAATTTAATAAACAGTTGCAGGTGTTCTTCCAGTTCCGCCTCAGATGATCTGTCCAACAAAATATTTGCCATGTGTTCTAAGGTTTCACTGATGAGTTGATTATACAGATCATGGTTTTTAACCGTGTAGTTTTGCGAAACCTGACAATAGCTCAAGGCCGTATTGTACTCATGATTCATTAATGCCATTTTGTTATTAATCACCCTGTTTGTCGGCAATTTCAGAACCGACTTTGGCGGTGATTT
>JBDNRM010000364.1:0-2681 GCA_047718615.1 Bacillus sp. (in: firmicutes) | reverse complement strand
TTATCTGGAGGATCAGGAAAAAGACTATGGCCATTATCAAATGATGCACGCTCCAAACAATTTTTAAAAGTGCTAGAAGACGAGAGTAAAAATAGTGTGTCTATGGTACAACGAGTTTATAATCAACTAAAAATGTCAGGTTTACAAGAATCAGCAGTAATTGCTACTAGTGCTTCACAAGTAGATATGATTAGAAATCAACTTGGCAGTAATGTATCAATTGTTGTAGAACCAGAAAGAAGAGATACTTTTCCTGCTATTGCCTTATCTGCTTCCTATCTATATTCAGAAGACAATATAGATTTAGATGAAATTGTGGCAGTTTTACCGGTTGATCCATATGTAGACGATCCCTTTTTTCAAAAAGTTGCTAAACTAGAGGATGCATTAAAGAATTCTGATGCTGAATTAGCTTTAATGGGAGTAACTCCAACTTATCCATCTTCGAAATATGGATATATTGTTCCAAAAAGGGATACAGGATTACCATTTTTAGAAGTTAGTCACTTTAAAGAGAAACCAACGGAAGAACAGGCAGAAGACTTAATAACAAATGGTGCTCTTTGGAATTGTGGAGTATTTGCTTTTAAATTATCTTTCATTATTAAGATGATTGAAAGCTTAGGACTCCCAACCAATTATAAAGAATTAAAAGGTCAATATGGGAAATTTAATAAGAATAGTTTTGACTATGAAGTGGTTGAAAAGGCGAAAGGTATCATTGCATTACCATATAAAGGATATTGGAAAGACTTGGGGACATGGAATACTCTTACGGAAGAAATGTCTACAAATATTATGGGACTAGGCACTATATGTGAAGATAGTGAAAATGTTCACTTAATAAATGAATTAGAAATTCCAGTTGCAGTGTTAGGTGGAAAAGATTTAATAGTTGCAGCTTCACCAGATGGCATATTAGTTAGTGACAAACAATCAAGTCCAAAATTAAAAGAGTTAATAGTGAGTTTTGATAACCGTCCAATGTATGAAGAGCGCATTTGGGGATGGTATAAAGTCCTCGATTATACGAAATTTGAAGAGGGGACAGAAACTCTTACTAAGCGTATTTGTATAGAAAAAGGTAAGTACTTAAGTTATCAACAACATTATCAACGGAGTGAAGTTTGGACTGTCATTAAAGGTTCTGGTGAATTCGTCTTGAATGATGAGTTGTTCCAAGTCAATCCTGGTGATGTTTTGAAAGTACCAATTGCGGCAAGACACGCAATTCGTGCAACTTCTGAATTAGAAATAATTGAAGTACAACGTGGTTCACAATTAGTGGAAGAAGATATTATTCGTATAGAAACAGATTGGGAAAGCATTATAAACCGTTGTAAATTAAGATTAATTCAGACATAAAGCTCTTGGTTTGAACTTGTTCAAAGAAAAAATGAAAACACCATTTGTTTATGATGGACGTAACTGCTTTACACTAGCAGATGCAAAAAATGCTGGAATTAACTATCAATCAATTGGTCGTCCAGAAGTGAGAGAGTTTGAGGAAGTTAAACCAGAAGTAAGAGTTTAATATAATTTTTGTTTTAGGAGGCATTTTAAAGTGCCTCCTTTTTTAGTAAAGTACATAAAAAATATATTATTGAGGGATAAAATAAAAACGATCGCTTATTATATATCAGATTACGGCTATGGTCACGCTTCCCGGTCAATAGCTATTATTAGAGAATTATTAAAAGTAGATAATGATTACGGCCACGTGATTTTACCACCATTGCCATGTTTTTCACCAGTGTTTGCCAATGAATTTACCACACAATGCAAATTCGTTGGGTCTTGTGTGTGGGGTCTGACCCCTAAAAAGAACACTTGTCTTTTTGGAGAGGACAAAAATAGAGAATAAGGGGCAACTATCTTTCTGATATAGTCTGCTAGCGAATGAAGGCAAGTAAAGAAAAATCCCCCTCTTTTAGGCAAAATAACCTTAAAGGAGGGGGATTTATATAGTTTGCGAGGATGGTTAGCCATCTTTACTGGTGGAATTAATCATCTCTTCCCGTTCTTTTTTTACCTGATCGAACACTTTTTGGGCATTTAAATGGAGTGCTTCACATAATTTATGAAAAGTGCCAACGAGTGGTCTTTTGTTTCCTACTTCGATATCTCGAATATGATTGGTGCTCATCTCCACATGTTCTGCAAGTTTTTCTATTGTTAGGTTTTTCACTTGTCTTGCTTGCCGGATTTTTCTCCCTAGTATGTTGTAATAGATATGATCATCCATTGCAGTAACCTCTTTTTTCCCAATTATCTAATTGAGAAGAAATTGACAACACAAGCTACAGCGTTGGTTTTTCTATTTATTGTAAAAAAAATGAAGTTTTTTTAGTTAGGATATCAGATCCGCATGCATGGAGAAAAAAATGAAGAAATGGTTTTTTGCATCTTATAAGTACTATAAAAGGAACGAAGCTAATGTTATCCTTCCATTTGGAGAGAATAGGAAGGTCCATCGCCGTTTAGCGTTTTTATACACAGCCATGTGCGAAACAGTTGTTTTTCCAGTATAGAGGCCGATTCTTTCATTGCTAACTCTTGTCCATTTTTATAGATAATGATGGAGCGAATAGCTGGAGAAGATGTAGAGGATTTTTTTATTCGATAGACATGGTGAAAGAAAATCCAACAGCAGTGCATATTGTTTGGAGAATGCGTTGGGA
>JBDNRM010000363.1:0-2688 GCA_047718615.1 Bacillus sp. (in: firmicutes) | reverse complement strand
AAAAATGCTTGGCTTCGATGTCAAATCAAGCTTTTATTTGGATGTATGAATAATTCAGGTATATATTGTTTGATTTCTCTGGATAAAAAAACTGGTAAAAATACCCATTTACAGACCTATTAACTATTTAATAATCCTATCAAATATACATACTCAAAAAGGAATGGTGAATTTTGAAAATTAGTTTGATAAAGACAGTATTCTAGTAGAAATAGGATAATGTAGCTATCAGCATTTTGAAATGAGATGAAATTAATGTGAAGTTAATAAAAAGCACGTGGAGAAAATAAAAAAGAATGAATTTGTATGAGAGAATTAAAGAAATATAGGATGTTTTTCTCTATGATTTTGGGAATAAGTTTAGGTTTAGCAACTAAACGGAAGTCAGTTAGCAGACTTGCCCCGCCTAGCTAGTGAACATGCCCGGCAACTAAATCAAAACCACCAGTGTGAATGTACTGCACCCCAAAAGTTAGAGTATAGAATCTAACTTTTGGGGTGTAGTACAGCATAGCCAGAGGTTTTCTATACCACTTAATAAGCAACAACCAATTTTTTAATTGTTTGTTGCTCTTTTTACTTATTTATCTACTCCATTTGCTAATTCTGCTAGAAAACGATCTCCTGAAATCTCCATCTTATAGAGCGCTTCGTTCAGGTTTGCATAAAAAATGGGATCCCTAGCTTTTTAGTTTTTTATAGTTGAACAAATGTTGCTAGCAAGTTCCAAATTGCATGGGCTATTATGGGAATCCAAATATTATTAAAACGAATTGCTAAAAAACCTAATCCAAATCCTAACCAAACCATTTGAAAAGGATTACTATGGATGCTCGCAAAAAGTATGGAAGAAACGATTAGCATTAGATATTGGATTCTTTTTGAAGGAACCAATATCAAAAGACCTCTATACAATAGCTCCTCTTGTATAGGAACTAGAACGGCAACTCGAAATAATACTATTAATAAATGAAATGGATGAAGCTGTGGCATTTTAATCATACCAAAAGAACCTGGAAAACCCATTGAAGCTTGCTTTAAAATAACTACTGCTACTAAAACGAAGAAGATCCATACATAACTTTTCTTATCTTTAAGTAGGGTAATGTTAAATAAATGTTTATACTGTTTTCCACAAACAAGGAATAATACAATAACAAATCCTATAACCACTATTCGATTCTCGATTTTAAAAGTTAATGACTCAGGAATATCTTTAAGAAAAAAAATAAATTTCGGAAATTTTAAGTTTTCGAGTAAAAAAGAAATTAAGGTTATACTTATCAATAGAATCGCTTTTTTTAGCATAGATAAATTCAACGCTGATTACTCCTCTCTTATATTTCTTATACTAACTCATTTCATTTAATTTCCCAACAACTTACTTTTCCAATCCTTTTATACGTTATTAAACATAAAAAAAACTATAGATACAATCTACAGTTCAAGATAAACGCCAAGTTTGAAGCAATAGTCTGCCTAAAGTTTTTTGAAGCATAACATTGCCAAAGCGGCGAACTTATAATTCAAGTCACATAGACTGTGACGTAAACCATTAGATTTCCTAGGAATAAACCATAATGATACTAAAGGTTTTTTAGATAAATAAATGTATCGTTTGTTCCAAATGCAGTGAGCTAAAACTTAACTACATTATTTATAGAGATGTAGTACTCCAAGCAGCTGAGAGTTCCGTCAATGATTTACCCAAAGAGTTTGCGCTGTTCCAAGCAGCTGAGAGTTCCGTCAATGGTTTACCTAAAGAGTTTGCACTGTTCAACATTGAGTTATTTACTAATCTGATATTATCTTTTTTGTCTTTGGTCATTTATATTTGCTCCTGATTTTTCGTAAATTATATGGATATTTATTTATTTCATATAATTATTTTATACCAGATTCTAGTAAGAAAAAAGACAAATAAGAAAATACAAAAACTAATCAAAAATCAACTACAGCTTTGGGTGGACGATCTTCCCAACTACATCAATGCTTATTTGCCGATTTCATTCTGCGAAGTTTGAGTCTTTAAAATTAGAAAGTATGAATTATTTCTTACAAAGATCAAAAAAAGAACACAAGTTCTTTTGATTAAGTATAATTATACCAATAGTTCTATTTTTAAACTTATAAAATTTACGAGGAGAGTTTTTATGAAAGCTTGGGAAGCAGCATATGTAGGTGGAATTATAGATGGTGAGGGCAGTATTACTTTAACTAAAATGCATAAAGGTGAAAATAGGAGACCGTGTATAACAATCACATCTACCGACTGGGAACTTCTTATATATGTTCAGTCTTTAATAGGGGGAAGGATTGTGAATAAAAAAAATTACAATCCAGAGCATCATCTAAAAGCATATACGTTATTTATAAAGAAAAAAGAAGATGTCTTTTTTACTTTAGAAAAGATTTATCCCTTTTTAAGAATTCACAGAAAAAAGAAGCGGGCCAGATGGATTTTAAACCATTATAATGAAGTCACCCCACGAAATGGAAAATATACAGAAAAATTATTAAAAGAAAAACTTCTATTTGAGGAAAATTTTTTTAAGATTTAAAGACAATGTGAATTTAACGATATATTTGCCATGAATTTAATCACATTTTACCAAGTCTTGATTTATCTATATTTTATCTATATTTTTTCTCCATTTCTTTCTTAAGGATTTATAAGATGATTTATTA
>JBDNRM010000362.1:0-2731 GCA_047718615.1 Bacillus sp. (in: firmicutes) | reverse complement strand
GAGGGATAGCGGAGCACAATCCATTTCGGAGAGGCTCCCGTCTACTCGACCCGCAAGGCAACGCCGAGGAGGCTCAGCACCCACCCCGCGGAAAGCGAAGCAATCCGTAGTGGAAAGCAACCCCCACAATAAAAAACAAGCCTCCCATTTTATAGTTTTAAACCGAGTAATATCAAGACTTGCAAACGAATTTGATGGTGCGAAGTTTGAGTAGTTCATTATAGAAAAATAGTAAAATTTCAGAAAACAACATCTTTGTCTTGCATCTTTTGTCGTATTTTAGAAGAATTCTATCTAATATAATCATAATTTGTAGAACGAAGAACGATGTAAAATACTTTTAAGGGAATTGACTTCTTAATTTAATAGAACTGTAATTTATAGCTTCTTTTCTTATGTTATAACAATAGGAGAAAGGGGTTTTATGATGCGTTCCTTAAAAAAAATCTTGGTCATCACACTGACAAGTATTATTTTCTTGTCAACAGCAATAATGGCTCATGCAGAAACGAATCAAGAAACACTGAAAGATAGGTTGAAGCAAAACGAAGATATAATCAATAATAAAGAAGCAGAAAAACAAAAAGTTTTAAAAGAACTTGATGTGATACATAATGATTTAAAGCAATCTAATAGTGAATTAGAAAAAAATAAAGAAAATACAGCAGCTGTGGAACAAGATATTGACGATTCACAAAAAAAAATAGAAAAGAAGAAAGAAGAAATTGTGATATTAGAAGATAAAGTGCTTTCTAGAAAAAAAGTGATGAAAGATCGCCTTGTTTCGCTGCAGCATAATGATCAAACGAATGTAGTGATTGATGTGCTTCTTAACGCCAAAAGTCTTTCGGATTTATTAGACCGGGCAACAGCCGTTACTGTTATTTATAATATGGATAGAGATATTTTAGAGCAGCAAGAAACGGATTTAAAAGAAATTGAAAAAGAAAAGCAGGAAATTGCTCAAGAAGAAAAATTATTACAGCAGCAATATAAAACATTAGCTTCTAATCAAATAAAACTAGAAGAAAATCTGCAAAAAAGACAAGAAGTGCTGGCTTCCTCTCAGAAAAAAATAAGCGTGCTATCCAAGGATATTTCACTTGCTGAAAATGAAAAAACAGCGATTAAAAAAGAAGTCAATCAACAAGAAGAAAATTTGAAAAAGCAGCAGCAAGAAGCAAAAGCTAGACAAAAAGCGATAGTACAGCAGAAGGAAGTAACAAAAGCGAAGACAATCAATGTAGCAGCTGTTTCTACGGAAAAGAAACAAAGTGAAAACAGCAGTAAAGAGAATAAAAACAATACTGAAATTTATGTAACAGCAACAGCGTACAGTCACGAAAGTGTGAATTCTGAAAGAACCGCACTTGGCTATAATATAAAAAAGAATCCTAATATGAAATTAATAGCTGTTGATCCTTCTGTTATTCCATTGGGATCGAGAGTTTGGGTTGAAGGATATGGGGAAGCAGTTGCTGGTGATACAGGTGGAGCAATAAAAGGGCATATAATTGATGTGCTTATGCCAAATAACAGTAAAGCAAAGGCATGGGGAAGAAAAACAGTGAAAATTATAGTGTTAGAGTAGAGGTTATTCAAAAAGTCCGGTAAAAATGACACGTCGAATTTCTTCGTTGGTTTGCTTTTCCGCTTCTCACGTATTAACACCATACGCTCCGATGCTCAGGAGCAAACCGCCTCGAACTTCTTGGTCCTTTTTATCCTCCTTTTTGAACACGCACTGTTAGATTAATCGTTTTAAATGATGAAGCTCTTACAGGAGGAAGTCTCCGGTAAGAGCTTTTTTGATATAATTAATTGTCCAGAATTTATAACAGAGAAATTTAGGGATAGAAAGAGAAATAACTCCATTAATTGTGTTACAGTATTTTTAGCAGAGATGATTAGCGTATTAAATTCTTTTTTTGGAAGGTGTATGATGGCAAAAAATTTTAAAATGGAACACCCGAAAATTCCAGCGCATTTGCAAACAGGAGATTTTCACGATATCTATGAAGAGGAAGATCCATATCTTTCTACTAGTGTGATTGCGAATGCTACACTTGATGGAGTGGAAGTAGATAAATTAGTATTGTCGAAAGTGATTTTTAGACATGTAACATTTTTAAATGCTTCATTTCATAAGATCGATATGACAGATGTTATCTTTGAAAATTGTGATTTTTCTAATGCCAATATGACGGAGGGAATCATTCATCGGGTAGCGTTTAAAGATTGTAAACTGTTAGGAATAGATCTGACAAAAGCCAATCTCGGAAACGTTACGTTCGAAAATTGCAATGCGAATTTAAGCGATTTTATTGAAACAAGCTTAAAACAGGTCTTATTTGATCAGACAATGTTAAGAAGTGCTAACTATTATGATTGTCATTTGAAAAAGGTGAAGTTTGAAAGATGCGATATGAATGATGTGAATTTCACCGAAATGTCTTTAAATGGGGTAGATCTTAGTACAAGTACATTTGATCAGCTGCATGTTGAATTAGAAGCGTTAAGAGGCTGCGAAGTTTCAGCTGATCAGGCGATTGGATTTGCAAAATTAATCGGGTTGAAGGTTAAAGAATAGCATGGTTTTGGAAAAAGTATAGACGGCAAAAAAGCAGGAAGGAAGCTAATTTCATCCTGCTTTTTGGATTTGCTCTGAAGATTCAAGTATTGACTTAACTTGGTTTAGAGCAATTAGAAAAGGATGATTGATTAATCTTTT
>JBDNRM010000361.1:0-2752 GCA_047718615.1 Bacillus sp. (in: firmicutes) | reverse complement strand
TACTACCTTCGCTATATGATTTGCCTTTTCTCATTTTTATATTTTATCTATATTTGGTTACTCTGTCATTCGTTTACTTTAAAAGATATTAAATCATCAAGCCGTTCATTTATTAAATATGCATCATTATCCATTTCGTCTGTACTTGTCAATATGTTTCTTTTGTTGCCAACTATTGTTGCGACAGCAGCTGCTAAAAGCAGCAATACTCAAACTGACTTTTCATTTAATTCTATTACTAATCCCTTTTTAAACATACGAAGTTTATTTATAATCAAGAGTTCACAGTACGGTGTACCAAACATTTATTGTGGTTTGTTTATAGTCACACTTGTCATTCTTTATTTTTTCAATGAGCGAATAGCTAAGCGTGAGAAAGTAATCTCACTTAGCTTTATTCTAGTTATGTACGCATGCTTCCAATTTCAATTTTTTAATCTTATCTGGCATATTTTTAAATCACCACTTGGATTTCCACATCGTTTTAGCTTTCTTTTCTCATTTTTGCTTATTATTATATCGCTCCGCGAACTTAATCGATTAGATATAAATACGCTAAAGCAAGACTATAAAAAGACATTCATATTTATATCTTCTGCTATTTTTCTTACTGCTGTTGCTCTATACTACGGTTCTATCGCAACAGGAATAAAACGATTGATTATTTCTTTGTTAATCTATGCAATCTATTTGGTATTATTACGTTGTGTATTGCAGAATAGAATGAAATGGATTGCTAAAATATTAACGGTTTTTGTATTAGCCTTTGAACTTATTTCGACCGGTGTTATTGCAAATGAAGAGGAAAATTCCCATTTTAAGACTCAAGAATTTGTAAACTATTTAAAAGAAAACCAACCAGTATTTCAATATATAAAAAATAAGGACAGTGGATTTTATCGAACAGAAAAAAATTATAAGCGCTTAGGAATGGAAGCTTCTTTAAATGACTCTCTTTTGTTTAATTATTATGGAATTAGTCATTACAGTTCAAGTCTTGGCATGGATACTAGACAATCAATTGGCAAATTAGGCTATACTTCATTTGATACAATTTGGCCAAGCTGGATCAATTACAACAATGGAAGCACAATAGCGGCTGATACGCTAATGGGCCTAAAATATATTATTTCCGAGCAAAATCATTCAAGTAATGGAAATCTGCTTTACTATAATTACATTAATTCGATTGATGATAAAGCTATTTACAAAAATCCTTACTTTGTTGGCATTGGCTTTTTGGGTCAATCACAATTAAATAGCAGTAGCAGAGACAATAACACCTTTGATTATCAAAACACATTATGGAAATCATTTGGGTCTAAAGCCAATATTTTTTCACCAATTAATATAAAAACAAAACTGTATAATACCCGTATTGTAAATAATCACTTGACTAAAATAGATAACGCAAAAGAAAGTTACTTAGAAATTACTTATAAAACGAGTGGCAATCCTGAGTATCTCTATTTCGAAAATCAAAATGAGTTCATTCAATCAAATACAAATTTTCGACTAGATCTTAACAATAGACAAATAGCTACTTACCCCATTATTACTAATAATGGTATTATTCCTTTATCCACAACGACAAAAAAGCATAAAATACAAAAGCTAAAATTGGTAATGAATTCATCAGACAATGCTATTCCTAAAATAGAATTATACCAACAAAATAATTCAGTTTTTAATTCTATAATTAAGCACCTTAAACAGAATTCATTTCATATTACAAAGCACAGCAATACACAGATTAGTGGGACAATATCCTCTAATGATAAAAATAATTTTCTTTTCCTCTCAATACCATATGATAAAGATTGGAATATTACCGTAAATAATCACCGAGTTTTACCTCGCAAAGAAAGCGGAATTTTTATGACAATACCGCTTGATCGTGGGCTTAACCGGGTTCAACTCATCTACAGAAACCATGATTTACTAATTGGAAGTATCATATCAATAATATCTGTAATTTGTTTGCTTCTAATATGGCTGTATTCTTCATTGTTAACCCGAAAACGCTCAATTTAATAAACTTTAAACGTAAGCAACAAATAGCCCACACCTAGTCAAAGATGTGGGCTATTTGTTTTTTTCCTATCTATTCGAGATTTGCTAAAGGAAAGTAAGCGTCAAATAGCCCACACCTAGTCAAAGATGTGGGCATGATTTATGATTGTTGGGAAGATAATTTGCAGTTTTCCGGAAGACTTGAGGACCAAGGAAGCAGCTGATCGAGTGCCTCCTCGGTCTGTTCTTCAAGATTGGGCAGTTGCTCAAATAAATAAATGAGGTATTGAAACGGGACTAGCCCGTTTTCCTTAGCGGTTTCGATGATACTATAGATCGTTGCGCTTGATTTAGCTCCACGTGGCGTGTTTGAGAATAACCAATTCTTTCTTCCGATCACAAAAGGCTTGATGGAACGTTCGCCTCGGTTATTATCTAATTCTAGTCGCCCATCTTGTAGGAACACCGTCAGCTTTTCCCACTGCCCACGACAGTATTTGATTGCTAATCCTAAGGCAGTTTTCGGCAGCACCTTAGGTGCTTGTTTTTGAAGCCATACTGAAAAAGCCTCAACGATGGGTTTGCTTTGACTTTGTCGTACTTGATAGCGTTCATCATCGGAAGCCTTGCTTTTTTTGAGATCCTGTTCCATTTTAAAAAGCTGATTACAATAAGCGAGTCCTTCTGTAACTGCTAAACTAAAATCAACAGATTCTGCTAAATAGAAATGAACACTTTT
>JBDNRM010000360.1:0-2766 GCA_047718615.1 Bacillus sp. (in: firmicutes) | reverse complement strand
GGACAAATACATAATTATTATTTGAAAAAATTTAATTCAGATAGTAATTTTGATGTTAGATTGATTACTTATGCCGAGGAAAATGAATTACCAAAAATTGATTTAAAAGAATATAAGGTTAAACACGACTTAATAATTAAATCAAATAAACTATTAGATCGGTTAATGAGGCTTCCAGATAGAATTAAACGCACAGTGAATATTAAGAATCAATATGGTGGCATTATTAGTAGTTTCTTTAACCGTAATATGATAGCTACTTTAAAACAATTAAGTAAAGGAGAATATCAACCTGATATTGTTATTTTGGTATGGACTCCAACAGTGCTGCTCTTTAAAGATGTGAAATTTATTTATCCGAATGCAAAATATGTCGCCTTTGAGCATGATGTTTATTTTCAAAACTTAAAGCGTCAGTTGAAAACTGAAAATAATTATTTACGGAAAATAAGCAAACGTGGGAGATTTACAAGTGAATATCATTCTGAAATTAATGCATTGAAGAATGCGGATCTAGTTATCACTTTAAATTATAAAGACAAAGATCTTCTTATTAATAATGGAATAACAGATCAAAGCATTGAAATAGTTTCGCCTTATTTTCATTTTATGGGAGATAATAATACTCATAAGAAATCTGATGAAAACACAATTATCTTTTATGGTGCAATGTCTCGACCAGAAAACTATGAATGTTGTATTTGGTTTATTGAAAATGTACTTAATAGTTTATTTGAAATTGATGCATCTTTGCATTTTGTTATAGTCGGGGCACATCCAAATGAAAATTTAAAACGTTATCAAAGTGAAAGAGTGACAATTACTGGTTTTGTTGATTATCCAGAAGAATATTTAAATAATTCTTTGTGTATGGTTGCCCCTTTATTAGTCGGAGCGGGCATTAAAATTAAAATTTTGGAAGCCATGAGTGCAGGTACAGTTGTCTTAACAAATAAGATAGGCATAGAAGGTATACCAGCAACAGACAAGGTTCATTATTTGCACTGTGAAAGTAGTGAAGAATACATACGATCTATTGTCGAACTTAAAGATAAGAAATTGAATGGTCAACAAATAGGAGAAAACGCAAAAAAATTGATAACAGAAAAATTTAATTTGGCGAATAGTTATTACAACTATAGTGAATTAATAAAAAAAATAAAAAGATAATTGTCTGGATTCGGAGCTTATATTATGAATATTTCCAAAATACTAAAAAACGCTTCTTATTTATTGATTGGCAATATGGGCATTCGCATGGTAACAGCAGTAACAATAATTCTTCTGGCGAGATATTCAAGTCCAAAGGAATATGGAGCTTTTGCTATTGCTATTGCAGTTTCAACGGTAGCTGGCTATTTTTCTGATGCAGGTCTATCAAATACTTTTATGAGAGAAGCGGTCAAAAAAACAACTGATATTGGGATTCTTCTAGGCAGTTACCTGACATTAAGGATCTTTTTTGGAGTATTTGCCTCAATACTGACATTTGTTTTTATTCATTCATTTTATGAGAATCCTTATTTAATTGAAATAATCAATTGGATTGTTTATCCTACCATATTTGGAACTACCTTGACGGGGGTGGCAACAACATACTTTCAAGCAAAAGAGAAAATGGGTTTAAGTTCTCTAATGACTGTTATACAAGGAATTGCATATAGTAGTGCAATCGTTGCAGGAATGCTATTAGAAATGCCGCTGATAAACATTTCAATTTTATATGGAGTAGCTTTCATAGTAACAGGAATCTTTTCCTTCTTGTTTGTTCTGCATTTTTCTAAAATCAAAAAAGGGTGGAATAAAGCAATTTTAGATCAACTATTTGCATTCACGATTAACGGGATCATTATTATGACTTTGCCACAATTAGGACCAATTATCTTATCCAAAGTGGTCGATTTAAGTGGTGTAGCCTTCTTCTCAACAGCTTATAAGTTCCCTTCTGTATTATACCAAATACCAGGCGTTGTAGCTGTGGCTTTCTATCCTAGACTATTTAAACTTGGCAATGACAAAAATACAAATAATGAACATAGGTCTTTGTCTTATATTGAACTTAAAATAATGTCATTTTTGGGAATAGCAATTTCAATTCCTTTTATTATGGATCCAGGCTTTTGGATTGTCAGTTTATTAGGTGAGAAGTATGCATTAGCAAGTCCGGCTCTGGCGATTCTTGCATACATTGTTATACTTCAGTCAATTAGTTATCCATTGGCCGATTTCATAACTACTAGAGGAGAGCCATATAAAAGAACTTTAGTAATGATTATAAGTTTTGTTATTGCGCTTGGTAGCTACTATTTCCTTGGTAAAGAATATGGTTATATGGGAGGAGCGATAGCAAGTGTTATTGTTGAGTTTATCCTTTTAATGGGATACTCAGTAATGATGAAGAATGGATTCCTGTTCATGCTAAACGGTATCAAATTCAATGTAATCTCCTTCTTAATCTCTCTAGGAATCTTCAAGCTTATTCCGAATTTTAATGCAATTATTTACTTAATACTATCGGTTTTGACATTTATGTTGTTGGTATTTCTCCTTGATCGAAAAATGTTTCAAGAGCTCAAGTCATTTATTGAAAAGAAGTTCTCTAAACGAGAACAAGGCCATTCCTAAAAGAGAAGAGATGATATGTTGTGTTTCTATATAAGAGTATCTCAAAGAAGTTTATGTCTCAAGTAGTATTGTATTATGTATTATTGCTATTTTTACTTGTTTATACAAATATTATTTTATATCATACTAGCCAAGTTAGAA
>JBDNRM010000359.1:0-2805 GCA_047718615.1 Bacillus sp. (in: firmicutes) | reverse complement strand
GCTATAAGCTTTTTAGAACCCTAGGCCTAGCCTAGGGTTTTCTTTTCCATAATAATATTCATACGTTTTTGTGCCAATGATTTTTTCGTTCGTAATCCTTCTTCATCGTACTCATATTTAGCCACTTCCGTTTTATCGGCTAAAGTCGTTACGCTTGTTCGAGCGCCAAGATCATTATATTCATATTGAAACTTATCATCCGTTTTTAAGTTGCCATCTACATCATACACAAATGAAGGAACACCATCTTTCGTTGCAATCTGATTCCCATGATTATACGTATAATTCGTTTCTGTTCCATTTTGAATCAGCTTGGTTCGATTACCCACTTTATCGTATTGAAACTCATTCGTAGAACCATTTGGCAATGTTTCTTTGATTAATTGATTATTCGCATCATAAACGTATTGTGCGGTACCATTTCGACTTGTTTCTGTTTTAATATTGCCAGATTTGTCGTAGGTGTAACCAAAAGATAAGGTTGGCGCTGTTTCGCTTCCTTTTGTATAGTCGATGGTGCTTAAGTTATTGCTGCTGTCATAGGCAAAATTATTCTTTATTAATCCGTTTTGGAAGCTAACCGCTGCTTTATTTTGTTTTAATTCATACTTATTCTTCCACTACAAGGAAGGTTTTTTCGTATTGTTTGATTTGGCTCGTTACTGTGACTCAAAGTTAAGATACCCGATTCATTAATACCCAAAGAAAGACTCCTCTTTTAAGGAGCCTTCGTTTTTTTCACTTACTATTTATTCGCTTTTCTCTTCCTACAGAAAATGGATCATACCTCCTGTTAAACTACTACCCTAACAGAGGACAGGAGCACAAATTAAGATTCTTCTAACCTATCAGACTTCGACAAATTTTGATCTATTTCGGGTAGTCACTGTGACCAGAGATAATATTTATCTCTTAAAATTCTCTTAATTTCCAAATCTCCAACTATCCCCAGTGGATTGGCTATCTTTTTAGCCTCTTTTTCTTCAATTATTTCACAGTCAAATATCTCCCTATCACTAATTCCTATACTTTTGTAATATTTTCCTTCCATAGAAGCAACATATTCAATGTTTTGTAATTCTTTATCAGAAAGAATAACTTCTGTATATTGACTAGTCAACTTCCAATCATAGTTCATTATTGATGCGTATCCGGTATTAGCAATCATTAAAAACTTATGCTTCCTAATATATGAAAATATTTCGCATACTTCTAAAGGTATTTCTGAGAAAACATCTATATATGCAATGATAACATCATCATTTTTATTGAGAACTAAATCTCCACTAATAACAACACCGTAATTATATTTTTGAACATCCTCAAGAAAAATTTCGAAGATTTGTCCCATTTTTATTTGTTTAAAATACTTAGTTTTTTTTTGTTGCTTTATTTTCACTTCGGATACTATTCCATCAAGTAATCGAACATCATAATTAAATAGTTCAATTAAAATATCTTGAATAACAGATATTTTTTGTAAATTATTAGTACTATTAATATTCAATTTAAGTTGTTTAATTATTGCTTCCTTGTCCATCTTTTCCTCCTTATCTATAAAAACTTCTTGAAACAGACATATAGTGTTTGTGTTTGTATTTTTTATTTTTTTACTAATTGGTCTAATGTTATTTCTTAAATTTTTCTTCCCACCATTTTTCAAGTATACCCTATGTTCTAAACCTCTTGCTTGGGCATAACGTAAACTCCTTTTTTCTAATCTAAAACTAGCATCTTTATGAACTTTTTTATGTGCTGCTGATTTTCTAGCAGCAATGTTTTTCGTTCTGCCTATATAAACAACTTTACTTCCTTTAGATGGAGTATATAGCATGGTTAGCCTTTTTTGCAGCCTTAAATCTAGCACCACCAACAAAACCTAACACAGCAGAACCTGCTTAGATATATTAAAGGAATTGGTGAAGTCTTCTTACAATAACTTACTTACCAGCATAATTTTTAAAATTGAAAAACTAATATCCATAAAAAAGTTCTATACTTTTAATTAATATATAACAAAGTCCTACATGAAAGTATGGTACCTTTATTCAAGGGCTTTTTAGAGAGTTTTTTGTAATTCCAATACTTCCTGATGAGAATCTCGAAAACTAGAAATGCCATTAGTAGCTTCCGCCAACTCAATTAAAATAGGACTATAAAAAGTGGAATATTGTAGTTCTTCAGATATTTCCACATCCGAAATTCCACAAAAAATCAGGAACTTTCCAATTACTTTGTAAGTGTAATCATCTAAATTAATAGTTGAAATTGTAAGTATAAATTTTGGTTTTGAGAATTCAAGTTCTTCTTTAACATTAGTTATATCCATATATGGTTTTTCATATAATGCACAGAGTACGGAATAAGCACTAAATTTTACTAGCACTTGAGCAAGTACCAATGAATTATTCTTCATTGGTACAGTAAATACACTGCCTTTTTGCCATTTTTGTTTTTTGGGTCTCTTATATGTAGTTAGAAGCATTTCAGCTTCTTTTTTGGTCGTTTCAGAAATTTCTTCCTTTGCCAACTGATTGATCATTAAAGCAACCTTCAGCATGAGGTCTGCTTTATTCACACTAATGATAACCTCATCTCCTTCGCAATCAAAACTAATTCGTTTATAAAGCTTTTCTTCTAGGCTATCTCGTAATATACGTTTTATAAGCTTTAATGCATCATCATTTGTCTCTACATTAAAAATTGATACAAAATCTTTTGATATAAAAAAGTAAGATATAATCTCATCAGGCAAATTTATTTCTACCACATCTAATTTTGTTTCTCTCATGTTTAATATACACC
>JBDNRM010000358.1:0-2809 GCA_047718615.1 Bacillus sp. (in: firmicutes) | reverse complement strand
GATGTGTATACCAGACAGGTCTTTATTTAATTAAAGTACCTGTGATTAACATACTATAGAAAGCCTCATGTATCAAGGGTTCACAGATTTTAATAATCACAATTTAATAATCACATATGGTACTACCTTTAACTTTTAAAAGTCCTATAATGAGGGACAGACTTAATCACAGCGGATTCAGTCAGGCTGTCTGAAAAAGTCCGACAATTTTGTAGCCCTTGTGGCTGTGGGGTTCTAGCGTTTGGTAAAAATTAGCCTGTTTGCGGGCATGTAATCCGAGGCCGCTGACACACATATTACTGTAGAAGAATGATACTTAAAGATAACTACCCTGATAACAGTAATAAAGATAAAAGATATGGCTTCGCCAGTTCGGAACTAAAGTTCCTCACGATATATAAAATACAGTTAAAGATAATTCTAAAGAATCCTGTCCACAGAATAAAGAACAGATAATTACTTTTAAAATACTTTAATGAAGCGTTAGCGGAATGAAAGACGTTAGTAAGTTCCTTATCGTCATTTTAAGTATAAGTTTATTTTTTGCCATTTCCCTAGCGGTCATTTCTGACTGTCTAGGGGCTATTTTTATGGCCTTTTTTCTCTTATTGCCCCACGTTTGACAGATGCCCATAAAAACCCTATGCCGCCCTAGTACAGCAACTCCGCCACTAACTATGTATCCTTTTCCGCACATGGACAGCATAGCCTTCTATAAGGCCTGTCATAGCCTTACAGCGGCATGTTCTATTTTCCCCTCAACACACCAAAACAAAAACAGAGAAGTTAGCTTTCCTTCTTCTCTGTTTGTCCTTTGTAATGTATTTTAATGTTAATTTCTGCCTTATGGTCACCGACCCTTGTATATTCAATATGGTCAATCAGTGTGGTTAACAAATAATTGATTTCCTTTGTCTCTAGGTCTGATGTACCATTTAGCAGACATTTTAATTTGTTTACTGTCCCCCGCAATTCACCAATCTTTTCACTTCTCGATTGTCTATCTAATCTTTCTATTTGTTTTTCCAAATTTTGTTTTTGAGTTTTTAACTGCCTAATTTCCTTTTGTGCCTCATCCTCTGTGTATATTTCCGCTACGAAACCTCTTTGCACCCTTTTGATACTAGCGGCAATCTTTTTAATGTTTGCTTTTAGGATAGTTTTTTCATCAGCAGGATTAGTACTGTCTTGCCTTATGTTTTTCTTTATATCCTCTAAGTACAGTTCTAATCTGTTAACAAATTGACTAAAATTGGCATAGAATACCTTTTCAAACAAGTCTAGTCTTACACCTTTGTTTTTGCAGACAGTATAACTTCCATCATCAGAATAATGCCTTGTTTGACAAGATGTAATTCGAAGTTCTTGCCCTTTTCTTCTTTGAAAGCTATGTGTTCTTCCGCATAAACCGCATTTAATTAAGCCTGTGAAAATAACCTTCCCTATTCTAGACGCTGGCGGCTTAGTCGCCCTGCTTTCTCTAATTTCTTTTACCTTTTCCCATTTCACAGGTGATATGATGGGTTTATGTGCATTTTCTCTAATTATTTGTTCATCCTTTAAAGCCTTTAGTTGTTTAGGCTTTCCACAAGGTTTTTTATGAATCTTTGATACTTTTGTTCTACCATAGATAGCCGTACCCTTATAAACAGGATTAGCTAATACTGCAGAAATTCTAGCCTTATCCCATTTTGAATCAGATGGCGTTAATATCCCCTCTAAGTCAAATATTCGTTCTATTTCTGTAGAGGACTTACCTGACAGATATAACCAATAAATTCTTTCGATTATAGGGGCATTTTCATCAGGTACAAGCCTTTTTGTACTATGGTCATAGCTATAACCCACAGGGGTCTTTCCCCCAGCCCAATTACCTTTTCTAGCTGAATCTCTTTTACCCCTTATTAGCCTTTTCTTTGTTTGCATATATTCCATTTTGGCAACAAAGGCATAAATAGTACCCTCAAAGGCATCACCATCATTGTTATAGTCAAATGGCTTTTTATCTGTTATAAGTAATACATTATATTCCTGTAATAATGCTTGAAATTCTTCAAATCCGCCCTGTGAACGAGTTATTCTGTCTTGGTCTGTACACACTACTGCGTCATAGTCATATTTTTGAATTCTGTTCACCATTTTAGTGTATTGAGGTCTATGTTTATCCTGAGACGAACCAACTTCTTTATAAACATCATATTCCCAATTATTTTGTTCACATTTTTCAATTTGTGTTTCTAATTGTTGTTTTAAAGCCTTCTCAGTCTCATCGTCCCTGCTTTTCCTACTGTAAATAGCAACTTTTTTTATGTTATCCATAATAGTCTTATTCAAAGTCATTCACCACCGAAACTTGATAAATTCTTGATGTGTCTGTATTTTAACATGATTAACCAATGGTTGCAATATAGTTTTGGTCTATAAACTAACTAAAGATGCGACACCTGAACAGTTAAAGGAAGCCGGTTTAGGTGAACATTATGTTGATCATGGTAAATCAATCTATTATCATAATGCTGCCGGGCAAAACTTTAACATGGGCATCCAATCAAAAGGAGATCCAATCGCTGATCTTTATGAAGACATTGCAGCAGAGGAAAAGGCGCGTTCCAGTTATCAATGGATCATTAATGTCTCCGATGACCCCCAAATTAATGATTCTTTAGGCTTTTTACGCGAACGTGAAATCGTTCACTCACAGAGATTTCGTGAAGCAGTTGAATTACTAAAAGAGGAACAATCAAAAAAAAGAGTATTTTAACGAATAAAAACAGGCAATTTAACGGCTGCTTCTCATGCCTAATAGAAG
>JBDNRM010000357.1:0-2846 GCA_047718615.1 Bacillus sp. (in: firmicutes) | reverse complement strand
TAGTGGAAAGCAACCCCCACAATAAAAAACAAGCCTCTCATTTTATTGTTCTAAAACGAGTAAGATCAAGACTTGCAAACGAATTTGATGGTGCGAAGTTTGAGTAGTTAAGTATAAAAACTATTTTGTTCCATTACACTACAAAACACTCGCTTTCCGCTGGGAGGAAGCTTAGACCCTGCAGGCCAGGGGCCGAAGCGGCTAAAGCCGAGCCACAGGAAAAGCGAAGTGTATGCAGGCTGCGAGTGATTACCACAAATCTTCTTTTTTACATAAATAAAAAACCCAAACCATAATACGAAATGTTTTTTACATCTTCGTATCATTGTTCAGGTTTATCTTCGGCTGGAATACTTATGTCCCAGCTTCTTTAACTTACTGTATCAATTTACAAATCTGTATCCGATAAAATCAATTGGATACTAGTGCTTTCTTTTGTTCGAATAAAACGATGTTATTTTCTTGCACGCTTTTTTTACAATGAATCAGCCGTTGATTGCTGCTGCCTCTATATATTAAAGATAAATCTCTTTTTTCCTTAACAAATGGTCCATCTACAAGAATATCCAGTTCGTTGCATAAGCGTATAAATGCCTCTCTTTTTGATTGTAGCAAATACTCCCATGTATACCCTGTATAACACCATATATTTTTCCCGCTGGCTTTTAATTTTTTAGCTAAAATAGTCAGATCCTCTAACTGAAGGAGTGGCTCTCCTCCGCTAAAAGTAATATCGGTAAGTGGGTTATCTATTAATTCTTGATAAATTTCTTCAATCGACATCTCCATGCCCGCATTATAATTCCAGCTTTGCGGATTATGACAGCCAAGACATTGATGAGGGCATCCAGCAAAAAAAATGGTACTTCTTAATCCAGGTCCATCTACAATGCTATCATGAATAATATTTAATACTTTCACGAATGCTTCACACGTTCTGATTCTTCTGCTCTTTTTGCTGAATTCCATTTGTTTAATGAGCCTACTAAATAGCCAGTGATACGGCGGATGCGCTCAATGTTGCTTTCCTCTTCTTCACCGCATGCTGGGCATTGGTTATCGATAATTCCTTTATGTCCACATGACAGGCATCTGTCAACAGGATGATTAATACTGCCATAGCCAATGCCAGATTCTTTCATAGCACGAACAATTGTCTTCATTGCTTCAGTATTTTTGCTTGCATCTCCATCTAATTCTACATACGTAATATGTCCAGCATTTGTTAATTCATGAAAAGGCGCTTCTTTTTTGATTTTTTCAATTGCTTTCATTTTAAAATAAACAGGAACATGAAAGCTGTTTGTAAAGTAATCACGATCTGTCACTTTATTTATAACTCCATGCTTCTTTTTTGCCACACGCAGCGCTTTTCCTGCAAATGATTCTGCAGGTGTTGCAATAAGGGAATAATTCAATTGATATTTTTCCATAGCATCATCTGCTGCATCTCTCATATGTTTAACAATTTTCAGCCCTAACTCATATGCAGCTTGACTTTCTCCATGATGCACCCCTAATAATGCAACTAAACATTCTGCCAATCCTACAAATCCAATCGACAATGTTCCTTGTTTTAAAATATCCTCTAAATAGTCATCTTGATTTAATGTTTCACCATTTGCCCATACACCTTGTGTAAATAAAAATTTGAAATTAGCAACCGTTTTTTTCCCTTGATAAACATAACGATCATATAATTGTTTAATCGTAATCTCTAAATACTCATCAAGTTTGCCAAAAAACTGTTCAATAGTCGACGATTCTAGGGCAAGCAACGGTAAATTAATGCTAGTAAAAGACAAATTACCTCTGCCACTGGCCTGTTCTTTCCCATGAATATTTCCCATTACTCTTGTTCGGCAACCCATTGTTGCTATTTCAGATTCCGGTGTCCCATCATAATATTTTGCATTAAATGGCGCATCAATAAAAACAAAGTTTGGAAACAGACGCTTGCTTGTTGTTTCGATCGCTAATTCAAAAAGAGAATAATTTGGATCTTCTTCCAAATAATTAATTCCTTCTTTTACTTTAAACACAATAATTGGAAAAATCGGAGTCTCCCCTGCACCTAATCCAGCTTGTGTTGCAAGCAATAAACATTTAGTTAATAGTGCACCTTCTTTAGAAGTATCTGTTCCTAAATTAACAGATACAAAAGGAGTCTGTCCCCCTCCTCTTGAATGCATGCTATTACAATTATGTATAAAAGCTTCACAAGCTTGATAGGTTTCCTTTTCAGTCCATTCCCAAGCTTTTTTCTCAACTAATGCTTCTTCGTCTATAATTTCTTCTAATTTTCTTTTATTTTTTTCATGCGTTTTTTTTATATATGGAGCTAAATCATAATCCAGCATAGGAATAGCTTGTCCACCATGCTGTTGATTTTGATTCGCCTGTAAAATAATAGAAGTTAATGCCATTGCACTCATAATAGTTTGTGGTTCCCTCATAAATCCATGCCCTGTATCAAATCCCTTTTTCAAGATTTTAGCTAAAGGTATTTGGCAGCATGTAGCCGTTCCAGAAGAATAAAAATCAAGATCATGAATATGAATATAGCCTTGTTGAAATGCTTGTTTCGCTTCCGCTGATAAAAGTTTTTCTATCGTGTAATGACGAGATGAGGAGGAAGCAAAATGCATCATATGACTCATCGGTGAAAGACCATCTATATTTGCGTTCTCTTGTATATAATCATGATTATCACTGCGGACAATTTCATCAAATTCCATTAATAATTCTGTATAATTACCCAATTAAAATCACTCCAATTAATTTATAACTAGTCATAATTATAAAGGCTGAAATGATCAAAAAACGATATAAAGATAATATTTCAC
>JBDNRM010000356.1:0-2858 GCA_047718615.1 Bacillus sp. (in: firmicutes) | reverse complement strand
TGATATATGCTGGTGATAAAGATCATGTAAATGAAGCTTTACAAGTTATGTTTTATAAAGCTATGAAAATGAAAATATTAAAAGATTTACCTGATAAATTATTTTAAACAAAATCCGTAGTTATCAATTTTGATAATTACGGATTTTTTCTTATTTCGTCTGTGGTATTTTTACCACGAAAGTGTGGTATTTTTACCACAGACAAAAAGCGCTAAAAACCTATATATATCAACGCTTTAACCTGCTTTTAAAACTCTCTCTCTTCTCACTCTATATTAAATAGCATTTCGCTCTTTGATTAGCAACCCCTAATTTAAACTTTTTACTTTATTGCCATAAAGGCTGAAAGGTTGCCATAAAGGCAACCAAAAACCTTGCAGTTAAGGGGGGCTCTATCCATAACAAGGCTATCCCAAAAATGGTATACCTTTTCTTATAAAATGGTCTAAAAAAGGGAAAGGTGTGTTTTTATGTATATATTTAAAGGTGGTAGTTTGAAGAAGTGTCCTAAGTGTCTAAAGGAGGTTCAAACGGTTATTTTGGCTACTGGTACGGTGCGTTGTAGTAAGTGCAGTTATATCTATAGTTCTATCTTAAAGAGGAAATAAGAAAAGAAGAACCACACTGATTCACAAACAAACAATGGTTCTTCTTCTTCTGAAGATTAATTCAGTTGAACAGACATTGGTCTGCAAAAATCCTAGTACCTCCTTAGTATATCAATTCATTTCGTAGTTATCAAAAATTATAACTACAGGCTTATAATAGCTAAAAAGGGGTGTTTACTTTGCACGAGTTTGAAAGGTCCAAACAAATTATCAAAGGGGATTTTGATTGCAACCGTACTTGGAACGTGACGTTTGAGTATAGTCGAGATTATGAAAAAAAGCCTTTATCTTGGGAAGAAAATCAGCAATTGCTTGACGATCTTATCAAGGTATTTGAAAAATACGAAATGAATTGGAAGTTGAAATAAGGGGTTGTAAAATTTACAACCCTATCTTTCTAATCCATTATCTCGTGATAAATATTGTTCTCTTCTATTTGTTCGCTGTAAGTCTTTTTGAACATCAGATAAAGCTTCATTTTCCTTCTGCATTTCCTCGATTTTCTTCACATATTGTTCTTTAATTGGTTTCTGTTCATTGATTAGTTCTCTATCTTGTTGAATAGAAGAAGCGTTTTTATAACCAGCTTTTACAAGTTCTTGTCCTATTGATTTTTTGCGTTCGTTTAGTGATTCATATTGTTCTTTGGCTACTGGATCATTAAGTACCCTTCCATATTGATAAGGGTTATTTTCAGTAGCCTTTAATTGACGGTCTATTTGTGTAATTCTTTTTAATTTTATTTCAGCTGCGTTTACAGTTTCTTCTCGTTTTTCATAATTAGAAATAGCTTTTGACATGCTATCTATTTCAGCTTTATTTTTCTCGATAACAGTTGGTATATCGCTAGTTTTTGAAAGATTATAACGTTCATGAATGTCTTGTAATTTTATAGCAGTTTTATAGTCAATTCGCTTATTTTCTAATTCTGGATATAGAGAAGTTGCTTTTTTGATTTCATGATTTTTTAGAATGGTTTCCCCTTGTTCTAATAACTTATTAGTTTTTTTTTATGTTGTTGTTTTTCCGTTTAATTAAGTACGAGATTTTTCTACTTCTTTGTCCATTTGTTTTTTTCTAAACGGAATTTCTTCTCTAGTTGAAATGCCATTATCTCGCATTAAGATGGATACTCTTTCTTTTTGGCTATCAAGAGTTTGGCTTAAAGAATTAATTTCATGGCGTAGCTGCTCTTTCTGTTTTCGTTGGAAGAATCCTGTATTTTCAAGTGCTTGCTCTTTTTCGCTTATTTGTTTTTCAAAGTTAGATAAAGTGGCATTTGCTTGGAAAAGATTATCCATGTTTTTTTGCTTGTTTTGAAGTTGATAATATTCGGAATTATTTTGGTTATGCCATTTTTCATTGAATTCTTTTATCTTAGAAATATTCTCTAAAGTCGGTTCTTCTTTGGTTATATGTGTTTGGATATAGTCTAATACTTTTTGTTCTCCAGTAGTGAAAGCAACCGCCTTTTTTTGTTCTTGTTCTTTTATCAAGGCTTGTCGTTTTTGCTTTTCTTCACGATATTTTTGTAAGTCATAAACAATGGCATTGTGCTGTTCTACTTTACGATTTATATTGCCGCGGTCTGTTTCGATTCCTTTTTTCTCCATATCAGAAGCTACATGCCCTAAATGAACAGTAGGTAAAATTTCAAGTCCACGATCAGCATGAGATTGATGGGTAATTCGTTCTTGGATATTTTCTTTTTCAAGTGCCTTATTGGCATGTTCAGACCATTGTTCTCTCCATTGTTCCAGTAGTTCTTTATTGTTCCAATCACGATTTTTTGTAGTGAAGCCATCTTCTGAAATTTCTCTAGTGGTCAACATAACATGAGCGTGAGGATTTTCTTTATCATCTCGATGAATAGCAATATCGGCAATCATGCCTTTATCTACAAATTGTTCTTGAACATATCCTTTGATTAATTCTGTTTGCTGTTCATTAGAAAGTTCTCGTGGCAAAGCAATATTAATTTCTCTTGCAAGTCGTGAGTTTTTTCTTGTTTCGCTTCTCTCCACTTCATTCCAAAGAAACTCTCTATTTTGAACCCATGATGGGGCATGAGAAGGAGCAAGAATATGGTTTTCGGGTTGCACTTCTCTTTTATAATATTTAGTTTGCTCGGTTTGTTCATCACGTAGTTTTTCTCCTGATCGATAAGAAGCAGAAGCAACTGCTGATTGTCCTTTTCCTCGTGAAATAACTTGAACAGAAAAGTGATAGATAGCCATATTCTTTTTCCTC
>JBDNRM010000355.1:0-2861 GCA_047718615.1 Bacillus sp. (in: firmicutes) | reverse complement strand
AATTACTATCTTTTAGTTCTATGTAATATTTCTCTTTTTCACATGTTAGTTGCATGATAAATATTTCCCCTTCAATTAGCGGCTTTATAATACGGCTTTTATTTAATTCCTCTAAACAATCCATTACAAGTTGCTTCATTTCACTCCCTACTTCCTTGTTATGTCTGTTTTATGTATTCCTTCCTTCTTCAAAAAAAACCTTTAAAATAATAAAAACGATTTAAAATTTCGTTCGATATTATTTCCCGAGAAATGACATAATTCAGCTATCTTTGTCGTTTGTTTTTGTATAATGTTTAGAATTTTTCAGTAAATACTATTTTAAGATAATGGCTACCCTCGTGCTCTCAAATGGGTCTGAAGTCAGAATACAGGTCACTTTCCAGCAGTTTCTCCACGGGATTCTTCGTGTATGCTACCTGCTCTGTGTTGCAAATTTTTGTTAGTAGGTGGAGCTCTGTTAAACGGCAATATAGCCGTTCAACTTAATAAAGGGTGTTTTGGTGTTTTGTTTTTAAACAGGTTGATTGGATTGTAGGGGAGAAACTCCTTGAATGAAAATCAGCTATGTGTTTGAATGCAGCTGAGATTTCAAAACAGCACAAAAAAAGATATCTTATTAAAATCCTCCCATTAATAAAACTGGAGAATTTTAATTGATACCCCTTAAAATTCAATGTCTATTATGAAATTTTTTTTTGAATTATATCTACTAAATAAGGTACAGACTGAAATGCATATATTTTTTCTTTTAATTTACCTTGTCTAAAAATCAACAAGCATGGTACACTTTCTACTTTGTATGTTTCAGCTAATTGCGGTGCATAATTTAAATCTATTTTTGCAAATTGTTGTTCTTTCATAATGGCTTGAACAACATTCAGCATTTTCGAAGCTACCATACAAGTTCCGCAGAGCGGGGTGTATAAATAAAGCATAAACCCCGTTTCCATCTCTTCTACTAAGCGTTTTTCTACTTCCTCCAACGTCCAATCCTTCATAACTAACTCATCCTTAAATCTAAATATTCGGGATAGATATCAATATTCGCATGCAATAATACGGTGGCTAAATGATTTTCTGGAGCCGAAGCAACTTCTTTATACATTTTGTCTATATATAAATGTTCGGCTTCAGGAAATTCTTTTCTAAACTGCTTTCTTAGTTTTTCTCCTGAATTATCTGCATCCACTAAAATATAAACATCTCTGTCAAATAGCTCTTCAATTAATTCATCTAATTTTGATAACCCAATTGTACCATTTGTACAGATGATTTCTACTGGTTCCCTAATAACTTTCTTTACTTTCATTTTATCTGATTTACCTTCAACAATGATTATTTTTTTCATCATGATCACCTAAAGGAAGTTTTAAATACCACTTTATCATATTCGATAGTGGAGATAAAGTGCCGAAACTTAATAACTGAATTTTCAATTAAAACGACTAGTAACAAAAACACTTACTCCAAGACGGAAATAAGCACCGGGAAATCTTACCGGCGCTTACAGGGTTTAATCTTCTTTTGTCATTTCTTCATACTGCTCTGCAGTCATAAGTTTATCAATATCCTCTTTATTGCTTGGTTCAATTACAACCATCCATGCTTTTTCGTATGGAGATTCATTTACAAATTCAGGACTATCGCTAAGTTCTTCATTTATTTCCACTACTTTACCACTGATAGGTGCATATAATTCAGAAACTGTTTTAACAGATTCCACACTGCCAAATGGCTCGTTTGCAACTATTTCATCCCCAATTTCAGGCAGCTCAACAAATACAATATCTCCCAATTCGGATTGTGCAAAATATGTAATACCGATACGGGCATTTTCCCCTTCTATCTTTACCCACTCATGTTCTTCTGAATAACGTAAATCTTTTGGTATACTCATTACGAATTCCCTCCAAATAAATTATATTAAGAAAAGCGCAAGCGCCCTGTTCAGCTCTGAAGAAAAATGTTCACATGACTCAAAAAGTGTTTTTTACTTTTAGAGGCATGGGGCAATACTCACTAGAGCTAGGCGCTGAAGCTAGACAATAGAAAAGCGCAAGCGCCTTTGCTCATTACCACATGCACATGTAAAAAGCAGGTACTTTTATGTCCAAGTTTCTTTAAACGCCTCTTCTTTAAAGCCGATTGTTACTTTATTTCCATCGGTAGTCAAAGGACGTTTAATTAACATTCCATCAGATGCCAATAAATCTAATAATTCATCATCTGATGCGTCCTTTATTTTGTCCTTCAGTCCAAGTTCACGATATTTTTGCCCACTTGTATTAAAGAATTTTTTTAATTCTAGATTACTTTTTTGATAAAGATCTTCGAGCGTCGAGCGCGAAGGAGGATTTTCTACAATATGTACTTCTTCATATGTAACATGATTTTCATCAAGCCACTTTTTGGCTTTACGACATGTACCGCATTTCGGATACCAATAGAAAGTAACTTTCATTCCATCACCTAATTTATTCTTATTATTTTTTGCATATACTTGAATATTATCATAACATTCCCTAAAATCATAACAATTAATAGGTAAAATAATATTTATTCTATTAAAATACTTAGTATATAAAGAAGAAATTATTGAGGCTGAGACATAACTAAATAGCTAATAGGTAAAGACGAACATTCTCTATTCTCTAATTCAGCATGAAAATGGTTACTTCCCTATACTGGTTATTTATGTTTTTTCATATAGTTAACTCAAATTCACACCATCAAATTCGTTTGCAAGTCCTTGATATTACTTAGTTTAAGAACAATAAAATGGGGGCTTGTTTTTTATTGTGGAGGTTGCTTTCCACTACGGGTTGCTTCGCTTTCCGCGGGGTGGGAGCTGAGCCTCC
>JBDNRM010000354.1:0-2864 GCA_047718615.1 Bacillus sp. (in: firmicutes) | reverse complement strand
AAATAAAGTTAAACAATTTTGTGTTCACTTAGAAACGGTTACTAATTATCTTTACGATTAAGTGCTTTCGATGGAAACATAACTTGCTGTTGAAATGGCATTCAACAGCAAGTTATGTTTGTAGACTAAAAATAAGAAGGAATTTGTGATTTTTTCAGTTGTGATAATTTTATAAACATTTCAGCATTAGAGCGTACCATACAGATGGATTGTTTTTTGTGCTGGAGTTTGAGCGGAAGCTCTTTAAAATGGAAACGATGATAATACTGTGGATTTATATCACTGTATAAAAGGAAAATGTCATCTTTTTGTTCAGCCGTAAAAGTAGAAAAAAATTCATTTAGCATGTTAGTTCCATGGTTTTTTCCTTGATGGCTTCTGTGAATAACAATAGACCCTAGTCCATGGATTAAAAGAGATTGATTAAGGTACTGTATTTTGATAAATAATACAATCATGGAACCAATTATGTTATTATTTTTATCTACATATACATAACGAACACCATATTCATCTTCTTTTTTATTATCTTTTACATATTGTTCATACGTTCTTCCTTTTGCCCATTCTTTGTAGCCCATTTGAAAAACAGTGTCCGCTTCATTTGATATAATCTTTCTTAAAAGCATTAGTTACCACCTTTCTATGTTTTAATATTAGCATAAACATATAATTTTTTTTATGGTTCTTTCTCAACAAAAGGTGGTTTTATACGACCTATATTTACATGAGAGCATCCGAGGTGCAAGTGAAGAGTTGTCATAAGTGAATGTTCACGGAAAGCTAAAAATGTACAATAGCAAATAATAACAAACAATCAGCAGAAAAAGGATATATAAAAGCTAGCTTTAAGGAGGTTGCAATGAATAATAAACATCTATTCTTATTTGGTGGAAGTCCTCCATTCAGTAAAAAATTAGGCGGGAAATTTGCTGCATATGCTATGAAAAATCAAGGAAAAGTAGTCGTTTTATATCTAAAAAGTTTCAGTTGGAAACTGCATAAAATGAGATATACTAAAATTTTGAAACAAAATGGATTAGTCCATTTTGTTTACATATCTTTAATTAACACCCCGTTAAAAAATATAATTGAAATGCTGGAATCTTGTACAGGTATCATTATATGTGGAGGAAAAACAGAGCTTTACCGCAACTATATTGTGGAAACTGAGGTTGGAGAAAAATTAATGGAGTTATATCAAAATGGCATTCCGATTGCTGGATTTTCAGCCGGTGCATTAATTTGTCCAACATACTGTATTATTCCTCCAAAAGACACTGCGAAAAAGGAACACTTATTTCTGAAAGGATTAGGACTGCTTAAGAATTGTGTTGTTACTGTTCATTTTTCTAAATGGCATGAAGCAAGTAATTTACAGACAGCTATATCCAAACTGAAAGCCCCAATCGGTTTTGGAATCGATGATGGCGCCGGAGTATACTTTGAAAATGATACACTCTCAGAAACAGAAGGAGTAGTCTACTATATGGAAGAAGGTTACAATAGCATTAAAAGGTATAAAGAGAGATAGAAAACCAGAAAACAAAAACTATATATAGATCCTGAACTATCTGTGGACACAGTACTATTTTCAGGGTAGAGGTAGAATAGATGCTAATAACCATTCGCACCATTGCCTATGAAAAAAAGCAGTTTCCGCAAGGTTTTTGTTAGTAGAAGCAAGGCACGGACCCATCGAGAAGATAAAACTTAGATATCCATGCAACAAATTTTGCACCATAGCACATGACAAGAGCAGGTTGTTTAAATTTATAAGCAGGGAGCAGCCAGAATACACGCAGACTCCTGTGGGCTTGGCGCCCGCCCCGCGGAAAGCGAAGTGTATTCCGGCTGCGGACTTATTGAGAAAGCAAGACTTTTTTATTATCAATTTTGATATTTTATTATATAATAATAAAAATACTTTCATTGCATCGTTAAAAAGACACATGATTTCGTTTTATACTTCAAGCAAAATCATGTAAAAATAGGAGTTTCCCATTATCTGAATGATTAACTTGTTTCAAAAAGTTAGAGGTTTGCAGCTCCTTCATAAAAAAGAATAGATAGGCAAACTTTTAAGCAGTTGAAACAATTTACAGGCAGATAAACAGAGACACCTAAAGAAAGGTGTTTTTTTATAAATAAAAAAGGAGTGTAGCAGTTGAGAGATGTAACTTTAACAGATATTTTTAACCATCATATAGCAAAAAAATATATTACTAGATCTGGACTTGCTCATGCTCTAGCAGTTGCTTATCATGCATTTGAATTAGCAAAAGAAAAAAATATTGATGTTGATATAGCAGCAAAAGCTGGATTTCTACATGATATGGGCCATTATACATGGTATAAAGATGGAAAATGGGATTATAAATTATACAAACAAAATGATATCCATCCAATAAAAGGGGCAGAAAGAGCGCATAAGCTGCTGATTCGTTTAGGCGAGAATCCAATTAAGGCGAAGGAAATTGCCCTTGCAGTATTATTCCATACAGACAGCTTTATACCAGGAGGAAGCGTTACACTTACTCCACTTCAAAAAATTGTTAAACTGGCGGATGAAAAAGACGAAGAGCCAGGTGGACATCATCATTATCGCAGCATTTCAAAAGAAAGAGCATTAAAAAGCTTGCAGCATTTAGATGAAAAAATTGACGAGTTTACGAGAAAAGCAGAAGAAAAAAAATAAGGATTACAAAAAACAAGATTGGAAAAATCCATCTTGTTTTTTTATCGTTTCTACGATATTCCATTCAAATAAAACAATGCTATAATAAAAAATGTCTTTTTGTTGAAAAATAAAGTAGTAGAAGCTATTAATATGAAAAATACAAATACAACAAGATATATTAAAG
>JBDNRM010000353.1:0-2865 GCA_047718615.1 Bacillus sp. (in: firmicutes) | reverse complement strand
GGTTGCTTTCCACTACGGGTTGCTTCGCTTTCCGCGGGGTGGGAGCTGAGCCTCCTCGGCGTTGCCTTGCGGGGTCTCAGTCTTCCCACCCTCCGTTACAAGCACCTGTTTTAGAATAAGTTCTTGTCTTCGAATTTCATGACAAGGTATCATTGCTAAACCATAGTATCGATGGAACAAGCGTCACTCACCTCCCTTTTATTAGGTTTCATTTTTTTATTGCCCCGTGAATAGCTCCCCTTTTAACCACTCATTTTTTTACTGCTGTTATTTTTCTTTTAAGAATAAACATTAGCTTACTGGAGCCTTAAATTGATTCTGCGACCCGTGCTTTTCGTTTTGTGAAAGGATATCATTTTAGATGGAAGCATATTAAGTCAATACATGAAGAAGGATTTATAACTGCGAAGTTTTTGTTCCATTGCGCTACAAACACTCGTTTTCCTCTACTTCTCGTAGGAGTCGAGTGTCTTCCGCTCCATTTCACTTTGTTTTAAAGGTGATTTTCTAAAACCTAATTCTTTTACCAAGAAAAAAATGAAATAGATTGGAAAATGGAGCAGCCTGAATACACGTAGACTCCTGTGGGATTAGCGAGACAGCTGAGACCCTGCAGGCCAAGGGCCGAAGCGGCTCAGCGCGAGCCCCACGGAAAGCGAAGTGTATACAGGCTGCGGGTGTTTACCACAAACATTCTTTTTTAATCTTCCATTAAGAATTTTGCTTCTCGTAAGGCGTCTTCTGCTTCTTCCAAAGTTTCCATGGATGCGGCGCTTATTGTATGGAGATGGATGCCTCCAGTTAGTTGCGACAAATAAGTAGCATTTGTATTTTTAATTTTTTTCATGAATTTTTTTACTTCGTTTCGGTTGGATACAAGGATTGAGGCTGTTAAATCGCCATAAACTGGATGTTCAATCTTCACGTCTTTTACCGTAACCCCATTGTCGACTAATAAATTTAATTCTTCTTCTGTTCTTTCAGGTCCATGATTGCAAGCAACGATTTTTTCATAAAGAACTGGCTTTGATTGTTGTAAGTATAAATATCCTTGACTTGTAGCAATAATGGGTTCATTTTTTGCTTTTAGCAATGTAATATCTCCGACAATAATTTGTCTGCTGACATTTGTCCGCCTTGCCAGTTCACTTCCCGTAAAAGGACGTGCATTATCTTGTAATAAGGAAAGAATAAAGGAGCGTCTTTCGTCACCTAAAAGTTTTTTTGAATCTGTCATCGAATTTCTCCTTTTGTTAAATGGTTTATTTTAAATAGCGAAAAGTTGATTTATGTATTAATAGAACGTTTCGAAAAAAACTTGCTGTTTAATAAGGCATGTGAACATTTTTCTTCAGAGCTGTTCAAGGCGCCCTGCGGTTTTCTTATTGTTCAATACCAAGTTATGAAACAAGTGAAGAGGAATTTATAACTGCGAAGTTTGAGTTAGTAGGTTAAATCCTCATAGTTCTTCTTATTCTAGAATATACATAACTAGAATAAACCAAACTACTTGTTCTATTTTATCAAAATGAGTAATAATTCCGCTATTAAAATTATTTTTTACATGGAAAAGAAAAATTTCGGAAGAGATAGAAGAGTGGTCAGAAGCGTCAGGAAAGAAAACAAACTTTCAATATGAAGAACATAATTTTTTGTGAAATGGCATAGATTTTTGTGTAGAACAATAACAATTTCAACTTACTAACATAGACTATATGGACATATGCATAGGAGGGAATCTATAGTGAAAATCCATATCGTACAGAAAGGGGATACTCTTTGGAAAATCGCGAAAAAATATGGCGTGAGTTTCGAAGAGCTTAAGATGTTAAATTCCCAGCTCAGTAATCCAGATATGATTATGCCCGGTACAAAGATTAAAGTTCCGACAACTGGAGGACATGTAATTAAAGAAGCTCCAATTGCGGGGATAAAAAAAGAAATGCCAATACAGCATCCTCATGTAAAGGAGATGCCGAAAGCAGAACATCCTTTTGTAAAAGAAAAACCAAAAACATTGCCGATCAAGGAAATTCCGAAAAAAGAGATGCCAAAAAAAGAAGTGCCAAAAAAAGAAAAACCATACACTCCTAAAATGCCAACACCAATTATTCCAGAGATTGATATTAATAATTATTATTCCATGAACATGACAAATGTGGATGTAGATGTGGACATAGAAGAAAAACCGCAGCCTGCACCAAAACCGATTGTAAAAGAAAAACCACCAAAAATGCATGTAGAAGCACCAGTTCAGCAAGAAGTATGTCCACCAATTATTCCATATCAACCGTATTGCTATGATGTATCACCAATGATGCCAGGATCTGGATTTCCACCAGGAGTTTGTCCACCGGAGCCTATAGCGTCGGAACAAATCCCAATTCAATACGAAACATTGCCTGGTGTAGCACCGACAAATTATCAGCCATGGCAGGATGAGTCATCTTCTTGCAACGATGTGTCTTATCCATCTCAATATGGAGAGGTAGCTGGTGCTTATAATCAAAATCCATATGGCATACAGCCTGCACCAGCTTATCCAGAGGCAGGAAATATTCCACAAGAGTATTACCAACAGCCATTGGTGACTTACGGGCAAATGCCTGCTGAAAATGGTCATGTTATTTCTCAACAGTATAAACAGGAATCTTCTGATTATATAGGAACACCGAGTACGCCTGCAGCACCGTTCCAAATGCCATACACGGCTCCAGCAGCGGATGATTGTGGATGTGGTGCTCCATTTACGCCACAACCAGGCTATGCTTATCCTGAACAGGGATTCAGCCCGCAGATGGGAGCCTATCCATTTCCAGAAAATTATGGAGCAGGAGCACCACAAGGTCAACCAGGATTTAATCC
>JBDNRM010000352.1:0-2897 GCA_047718615.1 Bacillus sp. (in: firmicutes) | reverse complement strand
TAAGGTGCGAGACTCCTGTGGGATTAGCGGGTTAGATGAGACCTAAGCAGGCGCACGTCCCACGGAAAGCGAGCATCCTGAAACGGAAAGAAAGCCCCTATTTATAAGGAATAATGTTTGCTAGATTAATCAATCACTCTTTTCTCATTGCTCTAAACCAAGTTAAGTCAATACATGAAGAAGGATTTATAACTGCGAAGTTTGAGTTAAGTATAAAAACTTTGTTGTTCCATTGTTCTACAAAACTCATTTTCCGCGGGAAGTAGAGTGTCTCCCGCTTTAAAAGTTATTTTCTAAAACCTAATTCTTTTACCAAGAAAAAATGAAAAAGATTGGAAAATAGAGCAGCCTGCATACACGTAGATTCCTGTGGGATTAGCGAGACAGCTGAGACCCTGCACGCTAAGGGCCGAAGCGGCTCAAGCGTAGCCCCTCGGAAAGCGAAGTGTATGCAGGTGCGGGTGATTACCACAAACCTTCTTTTTTACAAGTGGTCGTTTTTTAAAAAGAATACCTACGTTTTCGAATGCGCAAATAATACAGCAAGGTTCTAATAGTAAACACACCATAAATTAAAATATTCAGTGAAAACACTGCTGTTAATTTCCAATCTAAAGTTCCGTATCTAAATGTATCTACTAATAAGTATGTATAGATGATAACGAAAGGAAAAAACATGCTAGAATAGGTGATTGCTACTTTTTTCGCTTGTTTTAAGCGGAATGTTTGATCACTATAGATCTGCGGACGTTCTTCTCCTTCTGCATATATATGGCTCCATATTGTCCATTTTTGCAAAGAGGATGATGACGCGTATACACTCTTCCATCCAGCTTCACGGTGCATATTGAAATAACTTTCACTCGAAATATTTTGATAATCTAAGCAATAACTTATTGTTCGTGGACTCCCGATAATAAAATAGAAAGCAGTACCTCTTCTATTCACTCGATAAAGGTTATATCCCTGTTGTTCCATCCGTTCAAGCCACTTTTCAAGCTTATCCGGTGAAAACCACCAAGCGAATTTTCTTTTCACTACCATTTGACCGGCTTGTTTTAATTGCTTTTCTTTGGCTTTAGGCAGTCTATTTTCCTTTTCGTTTATAGTGTATATCCTGTTTGAGTTTTCATTTATTAAGTGTTTGTTTGTACGATTAATTTTGATAACAGAATAGATTGCTAGAATAAATACTGCAATCGCAATCACAAAAACAGTGTAGGTTATAATCCATAATGGACTTTCAACCACTTCAATCGATTCATTTTGAAACCAAGACAAGCCAAGTAGAGAAAGGTTCATTACTATTGTCCATAGAAAATAAATCAACAATGCACTAAAAAGATACTTAATTTTGTTGTTATGTTTAATAATGCCTTCACGGACAGATGCGGTTTTTATTTGTTCAAGAGGCTGTTCATTAGACATTACATACCAGTTTCCCCTTTGAATAACCTTTACCCAGCCTTCTTCTACTAGAGACCTTGATAATGGAACTGCTTTGATTTTATCGTAACCTATTCGATAGGTTATGTCTTTTGGTTTATCTTGCCGAAAGAAGAAGCTTCTTGTCCAGCGATTTAAACGGTCAAATATATACCCTTTCTTCGCCATAGAGGAAAGCCATGTTTCTGTTTTTTTAACATCATAGCTCCAAAATGGTCGAAATACTTTTATCATAAAAAATCCTCCTCGTACGTTCGTGCATTTTCATGCAGCTCCTTTAGTCTATTTATTTCAGCGGTCATCAGTTTTTTTCCAATGTCCGTTATTTCGTAGACAGTTTTTCTTTCTTCGTCAGCAAACACCGTTATTATTCCATCTTTTTGCATTTTTGTTATGGTTCCATATACGGTTCCCGATCCTAAATGAATACGAGAGTCTGTAATTTCTTCTACATGTTTAACGATCCCATATCCGTGGCGAGGTTTTGTTAAAGATAGAAGAATATAAAATGCGGTTTCCGTCATTGGGATATATTTTTTCAGTATTTTCTCTATTTCCAATATAATTCTCTCTTTTCGGTTGTTTTTAAAGTACGGCAGCTAATTTTAACTAAGTCGCAAGTAAATATGTCATGTCATGACTATATCACGACATGACATATTTGACAATAGAACACATCACCGGTTAGAAAAATAAAAAAAAGCTAATTTCTTCTTAAAATAGAGAAATTAGCTTTATAAATATGTATAAATGATAATTACTTTGAAATAACAAAATGAAACATGTTGCCAATTTCGGATGAGATACATTCATTTAATGTATATTCTGTTCCATTAGTTGTATTTTCTGTTGCTATTTTCGAACAACTTGTTTTTTCTATTCCTTTATCTGAGCCAGCATATTCGTCTTGTGAATTGTCATAAATATAGGTGATTGTTCTTTTGTTAGATTGTAGATTTTCGAATATTGGATCGCCTTCTAATGTATAGGAGGTTATTCGGATTGTGTCCTCTTTCCCTTCTCCTGCATTTTGCATAAATTGTTCTAGTCTTTTTCCGTTTTTTATTTTTCCGTGAAGATTGACAACATCTTTATTCTGTATTGCTTCTTCTGAGGGATATGGTTTTTGGGGATTGCCTGCTTCGTTTTTTTGTTGGCAGGCAGATAATGTCAAAGATATAGGCAGTATTAAAAAAGCTATCCGAAATAGTTTATTCATATGTTTTCCCCTTCCGTTTGCAATAAGTATATTAATAAGGTAGACGGGGAAATTAAGTATTTTGTTACACTGTTCTATAGTTCTTTTTTTCACAAGGCTACCTTGAAAAAGTGCTCTCGATCAGTCCGCATTCAGAATACACTTGGTTTTCCGTGGGGCGAGCAGTGAGCCTCCTCGGGTCGAGTAGACGGGAGCCTCTCCATGTTGGATTGTGCTCCGCTGCCCCTCCACG
>JBDNRM010000351.1:0-2913 GCA_047718615.1 Bacillus sp. (in: firmicutes) | reverse complement strand
CCTACCGATAGATAAACTTTAACGAACACCTACTTTTAAATTTCTTCGCTTTGTTAGAAACTAACTTCTAATTATTTAAAGAAAAACGTATTTCTTTAAAAAGATTTCTCTTTATTTTGAATCTTCAAAATAAAGAGAAAAAAGAATGACTTGTCATCCTTTATTTTATGTTTTTAATCTCTTTACAACTGCCCCGAATTATTATTTCATGCGGAAGAATTCTCGCCTCTTTTTTATAGCCTTTTTTCTTCTTAATTTGTTGTAACAGCATTTGAGCTGCTTGAACTCCCAAATCATAAACCGGTTGTCGAACGGTTGTTATTCCAGGTCTATAAGCACCGGCAATTGGAATATCATCAAATCCCATGATCGAAATATCCGCTGGAACTCGAAGTCCGCATTCCTCCGCTGCTTGAATGGCCCCTATAGCAAGAACATCGCTGATACAGAATACTGCAGTAGGACGATTTTCCTTCCTAAAAATTTCCATTCCTCTCTCGTAACCTGATTTAATTTGATACTCTTCATTAAAAGAGACATTTTCTTCATAGACAACTTCATAATCAGCAAGTGCTTGTTTATATCCTTCAAACCTTAGAACAGAATGATCATGTTTTATATCTCCACCGAACCATGCAATTTTCTGATGTCCTAATTTAATTAAATACTGGGCAGCATCATAACCTGCCTGATAGTCATCAATATTAACGGAGGAAAATCTGCCATTCTTGTCGGTTAGGCTTGCTAATATAACTGGAATAGAATTTTCCTCAAAAAAATCGATATGCACTTGCTTCAAAGTAGAAGTTAGCAGTACCACTCCATCTACATACTTTTCTTTCATCAATTTTAAATAATGCAGTTCAATATCCACATCAAGCTCCGTATTGCAAAGTAAGGTCGAATAGTTATGTTTAAAAAGTTCTTTTTCAATAACTCTCACAAAATTAGATGTAAATGTATTTTCAATACCTGGAATTAGCACACCAATGGACAAAGTTTCTTTCTTAATCAGACTGCGTGCAATCACATTAGGACTAAACCCAAACTCATTCACTACCTTTAATACTCTTTCCGTTACCTCTGGACTTACTCTTTTGCTTTTGTTAATAACATTTGAAACAGTAGAAATGGACACATTCGCTTTCCTTGCCACATCTTTGATTGTTATTTTCATATTCTCACCCTTTACCGGTTTAGCTAGCATTGCTACAGTTTAGAAAAACGTTTTTCTTTTTAAAAGAAAGAAATACCTTGCTTTACTACAGAAACGTTTTTCCAGAAATAGAAAAACGTTTTTTTTATGTTCTTTGCTTGTCCTGTCTAGAAAAACGTTTTTCTGTGTTTAAAAGATTGTATCTGTGATTTTTCCAATAACAATATCCCGGTTTTAAGAAAAACGTTTTTTCTATTATAGTTTCTACCTTTGCTTTGAAGAAATTCTTCCTGTTATTTTTGGAAAAACGTTTTTCTCCAAGATAGTACTTTACTTACTACAAGAATGTTTATCCTATGTCTATAGTGGAAACAGTAACTTTTCTTAATATTAAATTAATAGTTCCTATAAGTCTATACTTTTGTCATAAAACCTGACATCTTTTTTAATAATACGCTAACTAATTTTTTTCTTAATTTTTGGACTCCGATAAAGCTTATCGTTTCCCTTTTCTTATTCATTATGTCACAAGTTATTAGTTCAACTTTTCTTTATTATAATGTGACGATCTGTCTTTTCTTTTCTACGTAAAAAACCATTTCTTTAAAACCGATTTCCTTTAACTGCTTCTGAACTTCAAAATAATCTTCTCCAATACGCTCATATGTATGGGCATCTGATCCAAAGGAGATATCCACGTCATAATATAAGGCACGTTCTAAAATTTCGTTTGAAGGATACCACCCTCCACAGTCTTTCGTTTTACCAGATGTATTAACCTCAATTGCGACACCTTCTTCACCAATAACTTTAAGTGTTTCATCAATGATGGGTGTGTCAATCTTCGTAAATTCTGGGTAATATCCTTTCATCGCATCTATGTGGGCAAGTACTTGAAATAGCCCACATCTAGCTGATTCTTGAATAAGCTTGTAATAGTTATCTTTTAGATTAATGCGCCCTTCTTCATTTAAACCATCCCATTGCATCCGATCAAATATACTTACTCCATCTACAAAATGAACGGAACCTATTAAATAATCAAAAGAATAGTTTTGATAGTTTTTTTTGTATAATTCGAAATGCTCTGGAATATAATCGCTTTCCATGCTGAGCAATACATGAATTTTGTCTTTGTAAGCTTCTTTAAGCTCCGTAACTTCCTTTACATAATTTCCTAGTTCACTTTTGGCCATTGCATATGTTGGCCACATTTGATCTTTATCACTGTAAAAAAGCGGTGAATGATCAGAAATGCCGATATAATGAAGACCCTTATCGATTGCTGCCTTTATATAATCCTCAATCTTTCCAGTTGCATGACCGCATCTATATGATGTGTATGCAAGTCAAATATAATGTTCTTACTCATATATTCCCCTCCTTATTGTATTGTTAAAAAATACTACAGTAGATCCAAAAATACCAGTAATATTTTTTATGGTTTCTCTCCAGCTGCATTGTACTTTTTCCATCCACGAGAATTTTCAGTATAAAAAAATGAGGCTGAGACATAACTAAATAGATAATAGGTAAAGACGAACATTCTCTAATTTAGCACGTAAATGGTTACTTCCCTATACTGGTTATTTATGTTTTTTAATAGAGTTAACTCAAACTTTGCAGTTATAAATTCTTCTTCACTCATTCCTATAATTTGGTTTATAACAATTAGAAAAGAGGGATTGATTAATCCTACAACCATTATTCCTTATAAATAGGGGCAAGATTCTCGTTTCAGGATGCTCGCTTTCCGT
>JBDNRM010000350.1:0-2948 GCA_047718615.1 Bacillus sp. (in: firmicutes) | reverse complement strand
TTTTTCTATCGTAAATTACTAAAAGAAAAACAATAGGTTTTTCAGTGGCCTCGCGCAAGCGCCGAGGAGGCTCATCGCACGCCCCACGGAAAGCGAGCATCCTGAAACGAGAATCTTGCCCCTATTTAAAAGGAATAATGTTTGCAAAAAACACCATAAAAGATTAATCAATCATCCTTTTCTAATTGCTCTAAACCAAGTTAAGTCAATACATGAAGAAGGATTTATAACTGCGAAGTTTGAGTTAAGTATAAAAACTATGTTGTTCCATTACACTACAAAACACTCGCTTTCCGCGGGGAGGAAGCTGAGACCCTGCTCAGCCAAGGGCCAGAAGCGGCTAAAGCCGAGCCTCACGGAAAGCGAAGTGTATGCAGGCTGCGGGTGATAACTACAAACCTTCTTTTTTACATGAATAAAAAACCCAAACCATGATACGAAATATTTTTTATATCTTCGTATCATTTACTTTTACCATGTATAAACTCAATAAATTAAATAGAAATAAGTGCTAAGTCTAGTACAATTTATAATCTTGTCTCATAAAATAATGGTAGGAGTAGATAAATCGTAAACGATAGAGGATAATGGTTACTGTAAGAATGACAAATTTTAATGGAAAACTTAATTAATATGTACCCATAGTGAAATCTGTTAATGAACGTAGAAATATGTATATAAATGAAGGTTTATGTTATATTTTCTTGCGGAATTTACTCCCTTAAATTGGAATAGGGAAAAAATAAAAAAGATAGCAAGAAAGCATTGAAATGTGCTTAGAAATATGGTTTTATTAACTTGATTGATAAACATTATTTATTATTTAAATAGTCATATTATTTGCTTTTTAGAGAAAAAGAAAACTAAAATTAAATAAAAAAGGAAGTTTTGAAAAAATGATTGAAACGATTGTAAAAAGCAGTCAAAGTCCGTATTATGAAATTTCAAAAGAAGACCAATTGATTTTAAGCCCTTTTGAAGGTATTGTGGATCAAATATTAATTCAAGAAAATGCATATTTTTATGAATGGGAAACAATATTAACGATCAAGACCAAAGGGGATGAAATAAAAGAAATAGGTGTACCATTTAGTGGTTCTATTGTTTCGCTTTTAGTGAAGCAGGGTGATAAAATTTCATTTAATACGAAGCTTGCTTCTTTACAGGATGATTTGTTAGTAACAGGTTGTGATTGATAATGTATTTGGAAATATCAAGATTAAAAAAATATAAAATCGGTTATCGTACTGCGAAAACAGCTGCCGCAGTAAGCATAGGCATTACTATTGCACAGTTATGCAAATTAGATTTTTTTGTTTCTTCTGCAATTATAACGATACTATGTGTCCAAAACTCAAAAAAAAAATCGCTTCATAGTGCATTTGCCCGCTTTATCGCATGTATGTTGGCCATTCCTTTTTCCTTTGTGTTTTTTGAAGGAATTGCTTATAAGCCATATGCGATTGGGCTATTATTACTTGTATTTATTCCTACTACCGTATTATTGAAAGTAAATGAAGGGGTAGTTACAAGTACCGTAATCATTCTTCATATTTATTCAAGAAATCAGATGAATTGGGATGTTATTCGAAATGAGCTTGGATTAATTGTCATTGGTATAGGAGCTGCATTGCTTGTAAATAGTTATATGCCTAGCTTAGATAAACAAATGAAAGTTTACCAAAAAAAGATCGAAAAGCATTTCCAAGAGCTATTGATGGAAATGGTTGAATTTCTACGGAATAATGAATGTGATTTTAATTATCAAAGTAAATTAAAAAGTACGGCAAAAGAAGTGCAAATAGCCAAAAGTTTAGCATTTAGAGATGTTCAAAATCATTTTACAAGAAAAGAAAATTATTATTATAAATATTTCACTATTCGTGAAAAACAGCTAGATATTGTGGAACGGTTGTTTAATAGAGTAACATCTGTTCAAACATTAACAGAACAAAGACAAGTTGTTGCCGATTTTTTAGAAGAGCTAAGTCTTTGTATTCATCCTGGAAATACAGCACAGCTGTTTTTAAGCAAACTACAAAGAATAGAAGAGCTAATAAAAAAAGAGTCTTTGCCCCATAATTGGGATGTATTTGAAGAGCAGGCACAAATATATTATGTAATTAAAGAGATTGAACAATATTTAGAAATTAAAAAGTCGTTAAAAGTAGCATATCAATAATAAGAAAGAGTGGGTTAAAAATAGAGAGCTCTACTCCTCATCATGAATGGTGGAATAAAAGCATTTGTTTTTATTCCACTCTTTTTATGTGTATAAAGAAACTTCTTCTTAAAGTGAAAAGTAAACTAGTTATTTTTTAAATTTCAGAAAGGGAATATAAAGAGGGGGAAATATATTATTTGATTCAATCGTTTTTCAGGATGTTTACCTCTTTTAAAGTAATGAAATCACCTATCCAAATGGCAACATTTCTATATCGAAAGTTGGTACAATATCCCTGCTTTATATTCTTGATACATTTTGTTTAAAGAAATTACGAAAAATCATTAACTTTCAATTGAAACGGTCTCAACAGATGCACAACTTAGTTGTAATGTTGAATTGCTTGGAGGAGAAGTTAGATCCTCTTCAGCTAGAGTGATTAATGTTGTTTCGGGATCATAGTCAATTAAAGTAGCTGGTCCAAAAATATTGCCTGAATTCGTATACAAAGTTACCGTTGATCCAACCGGAATAGTGCTGATTAAATCACAAATTGCTTCCTCCGCAGGATCTAGTGGAGGAGTATTGTTGCCACCGTCTGTATTTACCTCAAAGCTAACGTTCAATCCAAATAAAGAAAACTCCAATGATAGTATTTCCATTTTTTATTGTATCTCTCCATTTCTTCACTAATTTTTCGACTGCTTGTCAACCTCTTTATACTGTATGCAGCTCCGAGGAGTAAACTTTGATAAAAAAATGTGAAAGATGTTAAAGTAACTTA
>JBDNRM010000349.1:0-2949 GCA_047718615.1 Bacillus sp. (in: firmicutes) | reverse complement strand
ATTAGAGAATGTTCGTCTTTACCTATTATCTATTTAGTTATGTCTCAGCCTCTTTTGAAAGATAAGAACATATAAAATTTTTGAAATGTGAAGTAACATAAAAATATTAAATAAGTATTTAGTAAAGGATTCCTAGCCCTAGTAATAATTGACTTTATACTTTTCTTATTTATAGAAACTTGATTAAACTGTTTACAAATTGTTGTAAATACTTTTGATCTATCTCATCAAAACGTCCTTTTTCAGGTGAATCGATATCTAATAAACCAAGTAAAGTCCCATCTTCTTTTAGCAATGGCACAACTATTTCAGATTGGGATGCCGCATCGCAGGCGATATGCCCGGGAAATTGATGAACATCTTCTACACAGACAGTTTCTTTCTTTTCGGCAGCAGTACCACAAACACCTCTGCCAAAAGGAATACGAACACATGCAGGCAGTCCTTGGAATGGACCAAGGACTAGCTCTTCATTTTCTACTAAATAAAATCCTACCCAGTTAATACGGTCTAAAAATAGATTCAGTAATGCAGATGCATTTGAAAGGTTGGCAATGATATTCTTTTCCCCTTCAAGAAGGGCCATTAATTGCTTTATCACTAATTGATATTTTTCTTCACGATTCCCTTTATATGATTCGACGTTAAACATAAATTTACACCTAACTTTCTTTATTAATTAAACATATTTTAGCAAAAAAAACAGAAAAACAGGATACTTTGTCGAGATTCTTTTAAAGGATTGTTTGAAGTTTCCAAGAAGTTAATAGAAAGGCTATTTTTATTCTAAAAAATCATTAAATAGCATTCAAGCAAACAACCATGCCCAGAAAAGAACTAGTTTTCTTAAACTTGTAAGCAGGGAGCAGCCGGAATACACGAAGACTCCTATGGGATTAGCGGGACAGGCGAGACCCCGCAGGAGCAAAGCTCCGGGGAGGCTTGGCGCCCGCCCCATGGAAAGCGAAGTGTATACCGGCTGCGGACTTATTGAGAGAGCGGAACCATTTTCAAGGTAGCCTATCAAATTATTATTTTCTCGATATAAAAAAGATTTGCTTTATTTAATTATACATTTAAATTAATAGCAAGAGAACAGAGGCGATCAAATATGAAAAAAAATCCAAAAGAAACAATAATAGAATCCGCTATTATCTTGTTTAATCGAAATGGATATGATGGTACCTCAATTAGGGATATTGCAGGGCATGCAAAAGTCAATGTAGCGAATATCTCCTATTATTTTAATGGAAAACACGGCTTATTGGAATATTGCTTTACAAGCTATTTTGAAAACTATTTAGAAGTTATGGAACAAGTGTATTTTTCTGTTGTCAGTAACGCAAAGGATAAACTAAAACAAGTAGTAGAAGCCATCATTCAATTTCAATGCCAGCATCCACATTTAACAAGGTTTGTACTAAGAGAAGTTTCTATTGATTCACAAGTAGTCCGAGAAATCATGTCGACCTATTATGTAAAAGAACGTTTTTATTTATCGAAAATTTTGGAAGATGGCATAAAGAATAAAGAGTTTAAAAATCAGACCATTTCATATAGCATTATTCAATTGAAAAGCTTTTTGTCAATGCCATTCCTTAATACGTATTATTTAACGGAAGTACTGCATGTTTTTTTACATGAATCGTATTTCATGAAAAAATATTTAGAAGAAATTAATAAATGGATTGATGAAGTGATCTGTTTAGATACAGCATCTTTACCAATTTCCTAATGTTTGCTGTAAGCCTTGTCCTAAATCCTTTATTTGATGAGCATCTGATCCGTAAATTAATGGGATTTGCAGATCTTTTGCTTTTTGAGCAATCCATTTAGGTGGATAAGGTTCCTTGCATAGAGGTTTATTAACGCCTGCACCATTATAATCGAGCTCTAAATTTTGCTCTTTTATGATATTCAATAAATCGCTAATGGTGTGAAGATACTCATAATTAACTGGAAATTTTTTTTGGAATTTATGTACAAGTGTTATATGGCCGATTCTTTTTGGTTTAAATGGTCCTAAATTTGCTTTTATTGATTTTTTGACTGTATTAAAATAACAATCATATATTGCTTCCACACTTCCATATCGTTTAATCATATCTGCAAATAAGTCAGGGCTATAATCCACACAATCATAAGCAGTATCTTTTTTTAGAAAATGGACACTAAGTATACTGTCGTCCAGTTTTTTACCCCAAACGGACAAGAAATCATAAATTTCTTTTTCAAAGCCTTCGATATAATCAACCTCTAAACCTATATTCACTTTAATTTCTTTTTGATAAAGCGCTTTTACTACATTTACTTCCTCTATGTAATATGGCAGTTCTTCCAACGACATGCTGCTGTCTTTAGTAGGAGTAGTATCTGTAAATCCTTTAGGCAGGGGGGCATGTTCGGTGAAAGTGATTTCTTTAAAACCTAAGGAAATTGCTTTATTAATATAATCTGTTAATGAATCTTTTGTTCCATGAGGACAAAAGGCAGTATGGATGTGGCCGTCTTTTTTTAACATAATATCAATCGTCCTTTCCGTATTAAAAAATGGAAGATACCCATGCAAACAAATTTTCACCATGACGCATGAAAAGAAGCAGTTTTCTTAAATTTCAGACGGAACACACGAAGACTCCTATAGGAACTGCGGGATAGGAGAGACCCCACAGGAGCAGTTCGGCTCCGCCCCATGGAAAGGCGAAGTGTATTCCGTCTGCGGACTTATCGAGAGTGCCTCTTTTCAGGGTAGATAAAAAGAAAAATTCAATGGGAAATAAAATTACCTTACGTTATTTCTTCTTATTTTACTAAAAAAAAAGGTGTTATACTGCTTTTTTCAAGATAAAAAAGAAAATTGTATCATTATAATGAAAAAATTATGGGAAATCTTTTAAAAAAAAGAAATTTAATAGTCAAAAAATGTCGGTTACATGGTATCATAAAAAC
>JBDNRM010000348.1:0-2958 GCA_047718615.1 Bacillus sp. (in: firmicutes) | reverse complement strand
AGCCAATGTAGTAATTAAATAAAATAGAGAAAGACAAACTAATGAAAAAACATTTACCTTTATTTTCAAAAATAATTTTTTCGACACCGTAGCAAATTAAGGGAAGCATAATGATATTGGTTAACCACATAAGATTTGATAAATAGGCAAGATTATAAGACATAAGCGCATAAGAGATTGACAAAACTAACGAAAAGAATAAATTGGTCCGATGTATTTTTGAATGCAAGCAATAAAAAAGCATCGAGATTCCCATTAAACCTATGCTTAAGTTAGAAATTATGTAAATGGCAAGAAGTATATGTGTAGATTTAAATAAATGCAAAATAATAAATAATGGATTCATAAAGTAGTACGAATCCAGACCGCTCATGGTTGATCCTATAGACATTGAAAAAGAATAGAGAAAATTTTCAATGTTTCCAGATAACAAGCTATCTCTAAAATAACTTAAATAATTAATGTATTGATAATTTAAGTCTTCTTGAAGCAATGAATAAGAACCAAAAGGATACATATGTTTTAGATTAAAAATAAGATTGAGAAAAATAATTGGTAACAAGAATGATAGTACATAAAAGTATATTTGTTTGTGTTTCCTAAACATTGTATTTCCTCCTAATTAACAGGGAATCCTAAAAGAGATGTTAACATATGCAAATAATTTTTTACTATTGTTTTTTTAATCTTATTATTATGATAACCATAGATCAACATAATAATAAGGACATTGGCGATAAGATGTTCCAATGTCCTGAATTTAATAAAATTGAGTTTAGCTTATTTGCTTTTCTTTAGTATGTTTAAAAATAAACCACTTACTAAAGCCATAGTTCGCAATAACAACAATTATATTTGCAATAAGTTTGGCAAATGTTTCGTTAGTATTAATATAACTAACCATTAGGATCATAGATCCAATATCTATAAAATAGGATAGAAGGCGAAACCAAACGAAGGCAAGTAATTCTTTAGCTAAAGCGCGTCTCGTCTTTGTCTTACTTTTGAAAACATAAATTTTATTCGTGACATAAGCAAAAAGTATGGAAACTACCCAAGCAATAGTGGTTGCAAATTTATAGTCCAAGTGAGCATGAATGAAAATAAAAAAAGTAGCAATATTAACAATTGTTGTTAATATGCCCATTACCAAGTATAAGATGACTTCATTTGACAGTTTGGCTCGCATGGATAATCTCCCTAACTTTTTCGTCATTATATTCATCAACAAAGTAAAGTGGCCTACGCTTTGTTTCATTAAATACACGGCCTAGATATTCGCCAATAATACCGATTGAAAGCAGCTGAAGTCCTCCTAAAAATAAGATAACCGTCATTAAAGAGGCGTAGCCATCTACGTTGTTACCAAAAAGTACCGTTCTGCCAATAATAAAGAGCATGTAAATAAACGCACATAGGGAAACAATTACACCGACAATTGATGAAAGGCGTAGCGGTGCAACGGTAAACGAGGTAATACCCTCAATTGCTAAATTAACGAGACTAGCATAATGCCATTTCGTTTTTCCGGCAGCTCGAGAGTCACGATCAAATAAGATTTCCTTTTTGTTAAAGCCGATCCAACTGAACATACCCTTTGTGTAACGCTGTGTTTCACGAAGTTTTCTAAGAGCCTCAACCGCTCGCCGATCTAGTAAGCGGAAATCCCCAGTATCTTCTTGAATAGGTATCCGAGTTGTTTTTTGAAGCAAACGATAAAATTGAGCAGAGGTAAATTTCTTTAACCAAGACTCACCATCCCTGCTTCTTCTTTTCGCATAAACATCATCATAACCTTGTTCCCAATAATCAATGAGTTTGGGGATTAATTCAGGCGGATCCTGAAGATCGGCATCCATGAGAACTACTGCATCGCCTTTAGCATAGTCTAGGCCAGCGATCATCGCAATTTCTTTTCCAAAATTACGTGAAAGATTAACGTATGAAATGCGGTCATCGATCATGCGAATAGATTTTATAATAGATAGTGTGTGATCTTTACTTCCGTCATTTACAAAAAGTATTTCAAATGTATAGTCTCCGATTTCATTAATCACATTTGCTGTTCGATGGTAACATTGTCCTAGGACATCTTCCTCGTTATAAGCAGGAATTAAAATAGAAATTGTCTTCATATTTTCCCCCTGATAAAACAAATTCAAACAAAGTTTGCTATTTTACATTATACACATGAAACTCGTTGTAGGCTATAATATTTTTTCCAGCTTAGCTAGCAGCAAATTAATAAATTAGAGAATTATCATCCTAATTATATATAGCCTATTCAATATATAGAGACATTTTTACTACAATTGAAAGACAGTATTTGGATATTATTGTATAATACGTTTCATGAGTTCACATCTACAGTTGACAGATGTTTTTATGATAACATTAGCAAAAGGATAAAAAGGAATAATTTTGCAATCATGGAGCATATATTATATGCATTTACTGGATACCCAATGATCAAAATGATGTAAAATTTTGTGAAGTAGTGGTTTGGTCAATTACTTTTTTATTGGAAAAGTGTTTATGAATGCGTTTCCTAGGTTCAAATGTTAAAGAACACATCAAATGTTTTCCTAAGATAACTTTGCCATGATGTGAATCAATCAAGCGGGGCAACAGCACCCATCGATCTATTTGTCTATTTTGATGATGTTCTTTGGCAAAGTTTTATCTAGGATATATTCACAGATATTCAGTTAAGTTGAGAGGATAATATTAAAGGGATGATCATTTGAAAAAATTAAGATTAAATATACCTTATGTGTCTCAATACATATTAATAGGGTTATTTTATGTAGGTATTAGTTACATATATATCAGACCAATGCTTAAAACCGGAATGCTATATTCTGGTGATGATCTGATCTTCCATTTAAATAGAATCGAAGAAATTTATCAATGTCTTGTACATGGTTCATACATTCCTAATATTAGCATCTACACATT
>JBDNRM010000347.1:0-2983 GCA_047718615.1 Bacillus sp. (in: firmicutes) | reverse complement strand
TTTTTATATCTTCTACTTTTAAAAGTAACTGTTCATTATCTAAATTTATTTTCTCTAGTATGGATTTTGGAAAGTGTAATCTAACTATATAAGAACTTTCTTTGTTCACAAAATTTTCTTTAGTAAAATCTCTTTGTAGATTTTCAATATAAGAATCGGAACCAGATGGTTCATTCGATTTGCTGTAATGTTCAATCCACTCTTTTATATGTTTGTGGGAATGCATAAATAACGATTCATTTACTAGAGAGTCAACAATTATATCCACATCGTTAAATTGAAAGGCTTCTACTTGTTTAAGAATTATTTGAAAATGAGAATTAATTATATCTATTTGATTCATTTTCTTATTTAGAGAAACAAGCGAGTTAATAGCTTTATTAACAACTAGTTGAAAGCTTTCTACTTCATTCTTATTGTTTTTAGACTTCAAACAATTATCAATTAATTTTTTTACTTGTGAAAAATCTTTTGTTAGTTTTTCACATTTAAAAATTGGATTATACCCTATAATAAAACTCAGTTCTTCAAATAAATATGTCATTGCTTTATTTAGTCTTCTTACTTCTACATCATTTTTTGCTAATTTTATTTCAGTATTTACCTCTATAATTTCTTTAATTAAGTACCTAAAGCTTTCAGACCTCTTTAATATAAGATTATTTTCTTTATTAAAGTAGCTAAAAAATTTCATTACAAAATAATCCTTTGCGTTTTTTATCCATTTTTTTTCATTTTCTTGTTTGTTCTCCTCAATTTGTTCTTTAGATGGTACGTCAGCTTCCTTAACCCCATTCTCTTTCTTGGACATTTTATATTCATCACCTTATTATTAGTTCATATATAGCACTTGACAACTCAATTATTATATATATAATTAATGTATACAAGGTATTTTTTTATTTATCTTGAATAAAATAAACTCTAAAGTACACGGATGCACCTGCGGGGGTTGAACGATGATTAATCCTCAACTTCCTATACGGTGTCTCCAATTACGATATAAAAAAAGGTGCCCTTTAAAGGGCACCTTTTTTACTAACAAGAGATGATTAAAGTTTCAATTTGTGAGGTACTATTTTGGAAAATTTGATATTATGAGCATTTACTTCATCCTTAATAAATTTTTTCAATTTAAGTGGAACATCTGCACGTAAACCTGCTCTTCTATATAATTGCCACTCCTTAACCTGACGATTAATAAACTCATTATCAAGAATCCACTTAACACGTCTTATTTGAAAGTTTTCGATAGATTCTACCACCGATTCAATATAGCCAAGGGTCTCAGGGAAAAAACTCGGATATTTTTCTAGCCAATGTATTTTTTGTGTTTTTTTTCCTATAGAGGTTTTTGTTTTTCGCTGTGGCTTTTTATTTTCTTTATCCCAATTTTGAACAATTATTATCACTTTCTGTAGCAACTCTGTATCCCTTACAACCCAATCAACCTTTACTTCTTGTTTTTTAGGTTGGAACAATGATGTTGGATTATTTTCCATTAAAAACTGTTTATCATGCCTGTACAACCAAATATAAGTTGCAGGAATTAACGCTCTTATTCCCTTTTTATTCAAATGCGGATTTTCTTTAATTTTATTCACCCATAAATCATAATGATTTACCTTGTTAATTGTACTTTCACTTTTCTTAAGTGGAATATATCCCCTTGAGGGTTTCCATTTATCCAAAACATTGTTCTTTTCTGCATATTTTTTTATTGTAGCTATATCCGCCTTAAGCAATTTAGAAATAGATTTTATCCCTGCGCCTTCTTGAATAAGCCTAACCAACCTTTGCTCCCAAACTTCTCCAAAATCCAACACTTTACTTTTTCCATTCAAATATCTTCGTTCTTTAAAACCACATGCACATAGATAGTCACCATATACTTCTTTGCAATCACTTGAATAATTGATACAGTTTAATTCTGTTTTTTTATCACAAACTGGATTATGACATACCCAAGGACCATTTCCAAAAGGGGAATAAGTATATTCATTTGTAAAAAATTCAGCAGCAGAATGACAGAGCTGGGGGGAGAAGTATTAAACAAGATAATTAAGACGAGGCAAAAAGTAGATGATTGAATATGAAAAATTACTGAAACAATTATTGCAAATGAGTAAATTGTGTAGAAATTGTTGAAACTCTATCATTTACTACAATAATCATGAGTATCCTCAAATTTTCTAATATTTTCGCATTTGACAAAATATAAAAATTTCCAAACAAACACAACATATAGTATATTTTAACACCACACATATACTATATGTTGTTTAACAAGGAAAATAATGCTATAATTCTTAATTGTGGGGGTAGAAAAGTAAATACCTAGATTACAAACAAGGAGGTGAACTAAATGGTACGAGTACGAATCAATACTTCGCAAGTTAATAGAGCAATTAGAGAGTTAAATAGAGAAGTAGATAAACAAGTAAAACGAGAAATGCAGAAGCTCGAACAAGTTAAAGAGAAAGCTAAAATAAAAAAGCCCTTATTTGTTTTGCAGAACAAATAAGAGCCATAGAATTATATATCCACGTTTATATTACAATAAATTTCATTTTTATTAAAGAGGACTTACGTTCGCCTCCCACACCATATTAACTAATGAGGTGATGTATAGATGGATAAAAATCAGCATGTTACTCCACATTCTAAAGGTGGTTTTCAAGTTAAAGGTGCAGGAAATACAAGAGCTACAAAAGTTTTTAACACTCAACGAGAAGCTATTTCATTTGGAAGAGATGTTGCAAAAAATCAACAATCTGAACTTTTCATTCATAACAAAAAAGGACAAATTAGAGAAAGAAACAGCTACGGAAACGACCCTTACCCACCGAGAGGTTAATTGAAATAAAATCCATAAGGATTCAATAAATGTTTTTACTGCAACAGGGAGGAATCGCATACTCCCTGTTCTGTTCGTAGCCTGCTCTAATGTCGCTATTATGAGAGTACTGGTCTCTATTTTTAT
>JBDNRM010000346.1:0-2993 GCA_047718615.1 Bacillus sp. (in: firmicutes) | reverse complement strand
GTGGGAAGGCTAAAGACCCCGCAAGGCAACGCCGAGGAGGCTCAAGCGTAGCCCCACGGAAAAAACCAGATAGAAATATATTAGCAATTTCTCTATCTGGTTTTCGATCTTATACTATGTCAGTTTCTCCCACACAAGTTCATGCACCAAACAGCTTTAAACCATTTTTAATAACGCATCTTTTCCTGCCATCCCTTTATAAATGCCATATTCTTGTGCTTCTATCGTTACAGATTCCAAAGGTGCCTCTAATAATTGCTCTATCGTTTTTACACCTACTGCTCTTCCAGCAATTATTTTCCGATCTTTTAATTTTTCATTCAGCAAAGCAACATCTAATGCTCCACACATAATATACCCTTTATCACTTTTAATTACGAGCAAATTTGTTTTAGGTAATTGCACACTGATTCCAATAAATGTTTGGTCTTCAATAGTAATTGGAAAAACATCTACCATCACACACCACTCTCCTCTTTTTCTAACAATATATTCGAAAAAGAAGGAACCGTGTATTTTATAACTACAGCTATTTCAGTTTTTCTGCAAGAATATTCCTCATGAATTCTGGAAGAAAGTACTCTTTTTCCTTGGCACGATAAATCGCTGGAAAGAAATTTCCAAATGTAAACATATCTGGTATCGCAACCGTATATTTGCTTTCTGCATCCATTTCTTTATCATCTATATAATAAGTTACCAGTTTTCCCGTTGTTTCGGATGTGATTCCATGAGAAATTATTTTCCCCATCAGCGTTCCACGAAAACCAAGGCCTTTCAAGTGGTAGTGCTCCCACTTATTATCCTTCATGTCTAATATAATTTCCTTTAACTCAGCTCCAGTTAATACTACTTTACATGGATTAATAGGATGCGGACAGATGGAAAGCAAATCAAAATAAGACACGACGCCTGCTTGTAGATTATTTAATATTAATCCTTCATTTAAAATGGCACAGTCAGCCTGACACCAAGATTGAATTTCTTTGCATAAATAGCTGGCGATTGATTCTTTTGACCATGTATCCGTTAAAATGCAAACTTCTTCGGAAAGTGCTTGCTTTCCTTGCTCATACAGATTTGCTATAAAAGCTTCTTCCTCTTGCGGAGCTGGCAGGTTTTTCGTTTCATACAGCTCTGCCTGTTTATCGATTATTCTTTTGCTTATTGGATCGACTGTTATCACCATATGCCCAGCAAAATATCCAAATTTACCTGCCGCTCCTAACAAACTGTTATTAATAAGCTTTCCTTGATGCAAAATATGATGTGTATGCGCCCCTAATATAATATCAATTTCCGGAAATCTTGCTGCCATTTCCTCGTCTTCATTAATGCCTAGATGAGATAACACAATAATGATATCTGCATTTTCTTTTAACAGAGAAAGCTGTTGCTCTAATTCAGTAAAAGGATCCGTTAATTTCCAGCCCAATAGTTCATATAAATGTTCAAAAAAAGCGGTAAGTCCTACCACTCCAATTTTTGTACCAGTATTTGTTTGATATATTTTATAAGGAATCAACCATTCCGGTCGTTCTCCATTTGCTTTATATAAATTCGCTAGAATTACATCAAATGATGCTTCTTGATACAGAGAGTCAAGTGCTTCATAAGATAGTGTTATCCCCTCATTATTACCAATCGTCACAGCGGTATAATTTTCTTCTTCTAATAAAGTGGAGTTGATTTTTCCTTTTGTAGCTTCTGTATACGGATGCCATAAATCCAAATGATCGCCAATATCAAAAAAATAAACTGGATCCCCAGCATCTTCATGCCATTTTTTTCTTTCTCTTAGCAGCTTGAAGATTTTCGGCCAATTTTCAAAATGGCTATGCAAATCATTTGTATGATAAATATGGATGACTTCCATTATTTCGCCTTCCTTTTTCGATTATTAATAAAGTATATGTTCCTTCTATGCTAATTAGGAATAGCTGATTAGCAAAGCGGAAGCGTCTTGAACAGCTCTGAAGAAAAATGTTCACATTACTTCTTACTTTAAAATAAATCTAATTGTCTTGGAGCTAAATCTGTATATTCAATTTTCAAAAGATCAAGAAGCTGCTTTGCGTTATCTGCTGCATCTCCACCTGAATTATTATTAAACACTATAAAAATATTACTGCAAACAGTATGTAAATAGTTAATATTTTCCGCCCATTCCAATAATTCTTTTTTATTATATTTGTAAAGATAACGGACTTCTCTCCACTTTGGATTATTTTTCTGCTGCCAGCCATGAAGATTCCTACCATGAAAACGAATTAATACATTCTCTTTAGTTGTTGGCTTCAAAACAGTTGGAACAGATCCACTACCTGCTTGTGGTTCATCACATATGCTATGAATCCATCTTTCTTCCTCCATAAACGTTAACGTTTTATTACGGAATTTCGAATTAAACCATGATTGATGACGAAACTCCAATGCACAAGGAATCTCTCCCATCATTTTCTTACAGAAACGTAAATAGTCAACATTTGGTTTTGTACAATCAAACCAAGGAGGAAACTGAAATAATACCATGCTTAATTTATTTGCTTTTTCAAATGGCTCAAGTGATGCCTTGAAGGATAAAAACATCTGTTCTTTCGATTCAGATGGCAATTCCTCTCGTTGATGACCCGTCATTCCTTGATATGCTTTTACGATAAATTGAAAAGTATCTGGCGTATCCGCCACCCACTTCTCTGCATTTTTTATGGACTGAATCGCATAAAATGATGCATCTAATTCAACTACCGGAAAATAACTCGCATATTCCAGCAATTTATTACGGGAAGAAGTGTGTGTACCATATAGACTGTCATGATCACCCCAGCCAGTTAAACCTATATTAATCATTCTATCACCTTTAAAAATATAAAATTCATCAATAATTTGTTTGTACTTTTTGCGATTATCATACAAAATTCTATTGTCTACCACATTATTTTCTTTCCTATAAATGGTTCTTCTTTTAAATATCATAACATTATTCAGCTAAA
>JBDNRM010000345.1:0-3002 GCA_047718615.1 Bacillus sp. (in: firmicutes) | reverse complement strand
TTTTTTACATCTTTTTTGTAATCTAATAAATCAAAGGAAATGTCCGTTAAATTCTGCTTAAAATTCTTATCATAATTATAATGATGTTCATCAAATCTAATAGTTAGAGCATCAAACTTAGTTTGTGAATTTTCTTCAACTGCTATTACTACTTTTACCTCAAACCAATCTTTAGGTTCTTTAGTAAGAGCAATACCCTTTATCTCATTTACCTTAACAAAACTCCAAGGCATTCTTTGTCCATATTCCTTTTGAACAATTTCATGGACCTTTGGTTGGATAAAGCTTAATAACAACTCATCTGCTGAATAGTAATGAACCATTTGTTCTTTATTACTGTTTTTGACTTTTGCCTCTACATTAGCAGTATTTAAAGTAGATAAAATCATTATAACTATTACAAAAACCATTATTAATGCTTTTTTCATCATAATCACCTCAAAATTATTGTGTCTAATGGTGGCAAAGATATGCAACTAGTTTACGAGTTGAAAAACTATGTATGTGTTCGAAAAAATTTGTATCAAAAAATTATTTGGGGTAAAAAAATTAGAAGTTAAATGTATATCCACCATAAATTTGTTTATACTTTATTCAGAGTATGTAATAATATCGTCTAAAAAGCATAAATCAACTTAATGAGGATTAGAACAGGTGAAAAAGTTTAAATGAGCTTAATTAACTAGTATATTTTAAAAAAATATAAAACATTTATTGTAATGATTTGCTTTCCGCTCATTAAACTGTTACTATTAAATAGTATTATTTTTGTTCAAAAAAAAGAGAAGATATACTTTTCTACATACGAACAAAGGTAGTTTTATTATTTGTGTTTAAAGCACATAGGAGGAAAATAAACATGGCTACAGGTAAAGTTAAATGGTTTAACGCAGAAAAAGGTTTCGGATTTATCGAATCTTCAGAAGGAAACGATGTATTTGTACATTTCAGCGCTATTCAAACAGAAGGATTCAAAACATTAGAAGAAGGTCAAGAAGTTTCTTTTGATATAGAAGAAGGTCAACGTGGCCCTCAAGCAGCTAACGTTGTTAAAGCTTAATCAACTGATCTGAATAAAAAAGCAGACTCTAATCTTAAGGTTAGAGTCTCTTTTTTTTAGAATCTGTTCCTTTTTAATTGTTTTTAAAGAGATAAATTCTTCTAAATAGAACACAATAAAGCAACATGTGAGAATTACGAGAAAGAGGAGGCTCAAGTGTAGCCCCAAGGAAAGCGAAGTATATTTCACCTGCGGACTTATTGAGCACGCCTCTTTTCATCCGATTTTTATGCTTCTTCGTCTTGTTGTAAAAGCATTAGTTTTTGAATTAATATATGCTGTGGCATATGCATAAGCTGCTCTAAAGGAACATTTAGTTTCTCCGCAAGTTTTAATGCTGTTTCTGGTGATAATTGCAATGGTTTCATTATTATTTCCCCCAATAATTAAATGTTAGGATGTGTCTTCATGTCACTCGTTTTTGCTCATCGTGGATATTCTGCTCAATTTCCTGAAAATACGATGATGTCATTTCAAGAAGCCGAAAAAGCTTATACAGACGGAATTGAATTAGATATTCAAATGACAAAAGATGGAGAACTGGTTATTATTCATGATGAAAAAGTGGATCGAACTACAAATGGATCTGGATATGTGCAAGATTTCCTGTTTAAAGATATCCGTACACTAAATGCTGCCTATAAATATAAAGGAAGAATGACCAATGTGCAAATTCCTGCACTAGAGGAGTTTTTCGAATGGATGCAGCATACAAACTTAACTTGTAACATTGAATTTAAAAATAATCGACTTTCCTATGCAGGAATGGAAGAAAAAGCAATTGCATTGGTTAGACGTTACGGATTAGCTGATAGAATTATTTTCTCCTCTTTTAACCACTATAGCATTGTACACAGCTATCGACTAGCTCCTGAAATAGAGACAGCACCGTTATTTTCAGATGGTATTTATCAACCATGGATTTATGCGGATGCAATCAAAGCGAGCGGCATTCACCCTAACCATCGCTTATTAAATAAACATAGTATTAAAACATCAGAAGAATTTGGAATAAAAGTGAGAGCCTATACTGTTAATAACGAAAAAAGATTGCAGTTCCTTGCTGAAAATGGAATTTCTGCTGTTATAACAGATAATCCACTCCTTGCAAAGCAAGTGATAGATAGAATAACAAATACTTAAACAAAGACTCTGCTATGAAGCTGGGACATAAGTATTCCAGTCGAAGATAAACCCAAACCATGATACGAAGATGTAAAAAACATTTCGTATTAAGGTTTGGGTTTTTTATTTATGTAAAAAGGAGGTTTATGGTAATCACCCGCAGCCTGCATACACTTCGCTTTCCGTGGGGCTCGACTTTAGCCGCTTCGGCCCTTGGCCTGCAGGGTCTCAGCTGTTTCGCTAATCCAACAGGAGTCTTCGTGTATTCAGGCTGCTCCATTTTTCAATCTATTTCATTTTTTCTTGGTAAAAGAATTAGGTTTTAGAAAATAGCCTTTAAAAACGAAGTGGAATGGAGCGGAAGACACTCGACTCCTGAGAGAGGTAGAGAAAAGCCTGAGACCCCGCAGAAACGAGAATCTGTAGCGCAATGGAACAACATAGTTTTTATACTTAACTACTCAAACTTCTCGCCATCAAATTCTTTTGCAAGTCTTGATATTACTCGGTTTAGAACAATAAAATGGGAGGCTAGTTTTTTATTGTGGGGTTTGCTTTCCACTACGGGTTGCTTCGCTTTCCGCGGGGTTATGCTTGAGCCTCCTCGGCATGCCTTGCGGGGTCTTTAGCCTTCCCACATTTCCCGCAGGAGTCTTCGCACCCTCCGTTACAAGCAACCTGTTTTAGAATAAGTTCTTGTCTTCGAATTTCATTACAAGGTAAGACTACTAAATACTAGTAGCCTTGATTTTTTATGTTATTGTTCAACGACAGCAACTAATTGATCAAACGGCTTGATTGGAGTGTAAGGTGCGAG
>JBDNRM010000344.1:0-3004 GCA_047718615.1 Bacillus sp. (in: firmicutes) | reverse complement strand
TAGATATTAATGAATTATTGTGACTTTTCATTCGGAGTTGGAATATTTAATGTTTCAACTTTCAATGCTTTGTAAACGTTTTCTAGTTTCTTCTATTATATATAGATTTTTTCAGTTGATTATTTTAGTTTTTTTCCTGACATGAATATTATGCGAAAAGTTTCTATCCCGTGTGCTGACAGTGTTTTTAAGGATTTTTATTAGGCTATTGTTAAAGAATATTTCTACAGTTTTAGAGAGAAAACAAAGGAACCGGTTCCGATTTTCTTCCATTATATATGTCTCCTAACTCAGCAGCATAATTTATCAAATGAAAATAAAAGTCAGCCTGGAAAAAACAGGCTGACTAAAAAGGTTGTTCATGGTAATGAGCACCACAAAAAAAGGAGTGTGACGAAGAGAGCGAACGTTTTTCAACAGCATGACGAGTAGTTCTGCTCGTGTTATTCCTTCACCAAAAATTGATTAATATAATCTCCCCAAACTTCATACCCTTTTTCATTAGGAGTATCATCTTTATTGATATAATCCTCAATTTTTGAACTGTCGCCTGCCGGCCAGTTTTCCCAATGATTTAAATAAGAAATTTGGTTCTCTTCTGCATATGTTTTTAATGCACGTACTTGTAATGGATAAATAGTGGCATGTTCAATTTGGTTCGGTGGCTGCAGTATAAATGTGACATCAGGAAGTTCTTGTTTGGTTGCATCCATAATGGTTTTGACATTTATAACTGATTGATTCATATCAATAATATTATTGTCATTTAATGTGAATGGTTCAAATAGAATCATATCTGGTTTTTTGTTGACTAAGTTTGTCACCTCGCCATTTTCGATGAAATTTGCAGAAGTGTCATCATATACGATGCTTTCAATCGTCACATATTTATCATAGGTATCAGCCAGTTTTTCTTTGATGATTGGCAATAGCCCAGTTTTCTCATCACCGATCGATTGAGAACCTAATAATACAATGTGAAAACTTTTTTTATCTTGAAGCTTTATTTCAAACTGTTTTTTTGCACTCTTCGGCCAAGCATCAGCATGAGCTATGTAATTTTCAACAGGAATAGAGTTTGAACTAGCAGTCTTTGAGTTATTGGAGTTCTTGTTAGTATTAGTTGTCTCTGTTTCACTATTTGTTTTTTGATGTGAAGACAAACTAGAATGATTTTTCCTCCATTCTATATTTCCAATAATTAATACAGCAGCTAAAAGAATAGCAAGTAAAGAAATAATAATCGCTTTCATTACAACCTCCAGAAAATAAATTTTAAAAAATAAATCTAGTAAAACTAGCTTTAAATCAACTTATCTAGGTAGAAAATAATAACTTTCCTAAAAAAATAGCTGTTAAATCTGTAAAAAACTTGATAAAGTAGATTTTGTAAGAAAACTTTTCTACTAAAATTATGACAAGAAAAGCCAAATTTAGCAATATATTATGTTATAATATGTTTGTTTTTATCATTTTCTAGGAGGAAATCATGGAAGAAACGATTAGCTTAAAGGAATTATTTCAAACGTTAAAAAAGCGTCTAGCGATGATCATTTCCATTACATTAGTAGCAATGATTGTAAGTGGAGTAATTAGTTATTTTGTCTTAACCCCGGAATATAAATCTTCAACTCAAATTCTTGTAAATCAAACGAAAAAGGATCAAAACCTTTATAACACAAATGAAGTACAAACGAATATTCAATTAATCAGTACATATAGCATTATTATAAAAAGTGCTGCCATTTTAAACGATGTAAAAAGTGATTTAAATTTAGATATGAGTGTAGCAGAATTAAATGATAAAATCGTAGTGGAAAGTGCGCAAAATTCTCAAATTATGACAGTATCTGTTACAGATTCAGATCCTGCAATGGCATTAGATATTGCCAATAAAACAGCAGAAGTATTTGAAAAACAAATCAAAACTATTATGAGTGTCGATAATGTGAAGATTTTGCCATTGGCAGATGACCAGGAAAATCAATCTCCAGTTAGTCCTAATCCCCCACTTAATATTGCAATTGCTGCAGTTGTTGGATTAATGATTGGTGTCGGTCTTGCGTTTTTATTAGAATATTTGGATAACACGGTAAAAACAGAACAAGATATTGAAAAATTATTAGAATTGCCAGTATTAGGTGCAATAACAACAATAGATGACAGCAAAGAGATTAAAGTAAGAGGCAATGGTGGCAGAAGCAGAGGTGATTTAGTTGGCAGCAAATAAGAAGACGAATAAAAAGAGACTGCTAGATAGTAAAAGAAAGTTAGTAACAAAAATGGATCCTAAATCTCCGATATCGGAACAGTATCGTACGATTCGTACGAATATTTTGTTTTCAAGTGTGGATGAAGAGATTCGCACCATCATGGTTACTTCTGCTAGTCCAGGTGAAGGAAAATCAACTACTGCAGCAAACTTGGCAGTTGTATTTGCACAGCAGGGCAAGACGGTATTATTAGTAGATGCAGATTTACGTAAGCCAACTGTTCATTATACGTTTAATATGTTAAATACAACTGGGCTAACTTCTGTCTTAACGAATCAAGTTCCACTAATGGAAGCAGTTCATACGAATGAGGAGAAGAATTTATACATTCTTCCGAGTGGGCCAGTTCCACCAAACCCATCTGAATTATTAGGATCACGAGCGATGCAGCATTTTATGGAGAAGGCATTGGAAGAATACGATATTGTATTGTTTGATACTCCGCCGGTTCTTGCGGTGACAGATGCGCAGATTTTGGCGAATGTTTGTGATGGTAGTGTGTTGGTAGTGAGTAGTGGTCATACGGAAAAAGATGCTTTGGTGAAGACGAAAGAGTTGTTGGCGGGATCGAATGGGAAGATCTTGGGGGTTGTGTTGAATAATAAAAAAGCAGATAAAAAAGGTCAATATTATTATTATGGAACAAATTAATAACAAAACAATTATCAATTAGACATTTTTCGACAATGTTTGCTATTTACGGAAAAATAGTATAATGATACCATTTTTAT
>JBDNRM010000343.1:0-3005 GCA_047718615.1 Bacillus sp. (in: firmicutes) | reverse complement strand
TGGACTCTCAAATAGTCCGCAGCCTGCATACACTTCGCTTTCCTGCGGGCGAGCGCCGAGCCTCCTCGTTTACACTGCGGGGTCTCGTCATTCTCGCAATCCCGCGGGAGTCTTCGTGTATGCAGGCTGCTCCCTGCTTATAAACTTAAGATATCTGCTTCTTTTCATGTGCCGTGGTGTAAATTTGCTTGCATGGTAAGATAGTATAAGCAAACAGGATGAAAGGAGGTGGATAAATGGAACTGGAGATGCTAAATATTTATGATCAGAATCTGAATCATATTGGAACGGCTAGTAGACAAGAAGTTCATAAAAGGGGATTATGGCATAAAACGTTCCATTGTTGGGTTGTCGCTAAAGAAGAGGATGGCAACTACATTTATTTTCAATTAAGAAGCAATAGAAAAAAAGATTATCCTAATAAGCTGGATATAACTGCTGCGGGTCATCTGTTAGCTACAGAGACTATTGAGGATGGGATAAGAGAAGTCAAAGAAGAAATCGGGATAGATGTAGCTTATAAAGAATTAGTTTGTTTAGGTATGGTGCAAAATTGCATTCTTTCTGAAAAGATGGTGGATCAAGAATTTAGTTATGTCTATTTGCATTATTTGCAGCCAAAAGCATCATTTACTCTTCAAGAGGAAGAAGTGGCAGGTATCGTAAAAGCAGAATTTGATCATTTTTATAATCTTTGTATGGACAGACAAACAGAAATGATCGTACAAGTGATTCAAGGTGAGGATAATAAACAACTTGAACATATGGTAAGTAAGAATGATTTTGTTCCCCATGAGGAGACGTATTTTAAGGCTGTAGCTGACTTAATAAAAAAAGAACTAGAAAGGAAAAATTAAACAACGTTTTCTAAAGAAGAAGAACCCCGAAAAGTAACAAGACATTTCCGGGGTTTTAATGTTTTTTGTTTTTAAAATATCAGTCAAGCAATTTGAATATACTTAGCTGTACGATTTTATTGATCAGTATTATGTGCATCATCTTCTTCTTGTGTTTCTGCCATTCCATATAAACCGTTCATTTCTTGCTCATCTTGGTCTAGCCCGATATCATTTTTTTTTTGCTCAAAATTTTCTTTTTCCATTGAATCTTTTTTCACAGTAATCACCTCTTTCTTATCATGTTATTTCATGATCGATATTATTCAAATAATAAATTATCTACCCAAAAAAAGGTTCCGCGGGTTGTATATAGAAGACAAACCAAACTAAACGATTGTCTAAAATAATAATTACAGATAATGTCTGCTGCTTCTTTCCTGTATGATGTGGCGAATCTTTATTGCATGGATGTCTAGCGATTCAGCAACTATTACGGGATTCCCACTTTCTTTTTAAGCCGTGTTATAAATAGCTTCAATACGATTCCGAGTAAAAAAAAGCCGAAGAAAGAATATGTATGGCACCAATGATTCCCTAATGCAAACATTCCTAATTTAACAAAAAATGGTTCGATAATATACGAAAATAAAATAGCCCAACAAAAATTAGCTAACAAGAAGGACTTCCACGTTTCAAAACGTTGATAAACGATCATAGCTGTAATAGGAATAATAACAAAATCTGCAGGGAGTAGTGGAGGAATCCAAGGAACTAATTTATCTGGATATCCCCATAACATCATTTCTGTTCCTATTACGTCTAAAATTATGGAAAAACATGAGCATAATAACCCATAACAAAAAATCTCGAAAAAGCGATCTTTTTTCACAAATCTCCACCATATAAAATAAGGAAAAATAGTTGCGCAAATAAGTATCCACCAATTTAATGAAAATAAATCATGATTGATCCAATGAGAATATATTAGTTTTAATAACTTTGATTTCTCTTGATTAATTTCTAAATAGGTAGGTTCATGCAGAAGAACAAATTTCATATTATCTCACCATTTCGTGTTTTATAAGAACATTGCATTGACAAAGCGGGCATATTCCTTAACCTAAAGGAAAAATGGTTAGAACAGTTTATCTTGGAAAAGAAGGTCGTTATTCTTTTAGATAAATATCTATAAATCAAAAAAGCAAATGAACTAGTAGTAAAACATCATGCTTAGTATGAGCAAAAATGAAATAAATATGAATTTTTAAGTGGTTTGAATGGAATAGTAAGGAATATGAATAAGGATACTGAAAAAGGTAGGAGTAAAGATATGAAGGTATACATCGTTGGAATATTTTATATGGCATTTATTAGTACCTTGATTTTTCTAAGTTATTATATTGGCTGGTCAGAGTTTAAAAAAATAATTGAATTATAAAGGTTTTTTTCTTAAAGATTGCTGTTAGAAATGGATATAACAAAGAGGAGGATATAATCAGTTTATTTTAATATGTGTAAAAGAATCCACCTTCATATGGGAAAAGCTGTTTGTTTTGATTTATTTAGGAGGAATAATAAATAGTCATGGGATAAGTTTTCTTCTAATATGATAACAAATAGGGGGTGATGTGATGGCAGTGGTAAAAGCAACAAATGCGGATATTGATTTATTAGCAAGACTTCTTCGGGCAGAGGGAGAAGGTGAAGGAGAACAAGGCATGCTGATGATTGGAAATGTAGGGATCAATCGAATGAGAGCAAATTGTTCTGATTTTAAAGGGATTCGCAGTATACCGGATATGATTTATCAGCCGCATGCGTTTGAAGCAACTACAAAAGGTTATTTTTACCAAAGGGCGAGAGAAAGTGAGAAAAGGTTAGCAAGACGTGCGGTGAATGGAGAGAGACTATGGCCATCTAAGTATAGTTTATGGTATTTTCGACCACCGGGGGACTGTCCTCCTACATGGTATAACCAGCCACATGTTGGGAGATATAAACTGCATTGTTTTTATGAACCAACTTCAGAAACCTGCGAAAATGTATACAATACTTTTTGATTGTCCAAACAGTTCTAACTTTTAAGACGGATGTAACATCTGTCTTTTTTGTTTTTATGGAAAAGAAAACCCTAGGCTAGGCCTAGGGTTCTAAAAAGCTTATAGC
>JBDNRM010000342.1:0-3037 GCA_047718615.1 Bacillus sp. (in: firmicutes) | reverse complement strand
TCATAGAATAGTAATAAGATGATAATCAAGGAGTAAAAATGGTATCTTTACTCCATTAGAGAGGAATTTTCTGTGAATCTAGAGGGGGATTTTCATTAGGAACGGTACTAACATTGGTTTTGGTTTCTATTGGAATAACAGAATCTAACGCAGCTAGTTAGAAGAGGTAAAATTAGTTCTTTATGACTGAATAATCGTTGTCAAAGCAGAAAAAGACCATGTATTAACAAAATGGGATTGTGCAGTTGGTTATAATTATAGAATCTTAATTCCAATTTATTTCTCTAACTTTAGGTCTACAAAATAAACAAAATTTATAAGACGGAGGACTTTTAGGAAACAGTTGATAAAGTCACAATCATCCTTGTATTAAAACCAATGATTCCTTTGATATAGTAATTGGTTTTTTTGCAAAGTTTCTCAATGTATGTTTTCTGCGTTTTGCTGGCGGAATTCCATATATGCATATTGCCGTTTTTAAAGCAGGCTTTTGAAGGAATTGAAAATTTCATGTTCCTTTTAATAACTGTCACATTTTAATTCTTATAATCATATTTTATTACAAGCTTAAAAGTGTAAGATTGTGCTAAATTACTTTATAAATCATACAATAACAGTAGAAGTAAGTTTGGCAGTCCAATCTTTTTAGAGGAGGAATTGTTCTGTGTATATAAACGATTTCAATCAAATTACGTTTCAAAACTTACAAGAAAGAGAAATGCCTTTTCCAATTGTTTTTCAACGAATCATTACCTTTATGAAAAGAAACCCTATTGGCCATTATCGATTAATGATCGGAACTGATTCACAAGTGCACCCTAAATACACGACATTTATTACCGGAATTGTTATTCAAAACAAAGGAAAAGGGGCTTGGGCGTGCATTCGTAAAGTAATTGTGCCAAGAAAAATACTGCGTTTACATGAAAAAATATCGTATGAAACAACGTTAACAGAAGAAGTGGTTCATTTATTTACAGAAGAGAAAAAAAACGAGTTAATTAATATTGTGCTGCCATTTATTTATCAAGGAGCAACGTTCTCAATAGAAGGTCATATTGATATTGGAGCAGGAACTCGTAATAAAACAAGTGAGTTTGTAAATGAAATGGTGGCTAGAATTGAATCGGCTGGCATTGAACCAAAGATAAAGCCCAATTCATTTGTTGCCTCCTCGTATGCTAATAAATATACAAAATAAAAAGCCTGTCCATAAAGAAACAGGCGATATCAAATACAAGCAATTATTCTTTTGGTGAAGCAATTTCACTTGGAATATGTTTATCTTTATTTATAAAATGGATAATAAATGTGATGATAAATGCCAGAATTAAAATGGCAAAAAATACATAATGATTTAACTCGTAATGGAAAACACTAGCAAACATTTTTAACGAGATGATTCCAATTAAAACAAAAGCTGTTGTTTCCAGTTCAGGAATTTTTTCAATTAATACTAAAAATAATTTTGCTACTGTTCTCATCATTAATATTCCCAGCATTCCACCAAGTAGTAGAATCCAAACTTCTTCTGACACAGCGAACGATGCTAAAATACTATCTATCGAAAAAGCTAGATCCATTAATTCAACAGAAATAACGGTTGCCCAAAAAATGCCGAAGACTCCAACAGACCAACTGGTTTTTTTCATTCCAGAAGTCTCTTCTTCCGCTTCGCCTTTCCAGAAATGTTGAATAACAAGCCACGCAAGATACAGTGCTCCTAATACTTTTATCCAAGTAAATTTAATTAAAAATACGCCTATTCCAATAAAAAGAAAGCGAAAAAAATAAGCACCAATAAGTCCATATGTTAATGCTTTTTTTTGCTGCTTCCGTGGTAAATGCTTTACCATTATGGCAAGCACCAATGCATTATCCGCTGACAACAACCCTTCTAAAATAACGAGAGAACCGATTAATCCCCAAGAAACAGGATCTGTCAGTACCTTTTCCCACATTTGCCAATCAAAAAAGGATGCGTAAGTAGATAAAACATGATTAAAAAATTCCACTGATAAAGCCTCCATTGTTTGTTAAAATATGACTATAATTATACTCCTACCATAAAACTTTCGCAAACGAATTGCTATTATGGAAAGGGATTTTTTTACTTTCAAGTAGTCAATTTTAAACGCAATAGAATAATGATATATATTCAACTAATCCTCATAAACCATTTTGACTGTCATTCCACCATCAATTGTTAAGTTAGTACCCGTAATAAAGTCACTTTCATTGCTTGTTAAGAATAAACATGCTCTTGCAATATCTTCAGGTTTTCCCACTCTTTTAGACAGATGCTGTTGATGATCAATATCTTTAAGTGTTTGATAATCTCTCGTTTCAATCCATCCTGGTGAAATACTATTAACCGAAATTTTATCAGGTGCCAGACTATTTGCCAAAGCATGTGTAATAGCTATAATACCACCTTTACTAGCACTATAGCTTTCCGTATTTGCTTCAGACATATAAGCTCTTGTAGAAGCCATATTAACAATTGCCCCACCAGCTTTATTCTTTTTCATAAACTTTGCTGCTTCTCGAGAACACAGAAAGACACTTCTTAAATTAGTATTAATTATATCATCCCATTCTTTTATGCTTAGATCATAAAAAGATTTAAAGAATGATTTGCCTGCGTTATTCACTAAAATATCAATCTTGCCTAATTTTTCAATTGTTTTATGCATTAAAGAAACAATGTCTTTTTCTTCTCGTACATCCGTCTTAAGAAATAAAGCATTTTTAGAACAAGGAAGTGATTTCATCAATAGATGTCCACCCTTTTCATCTAAATCTGCTAAAACCACCTTTGCACCAGCCTCTAAATAGCTTTTCGCGATACTTGCGCCTATTCCATTACTAGCTCCCGTTACAATAACTACTTTATTAGTAAACTCCATTTTTACAACCCTTTCTTATTTTTTTTTTTATAAAATGGATCGTTTTTTGTATTATGGCGGTTTGCTTATTTACTTCAATTAATTATAATTATTATTTATTTTGTTTGCGTAAATTTTATTGAATTATT
>JBDNRM010000341.1:0-3056 GCA_047718615.1 Bacillus sp. (in: firmicutes) | reverse complement strand
ATTATATAGTAATAATTATCTATACATTTTATTCTTAATAGTTCTTTATACACAAAAAAACTGAATCTTCTCATACAATCAGCTTTTTCTCTCTAAGTTTAAAGAGATCTGCTCCATGCAAGGAAGATTTCAGCTTATTTTTAGGAACGCTTTTTTGCTACTAGCATTGTTACTTGGGCTGATGTAAAAGGTAACGAAGATTTCTTTCGATAGGCTAAATATTTCGGTTCCCATATATTACAATATTTATTTTTAAAATTTCTTAGTCCTTGAAAATGGTAAAAAGCATGGCCATGATGAAATATTTGATCAGCTATTTTTTCACTTAAGAAAGAAAATTTTGAAACACCTAGATTAGAAAGTGGGGCCATTCCCAGATTACAATAACCTACATTTCTTTCTTTAAGATACTCAAACATGTGTAAAAATAAAAAATCCATTACTCCAGGAGGTGCCTTTGGCAAACTCCTCATTAAGTCTACTGAATATATTTCTTTGTTATTAGTTGGATCTAAACTTAAAAAAGCATTTATTTTTCCCTCTTCATCCTTCACATACACAATACAAAGTGTATTTAAATAAGCTTGATCGAAAAAACCAAGAGAAAACCCCTTTTCCAATCTTCCTTGCAGCCATTCATCACTAACATACTTTAATTGATTAATGAGATGGTTATCATGCGGAGGTGTGGAAACAAGAACTTGATAGCCTTCCCTTTCAAACTTGTTTTTTAAAGCTCGTTGATTTTTCATCTTTTTTCCTGTTAAAGAAAATTGACTTATATTCACATGCCCTTCCTCACCCAGTTTAAAAAAGTCATATCCATTTCCATGTAAAAATGGGAGCATCGATTTGCTTGTTTGATAAAAAACTGGTGTATATCCATACGTATCTGCTTTTTCATACAATTCCTCAATAGCTTTTAAAAAGTAAGCTTCCTCACCAATCGGATCTCCTAACACAATCAATTTATCAGCATATGTTTGATAGGAAAATAAAACCTTTTTATTCTTACTCCAAATTACATATTTATCATGTAAAAAGATTAAGTGAGACACTGTTGTGCCTTTATACGTATTTAGATGATCAATAATCTCATTTTCCACAGTTTTAGAATGGACTTTCACCCAATTTTTCGGCTTTTTAATAAAATATCCTAGCATTATAATCATAAAGGCAATAAAGAGTCCAATAGCAGCACTAGCAAATAAACTTTCTGCATTTAATAATACATATGGTGCAATAAATGATGGAACTTTATGATGGCTTGAAGGTAAGCTTAAGTACCCTAACCAAAGGTATCCAAATGTAAATAGAGCTATGACACAAATGTCAAAAATAATTTTCCCCCATGTTAAAACAAAACTCTCTCGATAAAATCTCCCCTTCGATAAAACGAGCAAAATAATAACACTGACAAGGACTAATGCCTCTTCGTAATCCAAACCTTTTAAAAAGGTCGATATCGCAGCAATTCCAAGAACGAATAATGTAAGGTGATATGTTCTTTTTTCTCTATACTCTATTCCTCTGGCAAGACCTAAAAGAACAAACCCAGTACCAACGGAAACATGGTGGGTAAAATTCATCACCTCCATACTTAATAATTCTTGCGAAATTTGCAGTCTTGTCAAAATGCCAGGCAATGCAGCTGAAACTAGAAGGATTATTCCTGAAGCAAATACTAAAATAGTTAGAAAAAAATGACTGATATTCTCCGTAATTGTTTTTGGAATATCATTCCAATAAGTATTCCATTTTTTCCACAAGTCTCGAAAAAACAAAAGAATTCCTGCTAAGAATGGCACAAAATAATATCCTATCCGATATAAAAGAAGTACGACAATTAACTTTTCAGTAGAAACTCCTAAATAATCGAATCCCCATAAAAATACTAAATCAAAGCTTCCAATCCCACCTGGAATCATGCTAACAATTCCTGCACTAACAGCTATTAAGAAAATTTTCAAAAAATCCCATGTTGAAACAGGTAATTGCATCAAACAAGCCAATGAATATAAATATAGAAAAACGAACAGCCATTCTGCCAAAGAGGCTGCAATTAACTGAACTGCAAGCTTTGGCGAATTAATCAACGTATGTAATTTCGTCTTTTTAATAAAAAAACCAGCAATTATCATTGGGAATATTAAACTGACAATCACAACTGAAATAAATAAGAAATGATGGTTTTTAATTAAAGGCATGTCCCAGCCGTCAAAATAAACAAGCCACGCAAAAATGCTGATCCCTGATAAATAAAACAAGGTTACAGATGCAATTCCTTTAAGGAGTACTCTTTTATCAGCTTCGTACTTTTTATAAAAAAAGCTTCTTAAAGCAACCCCAATTAAGCCTCCAAAACCAAGTAAATTGGAAAATGAATTACTTATTAAGGAATACTTGCTTAAACTTTTTATCGGGATACTTACTTGTAACTGTTTCCTTAAAATAACATCATAAAATAACATAGGAGATATCGCTATAAATCCACCAACCACTATATATAGGATGGAAACAGGACTTAGCTTGTCTAAATACTTCATTAATAAGTTCGTATCTATTGATAAAAACATTTCTCGCAGTTCTAATGAAACCAATAACAATAAAGTAATTGGAAATAACAGTTTAACTAATAAAAATAACCGATCTTTAGAAAAGAACGACATCTTTTTCACCTCTCATATTGCTTATATCTTCAGTAGTTTTGAAAGAACAGACCTCCCCTATCATAACGTAAAATAGCTATATCGCAAACCCAAAAGGTAAAATTTACAACAGATTTTAAGAATCAACACCAAAACTTATGTTTTAAAAGCACAAAATAGCACTTTTTAAGCATAAGTTTATTTGCTTTTCCGAAACTTTCTGTATGGGAAGCCGATTCAACATTCCCCAGTTATCGGTCACACCATCTGAGCAGAGATCGTAATAGACACCTCTCAAAAGAGCATCCTGTTTGTTTGGAGGTTCATTTGTATTCGAGGATATACACACTTTTTACTCCTTATTATTGCTTAAAATCTTTTAAACTATTCAAATTAAAATAGAGAAAA
>JBDNRM010000340.1:0-3058 GCA_047718615.1 Bacillus sp. (in: firmicutes) | reverse complement strand
ATATTATGTTTATGGTAATAATTCAATTTATTTTTCTAAAAATACAGAATTTTTATACTATTTTACAGATAGTTGTCGAATAATCTTACATTAATTATTTTTGTGCTAAACCGCTATCAAAAACACTACTTTCAAATGACTAAAGCTCTCTTTTCAATAAAAAGGAAGCCTGCTCCATTTCTTTGCGAACTAATTTTAAGTGTTGACTAAACACCTTGATTGCTTGTTCCTTATCCCTTTTTTTAATTGCTTCCACAATTTGAGCGTGCTGAATAATGACATTTTTTTTGGTTTGTGGAAAAAGCATCATTAATAAATGAATAGACTCATCTAACAGAACTGATATAGAATTCATTAATTCAAGAAAAAGTGGGTTATGAGTACATTTAGCTAATGTACTATGAAATTCGAGATCCAAAGTAGTCATCTGTTTCGAATAGTCCATTTCTTGTTCCATTTGTAGCACTATCTGCTCCAACTTTAGAATTTGCTCATCAGTTGCTCTTTCAACAGCCAATACAACTATTTTCTGTTCAAGCACTTCCCGAATCTCTACAATATCTTGCAGCTTTCCATTATTATGTTTCATAATTCGTTTAATACTGCTAATCAAATTCTCACTATTACGGTTAGTAACATAACTCCCTTTTCCTTGTACGACATTCACTAACCCCTTTTCTTTTAAAAGTTTCACTGACTCTCGAATAATATTTCTACTTACATTAAATCGTTTCGATAATTCCCTTTCTGATAGAAGCTTTTCCCCTATTTTGTACTTTCCATTATTAATCTCATCTTCTAAAATGCTTGCGATTTTTTCATATAATAACATGTTTGACATTCATCTTCTCCTCACGACAGGCTTAATGGCTATTGTTAGTTTACGGTAAAATTGTTATCTGTATTTCTCTTCGATAACTTAAATAATAGTTTATCATTTTACACCTTAGCGTGGTAGTAGGGTTCTTTTTAGCATAAACATTTTCTATTTTTTAGTATTTTTTCCATTGAATTAGTCTCTAGTGTCTGACTAACTATGATATGCTCAGCGTATCCCAGCTTCAAAATAAAGTTTGATTAAAAACCCCATAAGTATTTATCCTACCGAACAAAAAATCCTTGCAGCATATATTTAAGAATGTTGATACTAACTCAAAAGTAAAGTTTTATATACACATATCCAAAAATTGGTTAAAATTAACGTAAGCAATATACAAAAGAAGGCGGTTAACTTTGATAACCAATAAAGTCAAACATTTTCGTGTACTTCGTGACATTTCACAAGAAGAATTTGCATTAGCCGTTAAAATTACTCGTCAATCTGTCATTGCCATTGAAAAACAAAATCTAATCCAAGTTTAGAAAAGCGATATTCTATCCTTAGCAAAAGAGCAAACCACGATGGAGCTTAATTCTAAACAGCTAGTAGAATTAACATTAAAAGATGGACAATTTGATCCAAAAGGGATAAATATTTCTGTTCAACAAAACGAAAACAAAATTGATTTAGACTATCAAAAAGATAAACAAATTTTCCAGTTACCGACAGAAAAAGGCGAATATATGATTGTAGTTGAAGTTAATAATGATAGAGGAACTGCTCAATATGTTGGTAATATCGTTATCAAGTAATAGTGAATGTAAGTAATAGAGTAAGTATGGAACTATATAAAGCCCCCCTCTTTAAGAACATTTCGCCTAAAAGATGGGGCTTTTACTTTATTTTCTTACGTTTGTACGCTGCTAACTTATCAATCTTTGACAAATTTCGGATCATCACTGTGACCGTAGATTTACTTCCCCAACACCATACGCAGCTTATCCATCGCACCCTTCTTCCACCCTTTTACTGCAGATGGTGTCACCTGTTCCTTCTCGGCAATCTCTTTCACTGTCATTTGTTGGATAATCGTGTAGATGACCCATTTTGTTTGGCATTCGGTTAATGGCTTGCACAGCTGTCTAATGCTATATTCTTCTTCTGAATAAAGGACAGGACTTTCGACCATTAACCAAAACTCTTCTTCTGGATGAATATATCGTTCCTGCTCTTTTGTTTGTTTCTTCAATTCATCCACAAATCTTCCCCACATATGTCGGTAGAGGTAGCTGCTATATTTACCTTTCTCCGGCTGAAAAGTATGACTTGCTTCCCAAATGCTAATCAATCCAATTTGAAAAAATTCTCCTTTATTTTTGAAAATCGACAATTTCTTGATCATATGCTGAATCATTGGTGTATATTGTTCCACTAACTCTTCAAAACTAGCAGGCTTCATTGTTTTATCCTTTTAGAAAAGCACTTTTCTTGTTATTCCTAGGTACCCTCAATGTACCGAAAAAAGAAAGAACCAGCGAAAGCAATAACAGCAAGTTTAAAGGAAAAAGAAACAAAAAAAAGCCCAAATCGACCGCAAAAGTAAAAAATGCTTAGGGGAAAAAGAAAAAACACCAGATATTCATCAAAACACAAAGAAAGACCCCCTCTTTAAAGGAGCCCTCGTTGTATCCAGCTACTATTTATTCATTATTCGTATAGTAAAGAAATCAATTCTCCCCCATATAAAACTACTAACCTAACATGAGAAAAGCTCAAAAATTAAGACTCTCTATCAGGCTTCGACAAATTTCGATCCGCTTCGGGTCGTCACTGTAGATTGCGCCCCTTATAGTTAACAGTTTAAATTCGGAAATCATGACCATAATGAATCTTAAAAGGAGTGATTTCCATGCCCAAACAAAGAAGTTATAAGCGTTATTCGTTTGAATTAAAATTGGAGGCAGTGCAAAAGGTATTGGCAGGAGAAAGTGTATTAAAGGTTGCGAAACAATTTGATGTAACAGATCCAGATTACATTTATAAATGGATAGAACAATATAATATTTATGGTGAAGTAGGACTGAAACCAAAATTTAGAAATCATCCTGATTTGGATAAAGACTATGTTATTCGAGAGCTAGAAATGGAAAATGAAATTCTAAAAAAGTACTTACAAATTCTACACAAGGAGGGAAAAGATGCAAATTCAAAGTAGTTGATGAATTAAAATATAAATAC
>JBDNRM010000339.1:0-3063 GCA_047718615.1 Bacillus sp. (in: firmicutes) | reverse complement strand
TATTTATAATCCAAGTATGTGATTTTAATTGAAGGCTATTTATAATCCAAGTATGTGATTTTAATTGAAGGCTATTTATAATCCAAGTATGTGATTTTAATTGAAGGCTGTTTTCGTAAAGATTGTGGTTTTTAAATAGTTGTTTATTGAAACTTAGGTATTCGCTCGTCTAATTAGAATAATTTAATAAATCAAACTTTAGGAGGTGCTATATTTGAGAAAAACACTATTTATAGCGTTATCTTTTGCTTCTTTGTCTTTGGTTCTTTTGGGGTGCCAATCGAAAGACAATATCACTAATGAAACAACAAATAATCTTTCTGAAAATCTTTCAATAGACAGCAATTTTAAAAGCATCGCTATTTCAAAAGCAAAAGGTTTTGACGAAATTACCCTTGATGACAATGAATCCCTCAAATTTTTTCAAAACGTCTTTTCTAGTGCAGTAATAGAACCTGGTGAAGTAAATTTGTCAGACCCCGAATTTTATTTGGAAGTCATATATGACAAAGATAATAATCAAAGTTTGTATTTATGGGTAGGCGATGAAGGAGAAAGAAGTACATTTATGAAAACGGAAGACAACCATACCATTTACACGGTTTCAGAAGAGTTGACAGTTAAATTAATTGAATTAGTTGATTCACATTTTAATTAAGACTTCGTATGTGATCTTTTTTTACGCTCTTCTTATCATCTCAACCGTAATACTATTGGATTTTTGACACGCCCAGTTCCTGCTTTACGAGCAGAGCAATCACACTACCGTTTCGGTCTTGAGCTACCACAACAGCGATTCGAGATTAGAAATCCCTCTCTTTTTGTCTTTTTCTCCACGTTTCTTGGCTTTTCTATGCCATCATTTCGATGTATTTTACCCACTTCTCAGGGCAATGAGAACCTGAAAACGTTCATAAAATAAAAAAATAACTCCGATGAGCAACCTACATTTCCAAGAGGGAAAATACCTATAAAACAATTGCAGTCAAATAAGAAATACTCCCAGATAATTTATAATTTATAACGTATATGGTTATAGTTTTGAGGAACTAGAAAAGAATCTGTTGTAGCCTTTTTATAAGCAAAATGACTAGTTAAGGAAGCTTGTTTTATTCCCTTCTCAAAACTCTACTAGCACTATGCTTTATTAAACGGCTATATTTTACTATAATACAAACATAAAAGAAATGTGGTCCTTTTTACAAAATAGTAATTGGTTGACCTTACAGGAGGTAAATGATGGCAAAAGAAAGTTCATTTGATATTGTTTCAAAAGTAGATATGTCAGAAGTAACGAATGCAATCAGTATTGCGAAAAAGGAAATTCAGAATCGATATGATTTTAAAGGGAGCAAAAGCGATATCACACTAGATAAAGAAGAACTAGTGTTAGTCTCAGACGACGAATATAAATTAGAACAGCTTAAAGATGTATTAATTAGTAAAATGATCAAACGTTCCATTCCAATTAAAAATCTTGATTACAGTAAAGTAGAAGGTGCTTCTGGGGGAACTGTTCGTCAACGGGCAAAACTAGTACAAGGCATTGATAAAGACAACGCTAAGATTATTAATATGCTTATTAAAAATAGCGGATTAAAAGTGAAAAGCCAAGTGCAGGATGATCAAATTCGTGTTACTGCCAAAAGCCGTGACGACCTTCAGCAAGTTATCGCTGCTGTAAGAGAGTCAAAAATTACAGTAGATGTTCAATTTGTTAATTATCGTTAAGAAATATCTTTATTACTCTTCCATCTAATGAAGCTGGAAGAGTTTTTTATCTTTGCCTGCCTTTCTCTAAACCAACTTACCAACTTATGGAACTTCATAAGGAGGAATTTATAACTGCGAAGTTTGAGAAATTTATAAAAACCAATTAACCCCTCCTTATTTTTCCATGTTTAATTATTTTTTCTAGGGAAAAATAAAAGAATATGAACATACCTTTAAGGAGTGAATGAAGCATGAGCAGCAATAATCAAAATAAAAATTTCCCCCCACAACATCAAAATCAACAGCCAGGCATTCAAACGGAGATGAATCCTGTTCCTACAGATGTAAATCCAAATTATAAAGGTTCTGGAAAACTTCAAGGAAAAGTTGCTATTATAACAGGCGGCGATAGCGGAATTGGTCGCTCTGTCAGTATTTATTATGCAAAAGAAGGAGCAAATGTAGTAATTGTTTATTTAAATGAACATGATGATGCCCAAAAAACAAAAGAACTAGTCGAAGCTGAGGGTGTAAAATGTTTAGCTCTAGCTGGAGATGTTGGAGATGAAAACTTCTGTAAATCAGTTGTTGAAAAAACGGTTGCTGAATATGGCACAGTTAATATCTTAGTAAATAATGCAGCCGAACAACATCCACAGCAAAGTTTGCTGGATATTTCCGCAGAACAGCTGCAAAAAACATTCCAAACGAATATTTTTTCCCAGTTCTATTTATCCAAAGCAGCATTGCCCCATCTTAAATCAGGTGACAGCATCATTAATACAACATCTATTACAGCCTATAAAGGTAATGAAACATTGCTTGATTACTCTTCGACTAAAGGTGCAATAACAGCCTTTACTCGCTCTTTATCTCAATCACTTGCCAAACAAGGAATCCGTGTAAATGGTGTCGCTCCAGGACCGATTTGGACTCCTTTAATTCCATCTACATTTGATAGTCAGCAAGTAGAACAATTTGGTGCTAACACACCATTCGGACGTGCAGGACAACCAAATGAGCTTGCTCCGGCTTATGTTTATTTAGCAAGTGAAGATGCATCCTATGTAAGCGGTCAAGTCATTCACGTTAATGGCGGAACGGTCGTTAACGGGTAAATTTCACTAGGCTTTCTTTTAAACCGCCCTATTCCATCCACTTGGAATAGGGCGGTTTTCGTTTGTTTGCTTGGCAGCGTGGGAGAATTATCTTTATCTTATGTTTGCCGGATTATTGAGAGGAAAGCAGAATTTTTTTGAGAAACGCGGATTATCGGGTGAAGCGCGGATTTATCCGGAGAAACGCGGGATTATTCGGAGGAACGCGGATTTATCCGAAGAAACGCGGGAT
>JBDNRM010000338.1:0-3076 GCA_047718615.1 Bacillus sp. (in: firmicutes) | reverse complement strand
CTTTTCTCTCTAATAGTATGTATTCTATTTTTAATTAAAGCTTTCCTTCCAGATATGTCGAAATTTCCATTATTTTTTTTCTAATGTCACGGTTTCTTACACTATCTGTCATATCAAACCATTTTACACTCATTTTATTGCGAAACCAAGTTAATTGCCTTTTGGCGTAACGCCTTGAGTTTTGTTTTAATTCGTCAATTGCTTCATCCAATGAAAGAAAACCATCAAAATATTTATACAATTCCTTATAGCCTATCGCTTGAATCGCTTGACAATCTCTTAAATCTAACTGATAAAAATAGTTCACTTCTTCTATAAGTCCCTCTGTTACCATTATTTCTACTCGTTCATTAATCCGGCTGTATAATAGTTCTCTTTCCATTGTTAAACCTATTATCGCTGCATCGTATAATAGTTCTTTCTTCTGTTCCTTCTGCCACTCTGAAGCTTTTTTTCCTGTTACATGAAACACTTCTAGTGCTCGGATAACCCGCCGAACATTTTGATGTGGAATTTTGCTTGCAGCCTCGCTGTCTACCTTTTCTAATAAAACATGAATTGCTTTCGATCCTTCTTGTTCTGCTAGAGATTCCAGCTCTTTTCGATAATGATGATCTGTTGGTGTTTCTTGGAATTGATAATCATACAAAACAGATTGAATATACAAGCCTGTTCCCCCAACAATAAATGGAGTTTTTCCTCGATTCGTAATTTCGGAAATTTTTTCTCTGACTAATGTTTGAAATTCAGCAACAGAGAAACTATCATCTGGATTTATAATATCAATAAGATGATGTGGGATTCCTTCCATTTCTTCTTGTTTAATTTTTGCTGTTCCTATATTCATCCCTTTATATATCTGCATGGAATCACCGCTAATGATTTCACCATTAAAACGTTTCGCTAATTCAATGCTTAATTTCGTCTTACCAACAGCTGTTGGACCTATCAACACAACAACCTTTTCTCTTCTTGTCAATCCACTCCACTGCCTTCACCTTCATTTAGTCTATAAAGCCTGACTATTGAATATATTTTACCATAAGAAAAGCGCAAGCGCCTTGTTTAGCCTCGAAGAAAAATGTTCTCCAGACTCAAAAAGTGTTTCTTACTTTTAGAGGCTGGAGGCAATACTCACAGGGGCTAGGCGCTGGAGCTAGACAATAGAAAAGCGCAAGCGCCTTGTTTAGCCTCGAAGAAAAATGTTCTCTTGACTTAAAAAGAGTTCTTTACTTTTAGAGATAAGAGACAATATTCACAATGGCTGGCTGCTGGCGCTAGCCACTAATCTAAGTGGAAAACTTTTATACTTTCTTATTTTAAAAAAACGTTGGTTAACATCTATGCATTATTGCCGCTATTATAACCATTTATACAAAAACATATATAGTTTCGTTCTTTCAAAAGAAAGTTTTTCCTATAAACCGTTTCTATTGTAAGCTCATCCCATTCTTAGCTATTACTATAACTCCTGATTTCCTCTCAGCATTAGAAATCTTAATGTACCAATATTTTTCCAAATGGACATTCGCTACAAATCCCTCGCATTATTCCCTTTTTTTTCGTATAAGAACTAGCACTGACGGACATCCTAATTGTTATAAAAACATAAAATATAAAGGTGATTAATGATGATCAAACAATTATTTAACTTTTTTCAAATCACTCAAGAAGATGATGAATTCTCCTCTGCTGATGAATATCTAGAATTAGATGATGAACTTGGAGAATTTTTAGAAGAAAAGAATGCTTCACATAAATAGATAGATCTTCCCTGTAGACAAAGTGTTTATGAATACTTTGTCTACTCTCTATTGATTTTTTTTCTGCTTAAAATGAGAAGAATCCTCAAGTTTCCAGCTGTTAACTAGTTCATTTACTCTTCTTTTAATTTATTTCCAGAAGCAGCAAGGATATTTATCTCATACTTATCCTCATTAATGATTTCCTTTATTTCCTTAGCTTGTAGAAAAGCATTTATTCCCCTTTTTATTTCACGAACAATTGGTTCGTTCCCTTTATCTTCAAAAAAATAGTTTGTATTAATATTCACTTGGATAACTCCATTTATGTAATCTAACTCCAGCGATTTAAATAGATATTGAGGATTTTTCGCTATCCCTTCTGTTATATACTCGAATAGCTGATACCATCTTTGCTCTGCTTCCAATTCTTTTTTATTATAATAATGAAAAGAAATTTTTTCATTTTCTCCATACTTTTTTATAATGGTTTTCAACGTATTTCTATTCTTATCTAACTTTGCATCACTTATATCATCAGGTACCCATGCCCCCCATTTTTCCCCATCGAAATAAAAAGAAGTAAACTGAGAATCAAAATCCATTCTTTCACTTGCTTCTTTCTCGATTTTTCTGTGAACCTCCTCTAATTTTTTTGCCTCAGAATCTATTGATGTTTCATCTTCTTCATATGGTTCATAATATTCAAATTGCACCGTATAATCAAAATGCTGTTCTTGTAAAACTGAAGCTACTATAGAAGTAATTTGCTCCTTTTCTTCGTTCACTTTTTTATTTGAAGTATTAATTGAAAACGAGCGTTCCATATAGTTTGCATATACATTGTAATCAGAAAAGCCGATTTTTTTTAATTTTTCGTCAACAATTTGTGGTAATGTACCTTCTTTATAAATCTTTAAGATATCTGGTCCTTCACTTGCTCTTGTTTTATAAAGTAAAGCATTATCCATGGAGCCTCCGAAAAAAAGAAATAAGGCAATACATGCACTGCAATAATATAACTTCTTTTTGGAAACGCCTTTAGGTTGATCAATTATGAATTGTTTATTTATTTTTTCAATTGGCTTATGATTCAATTGCAGCGCATCTATTTCTGCTTGAAATAAATTAGAAAGCTGCTCTAAAACAATCAAAGGGTTGTTTTCAATCCAAATTGGAATAGCATGAAGTAAATGACCTCTTATTTTTCTTGGTGATAAAAAAAAGATTTTGGCCATTTTTTTTATGGAATATTTTTTATGATAACGAAGAATAACCATCATTCGTTCCATTTCTGAAAGCTTTGAAAGGTTAGTTAACAATGGATACTTATG
>JBDNRM010000337.1:0-3096 GCA_047718615.1 Bacillus sp. (in: firmicutes) | reverse complement strand
ATTCCGTTTTATAATAATTATGAAATATTTTGTTTAGGAGTGAAAATATGAAAAAATTAAGATTTTCTTTAGCTGTTCAGATATTCATAGGATTAATACTTGGGATTATTGTCGGTGCTGTTTACTACGATAATCCATCTGTATCCACCTATTTACAGCCTATTGCTGATATATTTATGCACGCTATTAAAATGATCGTGCTGCCTATCGTCATTGCATCCATTATTGCAGGTATTGCAGGTGTTGGAGATTTAAAGAAGATAGGGAAGTTAGGATTTAAGACTGTTCTATATTTTGAAATTGTTACAACAGTTGCTATTATCTTAGGCTTATTGTTCGGGAATATTTTTCAGCCTGGAGCAGGGGTTGATATGGAGAACCTCTCTAAAAGCGATATTTCTTCTTATGTAGAAACAACAAAAAATGTGGAAGAACATAGTTTTATGGACACATTTGTTAATATTATTCCAACCAATATTTTTAATGCTTTTGCCCAAGGTGATATGCTGGCAGTTGTTTTCTTTTCCGTTTTATTTGGAATAGGCGTCGCTGCAATCGGAGAAAGAGGGAAGCCTGTATTAGCTTTTTTCCAAGGCGTTGCAGATACAATGTTTTGGGTAACAAACCAAATTATGAAAATAGCGCCATTTGGAGTATTTGCGTTAATTGGGATAACCGTTTCTAAATTTGGATTAGCTTCTCTTATTCCTCTTGGGAAGTTTGCATTGCTAGTGTATGCAAGTATGTTATTTTTAGTGGTAGTAGTATTTGGTTTAATTTGTAAAATAGCAAAAATCAAATTGGTTCCATTGTTGCGTTTAGTAAAAGATGAGCTTTTGCTTGCCTATTCTACAGCAAGCTCTGAAACAGTTTTGCCTAGAGTCATGCAAAAGCTGGAGTCATATGGATGTCCAAAAGGGATTACGTCCTTTGTTTTGCCGACAGGATACACGTTTAATTTAGATGGAGCGACGTTATATCAAGCGTTAGCATCGCTTTTTATCGCACAGATGTATGGAATTCATTTATCCATAGCAGAGCAAATTTCATTGATGCTTATATTAATGCTCACTTCAAAAGGAATTGCAGCTGTTCCAGGTACATCCTTTGTGGTATTGTTAGCCACTCTTGGTTCAGTAGGCATTCCAGTTGAAGGATTAGCTTTTATTGCGGGTATTGACCGTATCTTAGAAATGGCGCGTACTGCTGTTAATTTAACTGGAAATTGTGTTGCCACTGTTTTTATTTGCAAATGGGAAGGACAGTTTGATGAAAAAAAAGCAGAGGCATGTATTGATTCTTTGAAAAAACCTGAAGTAGCTTAAATGGAGAGTTATGGAATCATAGAATATAGATAATAAGGACAGTTACTATATGTAATGAAGAGCTTAGGAATTCATCCTAGCTCTTTTTTTAAAAGGTTAGAAAGGATAAAATTTTTCAACTTAGATGAGTGTTTAGCAATAAAAGGAATGGAAGAACCTGTCCTTATATTCATTAAATAGGTTTATAAATAGATTTACCTATTTTTTCACTTCTACTAGCTATTCATATTTCTTTATGAAATAAAATAAATCTAGTTTATGGGAAAGCAAAATAATCTTAGGTTTATTAAAATTCAAGCTGTAAACTAGTAAAATAGAAGCAAGTAACAAAATAATATGGTAACCTATATCAAAATAAGTTAGAAGAAGGTGAAAATATGGAAATGAAGCATTTGCTATATTTTATAGAAGTTACTCGTTCTGGCAGCTTTACAAGCGCGGCAAATAAATTATATATTACACAGCCAGCAGTCAGCAGAATCATTAAATCCTTGGAAGCAGAAATGGGTGTTTCTCTTTTTATTCGTTCCAGAAAAAAACTAGCGTTAACGGAGGCTGGTGGCATCCTTTATAAACATGCACTTGTATTTGACAAGCAATTTCAACTACTGAAGGAAGAAATGGATAATTTGCATAGCTTAAAAAAGGGGCATATACGAATTGGTCTCCCCTCCATTGTTAATTCCGTTTTTTTCTCCCAATTAATTGCTTCTTTTCATAAAGAATATCCAGAGATAACTTTTCAATTGGTAGAGGACGGATCAAAGCGAATTGAAGAAAATGTCTTAAATGATCAATTGGATCTTGGAGTCGTTGTAGGGCCGGAAAATCATGAGTTATTGGATTATTATTCTTTTGTTAACGAGGAATTAAAGCTGATTGTGCCTTATTCTCACCTATTTGCTAATAAAGAAGTGATTTCTTTGGCAGAACTTAAAGAAGAATCTTTTATCATGTTCAATCAAGATTTTTCCCTTCGAGAGCGTATTATTACAGCATGCAAGGATGAAGGATTTGAGCCAAGAATTATTTCAGAAACTTCTCAATTAGATTTTATTGAAGAGTTGGTAGCTTCTAACTTGGGAATAACATTATTACCAGAAAGTACATCTGCTGATTTGACTGCAGATGTAAGAGCCATAGATTTATCTAATCCTAAGATTAATTGGAATCTCTCGATTGTTTGGAAAAATGATAAGCAGTTATCCAAAGTATCAAGAGAATTTATACGTTTCTCTAAAGAAAAGTTATAAGAAAAGAAGCTGGGACATAAGTATTCCAGTCGAAGATAAACCCGAACCATGATACGAAGATGTGAAAAATATTTCGTATCATTATTTGTGTTTTTTATTCATGTAAAAAAGAAGGTTTGTGGTAATCACCCGTAGCCTGAATACACTTCGCTTTCCGTGGGGCTCGGCTTTTGCCAATTCGGTCCTTGGCCTGCAGGGTCTCAGCTTCCTCCCAGCGGAAAACGAGTGTTTGTAGCGCAATGGAACAACCTAGTTTTTATACTTAACTACTCAAACTTCGCACCATCAAATTCGTTTGCAAGTCTTGATGTTACTCGGTTTAGAACAATAAAATGGGAGGCTAGTTTTTTAAAAGGTGAGGAAGTATATATTTTTTGAAATGTGAAGGCTGTCTAGCTTCGCCGTACAGGATGTACAAGTGCCGGCGTTGCCACAGGACGTGGCGTATTTAGCCGGTCAGTGCCCTAGCCCCTGTGAAAGATAACCTCCAGCCTCTAAAAGTAAAAAACACTTTTTGA
>JBDNRM010000336.1:0-3232 GCA_047718615.1 Bacillus sp. (in: firmicutes) | reverse complement strand
CTCCTTTTCGTTGGTTTTTATTTTTGTAAAGAGGAAAGTTGAGAATAGTGACTGTATGGGGGATATCTCCTTTTGTCGATTGGGAAAAAAGATTTTATAGATTGGATTTTCAGATAAATTTAACAATGTTTCATTCTAGTTGCCGAAATTAGTCCCTGCTCTCCTCCTTTTTTTCCTATTATGTAATAGATAACGAAGGGGCGACACATGCTACGGCATGGATTTTGTTAATGATTTGTGAATATGCAGATAAAGAGATGTTTATCTATAGTGAAAGCAAATTGTTCATGGACGGGTGCAAAGAGGAATATTCATGATGAAGTAGAGAAAGTGTTACGTTAGGCTTGGCCAATTCTTCATGAATTGAATATAATCAAAGTTCAATGATTGTCGTCCTGACCCCTCCAAAGTCTTTTCTGGATAGATAAATTCCTCAATCCATTTATCTGTCATTTCTTCGTCTAACGGACAGGCTAATCCCTTCTTTTCAGCGATATGGATAATCAATCTCTGTTACTTTTTGACGAGAGTTGCCAGTACTTGCAGCGATGCCTCTAAAACTGATTCCCTCATTGTGTAATTCCAATATCTTATGATAATGGATCATAAAAAAATACCTCCATATAAAAAAATGTCACACCTGAACTAGTACCTGTCAAGTAGACAGTAAAAAAATACTGACGCTTATGCGGCATGATTCTTGTACTCTTGAGGACTCATGCCGTATTTGTTTTGTAATACGTAATTCGTTATAATAAGTAATGTAGTCAGATACGGCTTGTTGAACTTCCTCTAAGGTTTGTGGTGAACCAAAGCAAGGCATCTCACATTTGAGGTGTCCAAAGAAGTTCTTGAATATTGCGGATAGATTGAGCCAGCAAATGTGGTGAAATACATAAAAGGAAATTTTGCAGATAGCCGAGTTTTTAAAGAAATCGAAGATTGGAATCACCGTGCTTTACAATGGTTAGAACGTACTGGCAATTTTAATGTACACAATACGACCAAAAAGAGACCAATAGAAGTGTTTCTCGTCGAAAAGCAACACTTACTACCAGTCTCTCCTCTACTTTCAAATGAAAGTAACCATACTAACAGTATAACAAGGAATATTGGTAAGGACAATACGATTCGTTTTGAATCAAATCGTTATTCGTTACCGTTAGGAACATATGGTTCACTTCCTAACAACCAGGTGTTCTTAGAGATAAAAAAAGAATATCCAGATACACCAGATACATTGATTATTCGCAAGCAACTTGATGGGGAGCGGATAGCTGAGCATCCGATTAGTAACGAAAAAGGGAAATTGATTAAGAATCGTAGTCATAGCAGAGACCGCTCTAAAGGAATTAATGAAATGAAACAAACAATCCTTACTCATTTTGAAAAGCAAAAGGATGCGAATGTATTTTTAGATGAAGTTTGCCTTAAGTATAATCGTTATCGCCGAGATCAATTAGCTATTCTTCTTTCTGTCATAAAGAAAGATGCAGCATTCATTCATCAAGCTCTTTCCATTTGTGTGAAGGAAAAATTATTTAGTGCGAATGATTTTAGGGATGTAGTGGATTATTTAAAAAATACCGTTCACGTCACAGAGGCAACGAATGATAATATTGGCGAGTCAACATTATCTAACCATAAATATAATGTCACGACACGCTCTCTAAGTACCTATACAAGTATTTTAGGAGGGCATATTTGATGAATCATACAGTAAAAGAATTACAAGGTTATTTTCGACAGTTACGCTTGTCTGAAACCGCGGGGGAGCTACCTCAGCTCCTTCGTGAAGCTGAAAAAGCATGATGGACCTATTTAGAATTTTTAGAAGCAGTTACAGTATTTGAACTAAATAAGCGTGAAGTAAAGAGCATCGAACGACGAATGAAGTGGGCTCGATTCCCTTATATAAAGACACTAAGTGAATTCAAGTTGGAAGAGCAAGCAGCCATAACAGAACGACAGTTAATGCAGTTAAAAGAGCTTAGTTGGTTAGAACAACAATATAATTTGATATTATTAGGTCCACCTGGAGTAGGTAAAACCTTTTTAACAATAGGATTGGGAGTGGAAGCAATTCAAAGGGGATTCCAAGTTTACTTTGTGACCATGGGAGAATTGATTCAGCTATTAAAGACACAAGAGTTTACACATAAATCACAAGTGCAAATAAAAAGGATTCAGTCTTCTGATTTAGTAATAATTGATGATCTAATGTACATGGCGATGGACCAACGCGAAGCAAATCTATTCTTTCAGCTAGTAAATCACCTATATGAACGAAGTTCTATTATTCTTACGTCTAATAAAAGTCCTGAACAATGGAGTGAATTGATGGGGGACCAAGGCATAACAACAGCAATTCTAGATCGACTATTACATCGAGTGGAGGTAGTTCATATGGATGGTGATAGCTACCGCATGAAAAATAGACAACATATATTTTAGTAAAGCAAAAGTGTAAAAAGCTATTTAGCAAAAAACGTAAAATATTACTTGACGGTTACAAACAGTTTGTTTCTCTGGAAAGAGAATCGCTTCTAGCCATGGATTGGTTATTGTATCGCTCAAGCTTATCTCATCTCACCAAATTTCTTAGTACGTTGAACGACATCTGAAACTGTATCCCTTGAATACCCATTGTTAGAATTAATCTTTCTTTAGCTGACTGCTTCAAAATACATCTCCAAAATCTTACGACCATTAGCCATAAAAAACACCTGTATAATAATGTCATGCCTGTTTGCATGCAACATTATTACACAAGAGGTTTTTCTTGTTTTTATTTATAAGGCTTTCCATTTTGTAAAGGATGGCTCTTTACTCCGTATAAGTGGCTCAATTCATCTGCAATAATTATGGTAATAAATACCAGTTCAGAAATTATGGGGTATGCTACCTTAATTGAGGTTTGATATAATAAAGAAAGTATATTTTAATACCCTTGTTATTTAGAAGAAGGAGGAGTAAATGAAATCCTATTATAGATATTACGAAATCAGAGTCATAAAAAATGAACTTTTAAACATTATATAGTTAATTAATGGGAATCTGTCTCCTCTAGCTAGAAGAGGTAAAACAACTTGCAAAAGAGTGAAAATAAATTGTTTATGATAATAGAGTTTTATCTAATTTTAAAGATTTGAAGTAGTAAATAGTGTCGGACTTGCAAAGATTTTCATATGCAGAAAGCATGATTAAAGAATTAAAAATGCGTATCTAATAT